>CAZBNG010000021.1:0-6553 GCA_964493095.1 uncultured Pseudobdellovibrionaceae bacterium
CCGCATGTGGGGTTGCTTCACCGCGGCACTGAAAAGCTGATCGAATATAAAACCTATCTTCAGGCCGTTCCTTATTTCGACCGGCTTGATTACGTCGCGCCGATGAATCAGGAGCATGCCTTTGCGCTGGCGACGGAAAAGCTTCTGGGTATTACCGCCCCGGTTCGCGCGCAATATATCCGCGTGCTGTTCGCGGAGCTGGGTCGCATTTTGAACCACATCCTGAACATCACGACCTTTGCGCTGGATGTCGGCGCGCTCACCCCCGCGCTTTGGGGGTTTGAAGAGCGTGAAAAGGGTATGGAGTTTTACGAGCGCGTTTGCGGCGCGCGTCTGCACGCCAATTATTTCCGCCCCGGCGGCGTGGCGCTGGATATGCCCGCAGGGTTGCTGGAAGATATGATGGAGTGGTGCGAGGAATTGCCGAAATTTTTGGGCGATCTCGAAACGCTTCTGACCAACAACCGTATTTTCAAACAGCGCACCGTGGATATCGGCGTTGTAACATCCGACGAGGCCATGGACTGGGGTTTTAGCGGCCCGATGCTGCGCGGCTCCGGCCTTGCGTGGGATCTTCGCAAATCACAGCCCTATGACGCTTATGAAGACATGGAGTTTGATATTCCCGTGGGCAAGACCGGGGACTGTTACGCCCGTTACCTTGTGCGCATGGCCGAGATGTATGAATCCATCAAGATCATGAAACAGGCAATCGCCAAAATGCCCGATGGTCCGGTGAAGGTAAATGATTACAAGGTGGCCCCGCCGCCGCGCGCCGAGATGAAAGATTCCATGGAGGCGCTGATCCACCATTTTAAACTCTACACCGAGGGGTATCACGTTCCCGCCGGAGAAACCTATACCGCGGTCGAAGCGCCCAAGGGCGAGTTCGCCGTCTACCTTGTCAGCGACGGAACGAACAAGCCGTATAAATGCCACATCCGCGCGCCCGGTTTTGCGCATTTGCAGGCGCTTGATTTTATGTGCCGGGGACACCAGCTTGCCGATACGGTGTCCATTATCGGTTCGCTCGATATTGTGTTCGGGGAGATTGACCGGTGAAAATTCCGGCGAACCTTTTTATTGTTTGGACAATTTTTTTCGCGGGTGTATTAAGCGCCGGCTGGTTTTATTTTAAGGGGTTTCCAGTAATCATGGAGCATAACGGCAAAGAAGATTGTCTGATCGATTTAGAGCAGGCAGAACGAAAGGCGCTTGATTTTATTGCCAAGGAGTTTGGAAAAGAGCATGAGTACGTTCTTCTACAGGATGCCACGAGACATGAGAGCTTTGGATGGGTCTTTTTTTATACAACCGCAAAATACGCCGAAACAGGAGATCCAAGTTATTTGGTGCCGGGAAACGCTCCTGTTATAATCGACTGTCTTGGAAACCTTGTTGTTACCGGGACCTCAAGGAATATTGAGTACTATATAGAGGAGTACAAAAACAAATTTAATAGCCGAAAAACCGAGTAACCGATGGATGATGATGTAATTTTTAAAATCACCAACTTGCCGATACGTTTTTGATTATCGGTTCGCTTGATATTGTTTTTGGGGAGATTGACCGGTGAGTGCTGATGTAGAAGAGTTTTTACAAGAAATGGAACAATTTTTAGAAGATTTTAGAGAGAAGGATGATTTCATTCGGAGAAACCAGTTTAACGACGAGTTTTTAGGGCATCTGGGTGTTTTTGCCAGGCGGGCTTCTAAAAGTGATGAAGGCGCGAAACGAAGGTTCCTTAAGTTGGTTGAGTTTGCCATGAGTTTTTTAAAGCAACATGGAAAGATAAATGCTTCGAAAGAACGTAGTGCTTTTCGCTTAATTTCCTTGGCTTTTCCTGATCTTGATTTTGACTATGGAGCTATACCTTTGCATGGTGTTAAGGACGATTGTTCTGCTTTCAAGGGAGATAGTTTGGAAGTACAATGAAAAAACTTTTTGAAATAAACGCCCCGTATCAGCCTGAACGCTTTGATTTCACCAAGGCGAATAAAAAGGTTATCGAGGGGATTATCGCGAAATACCCCAAGGGGCGGCAAAAATCCGCCGTGATGCCGCTGCTTGACCTTGCCCAGCGGCAGGTGGGAGAAGAGGGGGCAAAAGCGTCCCCGCCTTATGGGGGCTGGATTCCCCGCGCCGCGATGGACCGCATTGCGCAAATGCTCGATATGCCGCCGATCAAGGTTTACGAGGTGGCGACGTTTTATTCCATGTATAACCTTGCGCCCGTGGGCAAATATTTGATCCAGATGTGCACTACCACGCCGTGCTGGCTATGCGGCAGCGACAATGTCGTGAGCGCGTGTAAAAAGCGCCTTGGCATTGATGTGGGGGAAACAACGAAGGACGGTTATTTCACCCTGATGGAAGTGGAATGTCTGGGGGCGTGTTGCAACGCGCCGATGGTGCAGATCAACGATGATTTTTACGAGGACCTTACCGCCGCCAGTATGACGGAGATTATCGATTTGCTGGCCGAAGACATGAAACCGAAGGTGGGATCGCAGACGGGGCGCAGCGGCTCTATGGCGCTGACCGGCCCGACCAGTTTGAAAGATCAGGCGAAGAAAGCAGGGGTAGTCTAACCGTAATCGTATTCCCCGCGAAAGCGGGGATCTTCAAAAATGAAATATTACGTTTATATACTAACAAATTTTAACAAAACGGTTTTGTATATTGGATTTACAAGCAATCTTGCGCAAAGGATTACGCAACACAAGACATTTGAAATCGAAGGGTTTACCAAAAAATACAAAACAGACAAACTTATTTATTATGAAGAGTTTAATAATATTGAGGATGCTAAAAAACGGGAAAAAGCCCTGAAAAAATGGAATCGCGCTTGGAAAGAAGATTTAATTAATCAATCTAATCCTGAGTGGGATGAAGTTCTGATAGTTTAAAAGATCCCCGCTTTCGCGGGGAAAGCACAAGGATGAAATATTGATGCTCGCTGATAAAGACCGCATATTCACCAATCTGTACGGCTGGGAGTCCTTTACACTCAAGGACGCCAAAAAGCGCGGCGACTGGGATAAGACAAAAGACATCATCAAGAAGGGCCGTGAGTGGATTATCGACGAGATGAAGGCATCGGGCCTGCGCGGGCGCGGCGGCGCCGGATTCCCCACGGGGATGAAATGGAGCTTTATGCCCAAGGAATCAGACGGACGGCCGCATTATCTTGTGATTAATGCCGACGAGTCGGAACCGGGCACATGCAAGGACCGCGAGATATTGCGACACGACCCGCATAAATTGCTGGAAGGGGCGTTGATTGCAGGTTTCGCGATGGGGGCACACGCGGCCTATATCTATATTCGCGGCGAATTTTACCATGAGGGTTCCGAGCTTCAAAGAGCGATCGAGGAAGCCTATGACGCCGGGCTTTTGGGAAAAAACGCCGCCAAGTCGGGTTGGGATTTTGACGTTTACCTGCACCGCGGCGCGGGCGCCTATATTTGCGGCGAGGAAACGGCGCTGATTGAATCCCTGGAGGGCAATAAGGGGCAACCGCGCAACAAGCCGCCTTTCCCGGCGATGGCGGGGCTTTATTCCTGTCCGACCACCGTGAATAACGTTGAAACGATTGCCGTCGTTCCCACCATTTTACGCCGCGGGGCAGGATGGTTTGCCAAGCTCGGCCTGAATGAGAAAAACGCGGGCACTAAACTTTTTTGCATTTCCGGGCATGTCAACCAGCCGTGTAATGTTGAAGAGGAAATGGGCATTCCGCTGAAAGAGCTGATTGAAAAGCATTGCGGCGGCGTGCGCGGCGGTTGGGACAATTTGCTGGCGGTTATTCCCGGCGGTTCTTCCACGCCCCTGCTGCCCAAGAGCATTTGCGAAACCATCCATATGGATTTTGACTCTTTGCGCGAGGTTGGCACGGGGCTGGGCACCGCAGCGGTGATCGTGATGGATAAATCCACCGACCTTATTT
The DNA here is from genome assembly GCA_964493095.1 of uncultured Pseudobdellovibrionaceae bacterium. Taxonomy (GTDB): domain Bacteria; phylum Pseudomonadota; class Alphaproteobacteria; order Micavibrionales; family Micavibrionaceae; genus CAYXSX01. The sequence continues at coordinate 3,950 of CAZBNG010000021.1, forward strand.
ATGCCATTGCGCGGCTTTCGTATTTCTACAAACATGAAAGCTGCGGGCAGTGTACGCCCTGCCGCGAGGGGGCCGGCTGGCTCTGGCGCATCATGACCCGCATGGTCAAGGGCGATGCGACCGTGGAGGAAATCGACCAGCTTTACGAAGTGACCAAGGAAATCGAGGGGCACACCATTTGCGCCCTTGGCGATGCGGCGGCGTGGCCGGTGCAGGGCCTGATCAAACATTTCCGCCCGGAGATGGAAAAACGGATCATGGAGTACCGTAAAGCGGCGGCTTAAAGTTTGATTTGCCATGACAAAAAAATTCTCAAGCTTGATCGATCAACTTCCTCAGTTATTAGATAGCTTGCAGCCCATAGACTGGAGGGCTATACCGGCAAAAGAAAAACGTGCGGGCGTATATGTTTTCTACGAAAAAAATAAGCCAATTTATGTTGGTCGAACAAAAAACCTGAAGCAGCGCATTAGAAGTCACTATTGTAAGCAAAGTCACAATAAGTCGTCTTTTGTTTTTCTTATGGCTTGTGACACCTTTGGAAGAAAAAAGGCGTCTTATAAAAAACAGGACGGTAGGAAAGAATTATTCAAAGATCCTGTTTTCAGGGAAAAGCATTACCTTAAGGCTCATGAGCGTTTAGCAAAAATGAAGTTAAGGTTTGTCGAAATACCGGACCCTAAGTTACAACACTTGTTTGAAATTTATGCGGCGATGGTATTGGGAACCGAAAAATACAATTCTTTTGATACGCATTAGGTTAAGCGCTTTTCTTTTGTTTCACGACCTCGAAATAGCGGGCGGCGTTGCGGAATACCTGCAGACCGTCGGCTTCCTCGGGCAGGTCTGAGCCTTCGCGCTGCGCTTTATCCTTCAAACGGTCGTAATCATCACGCTGCCATGTGAACATGCCGCGCTCGGGGTGGGGCATAAACGCCAGCACCCGGCCCGATTTATCGGTAATGCCCGCAATGTCGGCCAGTGACCCGTTGGGATTATAGGGGAACTCGCCTCCTGCCAATACAAAACTGTCATTCTGAGCCGAAGGCGAAGAATCTCCCTCGGCTGCATAAGATCCTTCGCTACGCTCAGGATGACATTCTTTTTTAACGTACTGGAATGCGATCTGGCCGTTATCGCGCAGGGCTTTGAGCACAGCATCATCCATCATAAAGCGGCCTTCGCCATGGGCCACGGGAATGTGCATGCGCTCTATACCCTCCAGCCACGGGGATTTGTTTTTGCCGGATTTTTTAACGTCGATCCAGCGGCACTGGTAACGCGCCGTCAGGTTATGGGTGACCGCCACGAGGCGTTCGCCGTAATTTTGCAGGGCAGGGACAAGGCCGAGATTGGCTACAATCTGGCAACCGTTACAAATGCCGAGCGTCAACGTATCGCGCTCGACAAATTTCTGGAGGTGATCCCACAACGCCAGTTTCATTTTCTGGGCAAAGGCGTTGCCGGAGCCGGTATCATCGCCATAAGAAAAGCCGCCGGGAATGGCAAGAACCTGTACACCCTCAAGCTCGGCGGGGTTTTCAATCAGGTCGTTGATGTGGCGGATGTCGCCGGATAATCCCGCGCGCTCGAAAGCGAAAAGCGTTTCCTCTTCGCAGTTCAATCCATATCCACTTAATACCAGTACTTTTGCTGTCATTTTTTGTTTTTAAACCACGAAGACACTAAGAACACGAAGTTTTATTCATTTAAATTTTCTTCGTGACCTTCGTGACTTCGTGGTTAGTAATCCTTCAGTGTTTGTTTGTACGCTTTATCTAATTTATTAATTTCAATCTCTAATACATTCTTTATATTAAGTTTATTGCCGTAGGCGACGTGGCCAATTTTTTGGCAGAATTCGAAATCTTTAAAGATTTTTTCAAAAGCATGGACGTTTTGCGGCGCGATTGTCACCACAATGCGGCCCTGACTTTCAGAGAACAGGGCCTTGTCAGCGCGTAGTTCTTTTTTGTCATTCTGAAGCGCTTGCGCTGAAGAATCTCCCTTGAGGTTATGAGATCCTTCGCTTCGCTCAGGATGACACAAATGTGTCAGATCGATATCCATTCCCATCCCGCCCGCAATGACCTTTTTGGCAAGGGTCACGCCAAGGCCACCAAAATTCACCGCCATGGCGGAGGCGATCAGGCGTTGCCGCGCGGCACGGGAATAACGTTTGTACATGACGTTGTTACGCCCGCCATTAACCTGTGGCACATGGGACCCCAGATGACCCAGATGATCGTAATATTCGGAAGCGCCAAGTTCGTCTTTGGTTTCGCCCAAAAGGTAAACCACATCGCCGACCGCTTTGGGGGCGAGAGAGATGCTTTGCGCCACGTCGGGAATGACGCCGATGGAGGATACCAGCAGGGTCGGTGGGGCGGAGATTTTCACGGCCTTACCGTTTTCATCAAAGCCCTTGAAATCGTTGAACATGGAATCCTTACCGGAAATAAACGGCGCTTTGTAGAGTACGGCAAGATCGTAAATCGCTTCGGCGGCGCGTTTGAGCTGCCCCAGACGTTCGGGTTCGTCGGAAGAGCACCAGCAGAAATTATCCAGCAGGGCGAGGTGATCGAAATCGCATCCGGCGGCGAC
>CAZBNG010000021.1:6563-30679 GCA_964493095.1 uncultured Pseudobdellovibrionaceae bacterium
TTACGCACCGCCATATCAAGCGCGGAGGCCGCCATGTGAAAGGTGTCGATGTCGCTGTAACGCGGGGCGAGACCTTGGGAGATGACAACACCTTTGGGCGAGGTCAGAACGGGTTTTGTGATTGTCGCTTCGGCGTAAACGCGGCCCGGCCCCTGAACGGGACCCAGCACGGCGGAGCCTTGGACGTTATGATCGTACTGGCTGGCGATGAAGTCTTTGGAGCAGATATTCAGGCGCGCGAGCATCTGGCAAAGCAAATCACTGTAAGAAGTGTTTTCCCCGCGCAAGCGGGGATCTTCTTGCGGCTCAAGACACCCGCTTTCGCGGGGGAAGCAAGAAGGTAGGGGTTCCGGTATATCAGGCTCCGGCGTGCCGCCAAGAGTAAATGTGGTTTTCAGCGGTGTTTCCGGGTTGCCGTCATGCAGGAAATCCATATCCATATCCATGATGGTTTCACCGTGCCATGTGATACGGGCGCGGCCGCTATCGGTGTATGTTCCGATGACGCTGGCCTCGCAGCCGCGTTTGGCAAGAAGCTCTATCAATTTTTCTGTGTTTTCCGGCGGCACGGCCATGGTCATGCGTTCCTGGGATTCCGAAATCCAGATTTCCCAAGGTGCCATGCCGGGGTATTTCAGCGGCACTTTTTCAAGTTCCACATGGAAACCGCCAGATTGTTCCGCCATCTCCCCGACGGAAGAGGACAGACCGCCCGCGCCATTATCGGTGATGGCGTTGTACAGATTCATATCGCGCAGTTCCTTGACGATGGCATCGGAGAATTTTTTCTGAGTAATCGGATCGCCGATCTGCACCGCCGTTGCCGGAGAGCCTTCGTCCAGCGCCACGGAAGAGAAGGTGGCACCGTGAATGCCGTCACGCCCGACGCGCCCGCCGACCATGACGATTTTATCGCCGGCCTGCGCTTTTTTCTCGTGTCCCGGTTTGCCGTTGATCTCGCGCGGGATCAGGCCGATCGTGCCCACAAAGACAAGCGGCTTGCCGATAAAGCGGTCATCGAAATACGCGAAGCCTTGCGGCGTTGGAATACCGGAGCAGTTCCCGCCATGGTTTACGCCGTTAATCACGCCGTTCATGATTGTCGCGGGGGAGAGCACAGGGTTTGTACAATCTTTGTTGCGGTAGTATTGCGGATTGGTGCGCGGGTCGGCAAAGCAATAGCCGTAGCGGTTAATCACGGGTTTTGCGCCTTTGCCAAAACCGAGGCAGTCGCGGTTTACGCCAACGATCCCCGTGATTGCGCCGCCGAACGGGTCGAGGGCGGAAGGGGAGTTGTGCGTTTCCACCTTGTCGGTGATCAGCCAGTCCTTGTCGAAAATAATGCCCCCGGCGTTATCGGAGAAAACGGAGACGCAGAAATCGTCCTTGCCGCGCGCGGCGCGGATTTCCTGTGTGGCGCGCTTGATATAGTGTCTGTAAATGCCGTCTTTGATGTCGTCGATGGGGGAGGCAAAGATCGTATGTTTGCAGTGTTCCGACCATGTCTGAGCCACGGTTTCCAGCTCGATATCTTTCGGGGCACGGCCCTCGCGTGCGAAATATTCCTGCACCGCCTTCATGTACAGAAGTGACATGCCAAGGGGACCGCGGCGTGAGCCGTCTTCGTTCGCTATCCCCTGATTGCCGATTGTCTCCAGTTCCTTGTCGGATACATCCAGATTAACGTCATCAGCGACCGCGCCTTTGTTATCAAGGTGGACCCGCGGAACAATAACGTCCATGCCGCCGTCTTTTTTAAATTCCGCCGCGCTTTTGATAGAAGCGCGCTGAATCAGCTTGTTGGAAAGCAGCCCGGCAAGTTTTTCGATATCTTCCTTGGAGGCGTCACTTTTAATGAGGAACAGGCGGGAAGAATAACATTCATTGTCGTTATCTGCGCCGGCCAGTTCCAGCAATTCGGCAGCCGTATGGCCGATATTGTCCGTCACACCTGGCAAATAGCCGATTTCCAGCGCCCAATCAAAGCCGGGGACGGAGTGAATCACTCCGTCCCCTTTTTCTGTTATTTTTTGCGTAACGGGGTTACAAACCGCCCCTGTAAAGCGCTCATCCTTAAGTTTATCGTTTTCTGATGTATAGACATCAACCACGCGCACCTGCGCCTTTTTTCCCAGGCCGCTTAAGGCCTTTTCAATCTGTTTGCCCCGTCCGTCTTCTTCATGGGCCAGTACTTCGATGCGATAAGTCATATATATTGTTGTTTTACAGCTTTTATGCGGTTGATCTTGCTAGCGAAGCCGATTAAATAGAAGGAGTGTTCTCTTTTCAATATTAAAAAGCCTATATGAATGCCTAAACTCACAATAAACGACATGGAAATCGAGGTCGAACGCGGCACGAGCATCCTTCAGGCTGCGGAGCAGCTTGGTATTGAGATCCCGCATTTCTGCTATCATGACCGTCTTTCCGTGCCGGCCAATTGCCGTATGTGCCTTGTGGAAGTGGAAGGCGGGCCGCCAAAACCCGTGGCTTCCTGCGCTATGGCATGCGGTGAGGGCATGGTGGTTAAGACCGAATCCGAGATGGTGAAAAAGGCACGCAAAGGCGTGATGGAAATGCTTTTGATCAATCACCCGCTGGATTGCCCGATTTGCGACCAGGGCGGGGAGTGCGACCTTCAGGATCAGGCGGTAGGGTATGGCTTTGACCGCTCCCGCTTCCACGAAAACAAGCGCGCCGTGCCCAATAAAGAATTCGGGCCGCTGATCAAGACAATCATGACACGCTGTATTAACTGTACGCGGTGCGTTCGTTTTGCCGAAGAAGTTGCAGGAACCCCGGTGATAGGCCAGCTCCATCGCGGGGAAGAGGCGGAAATCGGCACTTTTGTTGGTGAGCTTGTGAAAACAGAGCTCTCCGGAAATCTGATTGACGTTTGTCCGGTGGGCGCGCTGACATCCAAGCCCTATGCGTTCAAAGCGCGGAGCTGGGAGCTGCGTAAAACGGAAACGATTGACGTGCACGACGCCGTTGGCTCCAACATCCGCGTCGATGCGCGGGGGCGCGAGGTTATGCGCATCCTGCCGCGCCTGCATGAGGATATTAACGAGGAATGGATTTCCGACCGCACCCGTTTTTCCTATGACGGTTTGAACAGGGGCCGGCTTGACCGCCCTTATATTCGTGACGAACAGAGCAAAAAGCTGCGCGAGGCAAGCTGGGAAGAGGCCTTTGCCTTTATCGCCAAAAAACTCTCCCGTATAAAAGGCGAGAATATTGCCGCTTTGGCGGGCGATCTGGCCGATGTGGAATCCATGATGGCGCTTAAGGATATGATGAGTGCGCTGGGTTCAACCAATCTGGATTGCCGCACGGATGGCATGAAGATCGATAGCGCCGTGCGCAGCGGCTATATTTTTAATTCAACCATTTCAGGAATTGAACAAGCCGACGCCATTTTGCTGGTGGGCACCAATCCGCGCCATGAAGCCACGATGGTGAATGCTCGTATTCGCAAGGCATGGCTGGAAAAGCGCGTGAAGATCGGCGTGATCGGCGCACAGGCGGATCTGACCTATCCTTATGAATATCTGGGTGCGGGGCCGCAGGATCTTGAGGCGCTGATGGGCGCGCGCGGCGGTTTTGCGAAGGTGCTGCGCGATGCCAAGCGCCCGATGATTATCGTCGGGGCAGGGGTTTTTGCCCGCGCTGATGGTGAGGCGGTGCAGGGGCTGGCGAGAGCGGCGGCGGAGAAATTCGGGGCGATTACCAAGGAATGGAACGGTTATAACGTGCTGCATAGCGCGGCCAGCCGTGTGGGCGCTCTGGATATCGGGTTTGTTCCGGGCAAGGGCGGCAAGGATTTCGCCTCTATTATAGAGGGAACGAAGGACGGCTCCATCAAGGTGCTTTACCTGCTTGGCGCCGATGAATTTGACAGCGCGGCGATAGCCAAAAAATGTTTCGTGATTTATCAGGGGCATCATGGCGACCACGGCGCGATGGCGGCGGATGTGATTTTGCCCGGCGCAGCCTATACCGAAAAAGATGCCATGTACGTGAATACCGAAGGACGCGTGCAAACAGCCAAGAAAGCCGTTTCCCCGCCCGGTGAAGCGCGCGAGGACTGGAAAATCCTGCGGGCACTTTCGGCGGTTATCGGTGATGCGCTGCCGTATGATTCCTTGTATCAGTTAAGAACTCGCATTAGAAAAGAGTTTGAAGTATTTGAAGTCATTGATAATTTACGGTATGAGGAATGGGGTAAATTTGGCAAGACCACCAAGGTTAAGGCTCAGAAATTTACAGCTCCCGCCTATAATTATTACATGACCAACGCGATTTGCCGTGCGTCCGCAACCATGCAGGCCTGCGCCAAATCATTTACAGATACACGTGAAGATATGCTGGAGGCGGCGGAGTAAATATAGGTTTTATGGTGGCGGGCCTATTTCTCTTACATGGGCTGTTTGTGATATCTGCCTCTCTCTAGGAGTTAGGGAAGCCAGAAAGTCCTGAGCAATCCGATCCATGATAGCTTCAGAACGGTCACTTAATGTACTTAATTTAAGTGTTATTTCTGCCACTGTTCTATTTTCTCTTGTATCCAAGTAAGTTAGCCCCACTTGATGCACACAAGTATTTCCAGTGATTGTTATTCTGTAAGCACCATTATCTCTAAAAAATACGGGCTCAAAATGTGTGCTTGCTCTTGCAGGGTGCTGTATAAAGCTTTCTATGGCAGAAACGAGCGAGCGTGAAAGTCTTTCGCCCAAAGCATTTATTTTGGCTTCTTCGTCGCCGGTTCCTCTAAATAAATTACAGCCATAAAAACCGATCTCTGCAATTACCTTATCGGTCGTTTTAGCCGTCGAGGCAATAATTTCAAACCGCGGGGCCGAATGATACTGCGTACTTAAGCGCCACCCAATTGTCCCGACAGAGGGTGTTTCTTCTGGGGGCTGTGGCGCTCCGGCAAATAAAAAGGTTGCGAGGTCTTTTAAAAATTTCATGGCGTGTTATAGCACGCAATTTTATATATGTAAAATAAAAAAGATAATTCAAGACTATTAATTTTATCAATCTGTTGTAGTATACCGTCTCGGGTAGAAGCGCGGAGTAATGATGACAAAGACAACATTAGAAAAAGTCCGGATTTTCCATGAAACCTATGGTTTGCCGGTTAAAAGCGCGCCGGATATTTCCGATCCGCGCGTTAACGATCTGCGGATCAACCTGCTGGCCGAGGAACTGGATGAGTTGCGTGAAGCGTTGGAGGCCGGAGATATGGTTGAGGTTCTCGATGCGCTGACCGACCTGCAATACGTTCTGGACGGCGCTTACCTGTCTTTCGGGCTTCATCACCTGAAAGAGGACGCGTTTAACGAAGTGCAGCGCTCCAACATGTCCAAGCTGGGTGAAGACGGCAAGCCGATCGTCCGGGAAAGCGATGGCAAAATCCTTAAGGGGCCGAATTATTCCCCGCCGGATATTTCCCAGTTCCTTAAAGACCGCGAGGAGGCCGCGTAGCATTCATGCTTGAACTTTGGGAAACATATGGAATCTGGACGGCGATGACGCTGCTTTATATCGTCCTTATAATTGGCGGGCTATTGTTGTGCGTGGCTTATTTAACCTATGCCGAGCGCAAAGTCATGGGCGCGATGCAAAGGCGGCAAGGGCCGATGACGGTCGGGCCGTTTGGGTTGCTCCAGCCCATTGCCGACGGCCTTAAGCTGTTTTCCAAGGAAACGATTATCCCTTCGCAGGCCCACCGCGTGGTTTTCCTGCTGGCGCCGATGGTGCTTTTCGCGCTGTCGCTTGTGGCGTGGGCGGTTATTCCTTTCGATAAAGATTGGGTTCTGGCCAATATTAATGTCGGTGTTTTGTACCTTGTCGCGATTTCTTCCATGGGGGTTTACGGGGTGATTATGGCCGGGTGGGCCTCTAACTCGCGCTACGCCTTCCTTGGCGGTTTACGTTCGGCCTCCCAGATGGTGTCCTACGAAGTTTCCATGGGGCTGATTATCGTTTGCGTATTGCTGTGTACTGGTTCTTTGAATTTGCAGGAAATTGTGCTGGCGCCGCGCCCGCTGTGGATGCAGCTATTGCTGTTCCCCATGTTTATTGTGTTCCTGATTTCCATTCTGGCCGAAACCAACCGCGCGCCGTTTGACCTGCCGGAAGGCGAGTCGGAAATTACCGGCGGGTTTATGGTGGAATATTCCGCGATGACTTTTGCGCTGTTTTTCCTTGGTGAGTACGCCAACATGATCCTGATGAGCGCGATTGCCGTGACTCTTTTCCTCGGCGGCTGGCTGCCGCCCTTTGGGATTACCGGGCTGGTTGTTGTTCCCGGCATTGTCTGGTTTGCCCTGAAAACCGCCGCTATATTATTCGTGTTTATATGGGCGCGCGCGACCTTGCCGCGTTTCCGTTACGACCAGCTTATGCGGCTGGGCTGGAAAGTGTTTCTGCCGCTCACCCTTGCGTGGGTGGTTCTGACCTCCGGCCTGTTGCTGGTTTTCAATGCGTTGCCTTAAGAAAGTTTGACCGATGAACAGTTATGCACGTTCGTTTTTGCTGGCCGAGATTGTGAAGGGGTTTCTTTTGACCCTGAAATACATGCTGTTCGTGCCGCGCGTCACCATCAATTACCCGTATGAAAAGGGGCCGTTATCGCCGCGTTTCAGGGGAGAACATGCGCTGCGCCGTTATCCCAACGGGGAGGAGCGCTGCATTGCCTGTAAATTATGCGAAGCAATCTGCCCGGCGCTGGCCATCACGATTGAAGCCGAGGCCCGCGAAGACGGCTCCCGCCGCACAACCCGCTATGACATCGATATGACCAAGTGCATTTATTGCGGGTTGTGTCAGGAAGCATGCCCGGTGGACGCGATTGTCGAGGGTCCGAATTTCGAATTTTCAACGGAAACGCGCGAAGAGCTTTATTATAACAAGGAAAAATTACTAGCCAACGGCGACCGCTGGGAAGCGCAACTCGCGGCCAATCTCGCCGCCGACGCGCCTTACCGCTAAATATTAAGTTTTACAGGATTTAACCGGAATTTTTCTGTATCGGGTCTTGCGATAAGTTGCCGAAAAGAATAGAAAAACAGAGTTAGTCTTTTTCAATTTCAGCCCCCTTTAGGGCGTCTACGGAAATTAAAGGGTTTTTATGATTATCCAGGCGCTGGCCTTTTATTTCTTCTCCGGTATTTTGCTGCTGAGCGGCTTTTTCGTGATTACGGCGCGTAACCCCGTTCATTCTGTATTATTTCTGATTCTTGCCTTTTTCACCTCCGCCGGCCTGTTTATCATGCTGGGGGCGGAATTTATTGCGCTTTTGCTGGTAATTGTTTATGTCGGCGCGGTGGCCGTGCTCTTCCTTTTCGTCGTCATGATGCTGGATATTAATTTCGCCGATTTGCGCAAGGGCGCGATGCAATATGTGCCCATTGGAATCCTTATTGGCGGTATCTTGCTGGCGGAGCTGGTCTTGCTTTACAGCACGTGGCAATTCGCGCCGGAAGTCGGGGCGAACATCGATACACCGGTTGCCGATTTTGCCGAACTTGGCAACACCGAAGCGCTAGGGCAGGTTCTTTACACTCATTACATACTGGCGTTCCAGATTGCCGGACTTATTCTTTTCGTGGCCATGATTGGCGCGATTGTCCTTACCCACAGGACACGTCCGGGCGTGCGCAAACAAAGCGTATCCAAACAACATGCACGCAGACCCGAGGATGTTCTGGAAGTGCAGCATGTTGCGCCAAGGACGGGGGTGTAATTGAGATGACTGGATTACTGGATAACCGTATGAATAGAGAAAGAATGGCTGATTTATATATCGGGTCATCAAGCCATCTATTCATCAAGTCATCCGCACCGGAGGCGCTGCTATGATCGGGATGTCACATTATCTGATCCTTGCCGGACTCCTGTTCACGATGGGGGTTTTCGGCATTTTCCTGAACCGTAAAAACGTAATTGTTATTTTGATGTCCATTGAGCTGATGCTGCTTTCGGTCAATATCAATTTTGTAGCGTTTTCCACCTATCTTCAGGATATGGCAGGGCAGGTTTTTGTGATGTTCATTTTAACGGTGGCTGCTGCTGAGGCCGCCATCGGTCTTGCGATCCTCGTGGTGTTCTTCCGCAACAAGGGAAGCATCGCCGTTGAAGATATTTCGAGTATGAAAGGCTAGGGGAGATAGATGGAACTTCTTGCTGTTTTTTCCCCGTTAATCGCGTTCGCCGTGACTTTTCTTTACGGCAAAAAGCTGGGTGATCAGGGTGTGCAGTTTATTACGTGCTCCGCGGTTATCCTTGCCGCGTTTTCTTCCATTGTCCTGTTTTTCGACGTTATTTTAGGAAGCGACCCTTATACGACAGTGCTGGCGCCATGGATTTCTTCCGGCGACTTTACACTGGAGTGGGCGCTGCGTGTCGACCAGCTTTCCGTGGTCATGATGTGCGTGATTAATATCGTTAGTGCTTGCGTGCACGTTTATTCTGTCGGCTATATGAGTCATGACCCGCATAAGGCGCGGTTTATGTCTTATCTCTCGCTGTTTACCTTCGCGATGCTGATGCTGGTCAGTGCCGATAACCTCTTGCAGCTTTTCTTTGGCTGGGAAGGTGTGGGGCTGGCTTCTTACCTGCTGATCGGTTTCTGGAACCACAAGGCCAGCGCCAATGCGGCGGCCCAGAAAGCCTTCGTTGTAAACCGCGTCGGGGATTTCGGTCTGGCGCTGGGCATTATGGCGTGCTTCGTGCTGTTTGGCTCAATCGATTTTGATTATATCTTCTCGCAAGCGCCGCATATGGCCGATGCCACTTTAAACTTCTTCGGGTATGAAATTCCCGCTCTGACGCTGATCTGCCTGCTTTTGTTTACAGGCGCTGTCGGCAAATCGGCGCAGCTGGGTCTGCATACATGGCTGCCCGATGCGATGGAAGGCCCGACCCCGGTTTCCGCGCTGATCCATGCGGCAACGATGGTGACCGCCGGCGTATTTCTTGTGGCGCGTTTCTCCCCGGTTTTTGAATATGCGCCTGACGCGCTGGTCGTCGTAACGGTATTCGGGGCGTGCACCGCTCTGGTGGCGGCGACGATCGGCCTGACGCAGTTTGATATCAAGCGCGTGATTGCCTATTCCACCATGTCGCAGCTTGGTTACATGTTTTTTGCCCTTGGCGTTTCGGCCTATGGCGCAGCGATGTTCCACCTGATGACCCACGCCTTTTTCAAGGCGCTTTTGTTCCTTGGCGCGGGCTCCGTTATTCACGCGATGAGCGATGAGCAGGATATGCGCAATATGGGCGGAATCTGGAAGAAAATCCCGATGACCTACGCCCTGATGTGGATTGGATCGCTCGCTCTGGGCGGTATCTGGCCGTTTGCCGGGTATTTTTCCAAGGACATGATTCTGGAAGCGGCATGGGCCGATCACACATGGTTTGGCGATATGGCTTACTGGATGGGGATCGCCGCCGCGCTCATGACCGCGTTCTATACGTGGCGCGTACTTTTCATGACATTCCACGGCAAGCCGCGCGCCAGTAAAAAGGTTATGGACCATGTCCATGAATCCCCGCCGATTATGCTGGCGCCCCTGGTGGTGCTGGCGACAGGCGCGCTTTTGGCCGGGTTTGTATTTTACGGCGGCTTTGTCGGTTCGTCCGGGCATCACGGCGGCGCGTTTGAAGAGGTCAGCGAACATCATGGCGTGATCAGCCCTGTGGAAGCGCCGCATGACTATGTTCAGGAAGAAGAGGCACATATCGTTAATGCCGAAACGGAAGCCAAAGAGGCGGCGGGCAAAACAATCGCATGGACCAAAGAGGCGTTCTGGAGCGATGCCTTGCTTGTAAGACCTGAAAACGACACAGTCGCCGCCGCCCATGGGGCGCCGTTTTGGGTACAGAAGCTGCCGCTGCTTATGGGGGCTTTGGGAATCTTCGCCGCTTATCTGATGTACATTCTCTGGCCCGGCCTTCCCGGCGTTATTGTTCGCATCTTTAAGCCTGTCCATGCGCTGTTCTTTAACAAATGGTATTTCGACGAACTTTATGACGCCGTATTTGTTAAAAACGCCATTCGCCTTGGTAAAATTTTCTGGAAGAAGGGTGATCAGGATATTATCAACCGCTTTGGTCCTGACGGTTCGGCGCTGGCTTCCAAAAAGACAGCCGGGTTCCTCAGCAGGCTGCAAAGCGGCTTTGTATATCAATATGCCTTTGTGATGATGATCGCGGTAATCGCGGTTATTTCCTGGTTTATTTTCCGCGCGGCGGTAATGGGAGAATAATTCAATATGGTCGATTTTCCAATTCTTTCCGCCATGACTTTCCTGCCGCTTGCAGGCGCGCTCATTATTCTGATGATCCGCGGGGATGAAAAAGTCGTAGAGCAGAACTCCAAACATATGGCGCTTTACACTTCCCTGTTCACGCTGGCGTTCGGGCTGTTTATGTTCGCGCGTTTTGACGGCGGCAGCGCGGATTTCCAGTTTGTGGAGAATTTTAAATGGTTCCGCTCCTGGGGCTTTACCTACCATATGGGCGTGGACGGTATTTCCATGTTCTTTGTCCTGTTGTCGGTATTTTTAACGCCGATCTGCATCATCGCCAGTTGGGATTCGGTCAAGGTGCGCGCGCGCGAATACATGGTGGCGTTCCTTATCCTTGAAAGTTTTATGGTGGGAACGTTCTGTGCGCTGGATAGCGTGCTGTTCTACGTTTTCTTCGAAGGAGTTCTTATTCCCATGTTCCTGATTATCGGGATATGGGGCGGCCCGCGCCGTGTTTATGCGGCCTATAAGTTTTTCCTTTATACGCTGCTGGGCTCCGTGCTGATGCTGGTGGCGCTTTTAACGCTATACGTTCAAAACGGCACAACGGATATTCCGACCCTGATGGCGCACCCGGTGGCAAGGGATATCCAGATATGGCTGTGGCTGGCATGTTTTGCCTCCTTCGCCGTGAAAATGCCGATGTGGCCGGTGCATACGTGGTTGCCCGATGCGCACGTGGAAGCGCCGACCGCCGGCTCCGTCATATTGGCGGGCGTGCTCCTGAAAATGGGCGGTTACGGTTTCCTGCGTTTTCTTCTGCCGATGTTCCCGGAAGCAAGTCTCTATTTTGCGCCCCTGGTTTTCTGGCTCTCCGTCATTGCCATTATTTATACCTCTCTTGTCGCCCTTGTGCAGGAAGACATGAAAAAGCTGATCGCGTATTCCTCTGTCGCCCATATGGGGTTTGTAACGCTGGGCATCTTTACTATGACGGTACAGGGCGTTGAGGGCGGCGTGTTCCAGATGCTTAGTCACGGCCTGATCTCTGCCGCGTTGTTCCTGTGTGTCGGCGTGGTTTACGACCGTCTTCATACCCGCGAAATCGGGCGCTACGGCGGCCTTGTTAAAAACATGCCCAAATACGCGACCGTGTTTATGATCTTTATGCTGGGTTCCGTCGGGCTGCCGGGTACGTCCGGATTTGTCGGCGAGTTCCTCTCTCTGCTTGGCGCGTTCCAAGTGAATACGGCCGTGGCTGCCTTTGCGGCAAGCGGTCTGATTTTGGGCGCAACCTATATGCTGATGCTTTACCGCCGCGTCGTATTTGGCGAGCAAGTCAATGCGGACGCCGCTAAAATGCCGGATATCGGCCCGCGCGAGATCGGTATGCTTGCTCCGCTGGCCATTCTTGTTATCTGGCTGGGTGTATTTCCCGGCGTGATCACGGACCGCACAGGCGCCTCGGTTGAGAAGCTTGTCAATAATTATAATGCGGCAATCGTGAGCGCATTTCCCGCGACCGTTGAAGAACCTGCCGTAAAAGAAGGGCCAGCCGAAGAACAAAACGCAGATACGGGTGAAAGCGATGACTGATTTTAACTTACTGCCGCTATTGCCCGAGATATTCATGGCGTTGATCGCCATGGGGTTTCTTGTCGTAGGGGTAAACCGCGGCAACGAATCCACGCCTGTTATCACGCTGTCCTGCATTCTGGGCATCGTTATTGCGATGTTCTTCATGTTCGGTCTGAACTGGGGGCGTGTCTCGGCCTTAAGCGGGATGTTTGTTTTTGACCAGTTTGCCGGGGTTCTGAAGTTAATCATAATGGTGGGCATAATTATGTCCCTTGGCCTTTCCCTGCGGTTTATGGCCCAGGAGCAGATCGCGCGATTTGAATATCCCATCCTTGTGGTTATGGCGGGCGTCGGCATGCTGCTGATGGTATCGGCTAATAATATGCTTTCGCTTTATATGGGACTGGAGCTGCAATCGCTCAGCCTTTATGTGTTGGCCGCATTTCACCGCAATTCCCTGCAATCGGCGGAAGCGGGGATCAAATATTTCATTCTCGGGGCGCTTTCCTCCGGCATGCTTTTGTTTGGAATCTCCCTGATTTACGGCTTTATCGGTTCGCTTGATTTCGTAACCATTCAGGCCAATCTGTATTCCCTGGATACGATAGCGCCGGGCGCGGTGGTCGGGCTGGTCTTTATCCTTGCGGGGCTGGCCTTTAAAATTTCCGCCGTGCCGTTCCATATGTGGACACCCGATGTTTATCAGGGCGCGCCGACCAGTGTGACGGCGTTTTTCGCCATTGTGCCCAAGGTCGCGGCCATGGCGCTCTTGATGCGTTTGTTGTTCGACCCGTTTGCCGCGGCGGCGGATCAGTGGATGCAGGTTGTGTATTTCCTTTCCGTCGGCTCCATGTTTATCGGCGCTTTTGCGGCAATAGCGCAGGAAAATATTAAGCGCCTGATGGCGTACAGCTCTATCGGAAATATGGGTTACGCCATGATCGGCATTATTGCCGGTACGCCGGAGGGCGCGGCGGCGGTCATTCTGTATATGCTGATTTACATGATGACGACGGCCGGTGTGTTTGCGGTCATTATGTACATGCGCCGCGGCGATATGCGCCTAAAAAATATCGGCGATCTGGCCGGACTTTCTAAAAACAATCCCGGCCTTGCCTATAGTCTCGCCGTACTGATGTTTTCCATGAGCGGCATTCCGCCGCTGGCCGGGTTCTTTGGTAAACTGGCTATTTTCCAGGCCGCCGTGGCACAGGAACATTACGTGCTTGCCGTCCTTGGCGTTCTGACGTCCGTGGTTGCGGCATTTTATTATCTGCGCATTATTAAAGTTATGTTCTTTGATGAATCTGCCGATCCTTTTGACAAGGATGATTGTGTGGCGCGCCGCGCCGTGTTGATTGCTAGCGTTGCATTCGCGGTGTTTTTTGTTCTGTTCCCCGGGCTGTTCGTGCAAGGCGCGCAGAGCGCGGCATCGGCCCTGTTTTTAGGATAGCTTTTTGGACTGGCATATCGACGTTCATGAGAGCGCGGGAAGCACTCAAAACCTTCTGAAAGACCTCGCGGAAGGCGGCGCCCCGGAAGGAACCGTTATTCAGGCATTGGAGCAAAGCGGGGGCAGGGGGCGTCATGGCCGTTCATGGATTTCCCCGCGCGGCAATCTTTATATGTCCTTGTTGCTCCGGCCGGGCTGCGCCGTCAATCTTGCCGGGCAGGTTTCGTTATTCACGGCTGTGGCTCTGGCCAAAACAATCGGCGAATTTATTGAAGACGACAAAAGCCTTACCCTTAAATGGCCCAACGATATCCTTCTGGCGGGTAAAAAATGCGGCGGAATATTGCTCGATAGCGATATTGATACCCGCGGGCGGGTTTCGTGGCTGGCTGTTGGGACGGGGATTAATATAGAAAGCGCCCCACAGCAGATTGGCGCCTGCCTAAAAGATTATGCTTCAAACGCCATCAAGATCGATGAGTTTCGCGATGCCGCGCTTGCTCAAGTCGCGAAATATTACAATCAGTGGAAAAACGCGGGCTTTGACGCTATAAAGCAGGAATGGCTCACCCTGGCGCACAAACCCGGGCAGCCAATGAGCGTAAAAATAGGAACGCAGGAGCTTTCCGGCACCTTTTACGGACTGGATGAAACCGGAAATTTGCTTTTGCAGGACAAAGACAACAAGATACAGACGATTTCCTCAGGGGATGTCTATACGGATGTAGGATAAAACGATGCTGCTGGCCATTGATGTAGGGAACACCAATACGGTTTTTGCCATCTATAATAAGGACACGCTTGCCGCGTCATGGCGCTGCACGACGCATTCCGCGCGCACGGCTGATGAATATGCCGTGTTCCTCAACCAGCTTTTTACCCTTAACAACATTAAATGGAAAAAGATAAGCGATATCATCCTTTCTTCCGTTGTGCCGGAGGCGAATTTTCACCTGCGCAAATTTTGCGAAAAGCATCTTAGGCTTGATCCCGTTATGGTCGATGCGTCGGTAGCGGGCATTAAGGTTAAACTGGATAACCCGGACGAAATAGGTGCAGATCGCCTTGTCAATGCCGTGGCTGTGAAGGCTTTTTATAAAACCCCCGCCATCGTGATTGATTTCGGCACGGCGACAACTTTCGACGTTATTGACGCGCATGGTGCATATTGCGGGGGAGTGATCGCCCCCGGCATTAACCTGTCGATCGAGGCATTGCACCGCGCCGCCGCCAAGCTGCCAAAAGTCAGCGTAAAAAAACCGCTTACGGTTATTGGCACCAATACCGTCGGCGCGATCCAGTCAGGCATGTACTGGGGATATCTGGGGTTGATAGAAGGGCTTGTTCGCAATATAACGGGCGAGCTGGAAAGCAAGCCGTACGTGCTTGCAACCGGCGGGCTGGCGCCGTTGTTTGCCACAAATACGCCGCTCATTGACGCCGTGGATGAAGAGCTGACGTTCAAAGGACTTTTGCACATCCACAAACAGATTGCGAAACCCAGGAAAAAGGCCGCTTAAAAGTTTATGTCCCCATCGTATCAGGAAGACGGTTTTTATTTTATCCCGCTTGGCGGATCGGAACAGTTCGGCGTAAACCTGAACGTGTATGCCTGTGACGGGCAATTTCTGGCCGTTGATTGCGGTATCGGCTTTGCCGATGAATATTTCCCCGGCATCGATCTGCTTTTACCCGATCCTGAACTTTTGGAAGAAAACAGGGATGCGCTTAAGGGGATGATCATTACCCATGCGCATGAAGATCATATCGGGGCGGTGGCTTATTTGTGGGAACGTTTTCGTTGTCCTTTATACTGTACCGCGTTTACGGCGCATATCCTTGAACGCAAGCTTCAGGAAGCCGACATCCGCGATGCGGAAGTTAAAATTCTTTCTCCCGGAAAGCCGCTTGAGCTTGGAAACTTTAAAGTGGAACCGCTGCCCGTCGCGCACTCCATTCCCGATGCCGTGGCGCTTGTCATTGAAACGAAATATGGCCGTGTCATGCATAGCGGAGACTGGAATCTCGACCCCAGGCCGGTTTTCGGCGGAATTACGGATCCTAAAGCATTCCAGAAAATCGGTGAAAAGGGAATATTGGCTTATATAGGGGATTCCACAAATGCCGGCGTGCCCGGGCGGGCGGGTTCCGAAAGCGAGACGGTTGAAGGACTGATTAAAGAGTTTGGCAAGTGCGAAGGGCGGATTGCCGTTACCATGTTTTCCTCCAATATCGGGCGCGTCGCCAATATCGCGCGCGCGGCACGGGAATGCGGCCGCGATGTGGGGGTAATAGGGCGGTCCCTGCACCAGATGATCGGCGCCGCCAAAAAATGCGGCTATCTGGATGATTTCCCGGAGCTGGTGCCGGAAGACGATCTCGGGCTGGTTCCCAATGACAGGCTCGTGATGATCGTTACCGGGTCGCAAGGGGAGTTCCGCTCGGCGCTTGCAAAGCTGGCGCGGGGTGCGCATAAAGCCGTAACCCTGGAAAAGGGGGACACAGTGATTTTTTCCGCGCGCGCCATTCCGGGAAATGAAAAGAGCATTAACGCCATTAAAAATCAACTGGTCGCCAGCGGTGTGGAGGTTGTTTCTCCCGATACGACGGATAGCGTCATCCATGTTTCCGGCCATCCCTATGCCGATGAGATTGTCGATATGTACAACTGGGTAAAGCCGGGCTGTGTAATCCCCGTCCATGGCGAACGGGAGCAATTGCAGGCGCAGTACGAGCTTGCAAAGAAATGCCAGATTAAGGACGTGATTGTTCCGCGCAACGGATCCGTCATCAGGCTGGCGCCCGGCAAACCGGAAACGGTCGACCATATAAAGGCGGAATTGCTGGCGCTTGATCAGAAACGCATTATTCCGGCCGATCACGCTTCCATCGTGCAGCGCCGAAAACTGCAATATTGTGGTACGCTGCATGCCAGCCTCGTTCTCGATGCGCGCGGCAGGCTTTTAGCCGATCCGCAAATCAGCTCCGCAGGGCTGATTGACGAAGAGTTTTCCGGAGAAGAGCAGATTGAAAATGCTTTTTATGAAGAAATTCAGGCGTTGCTGGAAGATATGAGCTGGGAGGAGCGTATGGACGATCATTTCGTTTCCGAAGAAATACGCATCGGCCTGCGCCGTTTATGCGTTCACGTTTTAGGAATAAAACCGCAAACAAGCGTTCACGTTTTAAGGATTTGAAAAATGGGATGGTTTTCAGGAATTGTTGTGTATCTTCTGGTGTGGTGGACGGCTCTTTTTGCCGTTCTTCCCTTCGGTGTGGAGCGGGATATGGGCGGACCGGAAACTACGGCGCACGGCGCGCCTAAAAAAGCGAACATAAAGCGCAAGTTTTTGATTACCACGGGTGTATCGATTATTATCTGGCTGATAATTTTTGCGCTGATAAAAATGGATATTGTCAGTTTTCGCGAAATTGCCGACCAGATGATCCTGGAAGACGGAGGCACATGAGGTTCTTATTTTTATTCTTATCGCTTTTTTTAACGG
This sequence comes from uncultured Pseudobdellovibrionaceae bacterium, assembly GCA_964493095.1. Lineage (GTDB taxonomy): Bacteria > Pseudomonadota > Alphaproteobacteria > Micavibrionales > Micavibrionaceae > CAYXSX01. Next base: position 23,360 of record CAZBNG010000021.1, read on the forward strand.
TTCCGGCCTTTGCGCAGGATGCCGATACGCTTTGTAATGTGATTGCCGCCTATAAAAGCGATGACGCGAACTATAAACCCGGTGTTGATGTTCACGGTAAACCGGTTGTGTCCGCCGATTTAAACTCAAATCTTAAGCCTGTTATCGATCCTGTTGTTATTCCTATATCAATCGATCTTGCTCAAAAATTCAATCTCGATCTTCCGGATGGTATGGAGCTCAAACCGGATGTGGCCTATGTGAAGATATACGGCGATGGGCGGGTTGAGTATAACGATACGGATATTACACAAAATACAACGGCGCTTTGTTCCCGCGCCAGAAGCGTGCAGACAAGGCAAGCGCCGCTCCCTGTTCCGGCGCAGCAGGAAAACATGGCGAAGGAAACACAAAAAGTTCCGGAATTCGCCAAACCGGAAACACCGCCGCATTTAGAACCCGCGCGGGAGGCTGCGCCAGCCACGCCCGGACAAAAGGAAGAAGTGGTTGCGCCAGAGCCTGCCTCTGCCTCTGTCCCTGATGAACAGAAGGTGGATGGACAGCCGGCACCCGCTTCGGTACTCTCTCCTGCAGATTACGGTGAGCCCATCGAGGGGCAGGCCCAATAGCAACCTGAAAGAATAATAAGCAAGGCAAGCGAAATATGAGTAAAGCCCCGAAAACAGCCATTACGCCCACGCGCGCAGAAGATTTTCCCGAATGGTACCAGCAGGTTATTAAAGCGGCCGATCTGGCGGAAAGTTCGCCGGTGCGCGGCTGCATGACCATTAAGCCCTATGGCTGGGCGATCTGGGAGCGGATGCAGCGCCTGTTTGACGACTGGCTGAAGGATTACGGCATACAAAACTGCGCTTTCCCGCTGCTTATTCCCGTGAGTTTTCTGGCACAGGAAGCCCAGCATGTCGAAGGCTTTGCGAAAGAATGCGCGGTTGTGACGCATCACCGCCTTGAAGCCGGGCCGGAGGGAGGGCTTGTCCCGGCAGGAGAGCTGGAAGAGCCTTACGTAGTGCGCCCGACTTCGGAGACGATTATCGGCGAGGCGATGTCACGCTGGATCCAGTCTTACCGCGATCTGCCGATGAAGCTAAACCAATGGGGCAGCGTTCTGAGATGGGAGATGCGTACCCGCCTGTTCCTGCGTACATCCGAATTTTTCTGGCATGAAGGCCATAACGCTTTCGAAGATCACGAGGGCGCGACGCAGGATTGCCTGACCGTACTGGGTATGTACGAAAAATTCTTTAACGAGGTTTTGGCGCTTGATGGCTATAAGGGCGTTAAAACCGCGGATGAACGATTCCCCGGCGCAAATGAAACGTATTCCTTTGAAGCGCTGATGCAGGACGGCAAGGCGCTTCAGGCCGCCACCACGCACGATTTGGGGCAGAATTTCGCCAAAAGTTGCGATATCAAGTTCCAGGACCGCGACGGCACACAAAAATATGTACACACGACAAGCTGGGCGTTTAGCTCCCGCATGATTGGCGGCTTGATCATGATGCACGGCGATGATGACGGCATGGTCATGCCCCCGCGCATTGCGCCGGATCAGGTGGTTATCCTGCCTGTGACCAAGGGCGATGAGAATGACGCGTCTATTATGCAGTTTGCGGAAAAACTGGCGGCTGATCTTAAAAAGAAAAATATCCGGGTGAAACTCGATACCCGCGATATGCGGACGCCCGATAAAATGTGGGAAGCGATAAAGAAGGGCATTCCGCTACGCGTTGAAATAGGAGCGCGGGAAACCGCAGCAGGCGAAGTTACTACCGTGCGCCGCGATATCGGCCGTGAATCCAAGCAAACGATTTCAGCGGAAAATTTTGTTAACAATGCACAGAAAATGCTGGATGAAATTCACGACGACATGCTGGCCAAAAACCGCGCCTACCGCGATGCCAATACCGCCGAAGGCAACAGCGTGTCGGATGTTTCGGATTTCTTTGAAGCGGGCAGGCTGGGCTATATCAAAGTTCCGGTTAGTCTTTTGGAAGAAGATTCGCTTGCTGCGATCATGAAAAAACACGGCCTTTCCAGCCGTAACATGCCCTTTACCGACAAAGGGCAAAAAGTTCTGATAGCGAAAGCGTACTAGTGTCGTCATCTCTCGACTGCGTCGGAGTGACAAAGAAAGGTTTTGTTGTGTAATGTTTTCTCCTTTTGAACGCATGGTGGCTTTCCGGTATTTGCGCTCGCGCAAGGCGGAGGGGTTTGTCAGCGTGATTGCAGGTTTTTCCTTTATGGGCATTATGCTGGGTGTCGCCACGCTGATTATCGTCATGAGCGTGATGAACGGATTCCGGGAAGAGCTTTTCAGCCGTATCCTTGGGCTGAACGGCCATATGAATGTCTATTCCCTGCAGGGCCCGCTCGAAGATTATGATTACCTGAGGCAGAAAGTCCGCGACGTGCCGGGTGTCAAAACGGTGACCCCTATTATAGAGGGGCAATCCCTTATTTCCCAAGGCGGGGAGTCGAGCGGCGTTATGGTGCGCGGTTTTGCACAGGATAATTTTTACGACCGGGATATCCTGCGCAACTCAATTACGCAGGGCGGGATAGAGGATTTTGAAGGAAACAGGATTGCCGTAGGCTCGGTTCTTGCACGCAAACTGGGGTTGCAGCGCGGGGATAAGGTCGTGCTGACCTCGCCCAAGGTCAAATCCACACCGTTTGGCTCAATACCGCGCCAGCGCTCTTACGAAATAGGTCTGATTTTTGATGTAGGGATGTATGAATACAACAGCGGCTTTGTGTTTATGCCGCTCGATACCGCGCAGATATTTTTCCAGATGCCCAAAGGGGTAACGTCGCTGGAAGTTTCCCTGGATGATTCCGGCAGGCTCGACCAGGTACGCAAGGCGGTTGCCGCCTCTGTGGAGGGGCAGGCCGGGGTTTATGACTGGCGTGATGTGAACCACAGCTTTTTTAATGCGCTTCAGGTAGAGCGTAACGTGATGTTCCTGATTTTGACGCTGATTATCGTGGTGGCGGCGTTTAACATTATTTCTTCCATGATCATGCTGGTGAAAGACAAATCCCATGATATCGCGATTATGCGCACCATGGGCGCCACGCGGGGCAATATGATGAAAATTTTCACCCTGACCGGGGCCAGTATCGGGTTTATCGGTACGCTTGTCGGCGCGCTTGTCGGCATTTTATTTGCGTTGAATATTGAAAGCATCCGCCAGTGGCTCCAAGGTCTGACAGGTACCGAGCTGTTTGCCGATGAAATCTATTTCCTTTCCCAGCTTCCCGCCGTGATTGAATGGCAGGAGGTTATCGTGGTGGTCGGCATGGCTTTCATTTTATCCATCATGGCAACGATTTACCCGGCATGGCGCGCGGCGCGGCTCGACCCGGTGGAGGCGCTGCGCTATGAATAAAACGATGTCGCAGGAGACGGAAGAACAGCTCGGCAAATTGCCGATCGAAGAAAATGTCCTGTTAAAGGTGCAGGGGCTGGAAAAGAGCTTTGGCGATGGTGAGACGGCCCTGACCATTTTGAAAAATCTCGATATGAAACTGGAGGGCGGCGAGATCGTCGCGCTTGTGGGGCCAAGCGGATCGGGAAAATCCACGCTGCTTCAGATTTTGGGACTGCTGGATACGCCGAGTGCCGGCCAGATTTTTATCGCCGATAAGCTTGTGGCGAAATTAAGCGATAAACAGCGCACGAAACTGCGCCGCGAACATATCGGCTTTGTTTACCAGTACCATCACCTGTTACCGGAATTCACTGCCCTGGAAAATGTGGCGATGCCGCGCATCATTGCCGGAGCCAAAAAACAGGAAGCCCAAGACAAGGCGGCGGATCTGCTGAAAAGGCTGGGGCTTGGTGAACGCCTCTCTCACCGACCCGCGCGCCTTTCCGGCGGGGAGCAACAGCGTGTCGCGCTGGCGCGGGCGCTGGTCAATGACCCGACTTTGCTCTTTGCCGATGAACCGACCGGAAACCTTGATCCCGAAACGGCGGCGGAAGTGTTCGATATTATGCTGGAGCAGGTTCGCGACCGCGGGATCGGCGCCCTGATCGCTACACATAATATGGATCTTGCGGATCAAATGGACCGGGCGCTTGAACTCAAGGCCGGCCGCGTTGTACCCTTTTAAATTATGAATCAACCGCAATTCGTGCATCTGCACGTCCATTCGGCGTATTCGCTGGCCGAAGGGGCGATAAAGGTTAAGGATCTCGTCGCCATGGCGCGCGGGGAGGACATGCCTGCGGTTGCGGTTACCGATACCAATAACATGTTCGGGGCCATGGAGTTTGCCCTCGAAGCCTCCAAAGCGGGTGTACAGCCCATTTTGGGGGCGCAGGTCGCTTGCGGTATTGAAAAGCACCAGCTGGTTCTCCTGGTGCAAAACGAGGAAGGATACCGCAATCTTTGCCATCTGTTATCCGCCGCCTATATGGAACATGAACACGATACCTATGTGGAATGGGGCGAGCTTGAAAAGCGCTGCGGCGGGCTGATCTGCCTGACGGGGGGAACGCCGGGGCCGCTTAACCAGTATTTGCTGCATAATCAGGCGAAGGAAGCCGACAAGTTTTTAAAAAGGCTCAAGCTGTGGTTTGGCGACCGCCTTTATGTGGAATTGCAGCGCCACGGCTGGCCGCAGGAAGAACAGGTCGAAGAGGCACTTATAGAGCTTGCCTATAAACATGATGTGGCGCTGGTGGCCACCAATGATTGTTATTTCACCGATAAAAAAGCCTATGAGGCGCACGATGCGCTGCTGTGCATTTCCGAGGGCCGCTATGTGACGGAGGAAGACCGGCGCAAGGTCACGCCCGAGCATTATTTTAAAAGCCCGGCCGAAATGGTGGCGCTGTTTTCCGACATTCCCGAAGCCGTGCAAAATACGGTGCTGATTGCCCGGCGTTGCTCTTTCCTGCTGGAGCCGATTGCGCCGCTGCTTCCGCCCTTTGAAACGGAGCAGGGGCGCAATGAGGTTGAGGAATTACGGGCGCAGGCCAAAGCGGGCCTTGCGTGGCGGCTGGAAAATTTCGTTGCGAAAGAGGCCGATCACGCACCGTATCACGACAGGTTGGAATTTGAGCTTAAGACCATTATCGATATGGGCTTTCCCGGGTATTTCCTGATTTGTTCCGATTTCATCAAATGGGCCAAGAGCAATAATATCCCCGTGGGGCCTGGCAGGGGATCGGGCGCGGGATCGGTGGTTGCCTGGGCGCTTAAAATTACCGACCTTGATCCGCTGGCCCTTGGTTTGCTGTTTGAGCGCTTCCTGAACCCCGAGCGCGTTTCCATGCCCGATTTTGACGTGGACTTCTGTCAGGACCGCCGCGACGAGGTTATTCGTTATGTGCAGCAGCGTTACGGCCATGACCATGTGGCGCAGATTATCACCTTTGGTAAATTGCAGGCGCGCGCGGTGGTGCGCGATGTCGGGCGCGTGCTGCAGATGTCCTACGGGCAGGTGGACCGGATAGCCAAAATGATCCCGAATAATCCGGCCAATCCCGTCACCCTTCAGGAGGCGCTTGACGCTGACCCGGATTTGCGCCTCGAAACGAAAAAAGACGAGGTGCAGAAAAAGCTCATCGATATCGCGCTCCAGCTTGAAGGTTTATACCGTCATGCCTCCACCCATGCGGCGGGGATCGTGATTTCGGACCGCCCGCTGCCCGAACTTGTGCCGCTCTATCGTGACCCGCGTTCCGACATGCCGGTGACCCAGTTCAACATGAAATATGTCGAACAGGCGGGATTGGTGAAATTCGACTTTTTGGGTCTGAAAACCATGACTGTCGTGCAAAAGACGGTCGATATGATCAATGCGAAGGGCGGGGATATCGAGCTTTTGCAGATTCCGCTGGATGACGAGAAAACCTATGAGCTTATCGCGGCGGGGCATACGGTGGGCGTGTTCCAGCTGGAAAGCGCGGGCATGCGCGATGCGCTGCGGCGTATCAAGCCGACAGCGTTTGAAGATATCATCGCTATCGGTGCGCTGTACCGTCCCGGCCCCATGGATAATATTCCGGCCTATGCCGATACCAAGCACGGCAAGCTGGAGCCCGATTACATGCACCCGAAACTGCAGCCGCTGCTGGAGGAAACTTACGGTTTCATGATTTACCAGGAACAGGTGATGGAGGCGGGAAAAATTCTCGCCGGTTATACGCTGGGTGGTGCCGACCTGCTGCGCCGTGCCATGGGTAAAAAGATCAAGGAAGAGATGGATGACCAGCGTGAGATGTTTATCAAGGGCGCTGCTTCCAATAATAATGTGCCTGCCGAAAAAGCGGAATACATCTTCGGGCAGATTGAAAAATTCGCAGGTTACGGCTTTAATAAATCCCATGCGGCCGCCTATGCGCTGATCAGTTACTGGACGGCGTGGCTGAAAGCCAATTACCCGGTGGAGTTCATGGCCGCTTCCATGACGCTTGATATGGGCAATACCGACAAGCTCAGCGTGTTCAAGCAGGACCTTGATAAAATGGGGATCGAGCTGCGCGGACCCGATGTTAACACTTCTTTCGCAGAATTTGCAGTAGAAGGGGATGCTATCCGCTACGCATTGGCCGCCCTGAAAGGGGTGGGAGAGCACGCCATGCACATGCTGGTGACCGAGCGTGGAAAGGGCGGGGAATTTAAATCGCTTGAAGATTTTATCAGCCGCATCGAAGCACGCAGCATGAACAAGCGCCAGTTCGAACAGCTAGCCGCCGCCGGGGCGTTTGAGAGCCTGAATAAAAACCGGGCGCAGGTTTATAGCGCCGCAGAGATGCTTTTGCGTTATGCCGCAACGCTGGCGCAGGAAAAGGAAAGCGGGCAGGAGAGCCTGTTTGGCGGTGAAGATGCCGGGGGCGGGCTGGGGATGCCCGATTTGCCGGAAATGCGGGACTGGGACCCGCTGGAGCGCCTGAGCCGTGAATTCGGAGCGGTCGGGTTTTATCTTTCCGCTCATCCGCTGGATAGCCGTCAGGCGCAATTTGAATCCCTGAAAATCAGCACACTGGCCGATGTTGAAAAGGCGCTGCTCCGCCGCCATGCGGCGAGTGTGCAGATGGCTGGCGTTTTGCTGAAAAAGCAGGAAAAGGTATCGCAAAAGGGCAGTAAATACGCCTTTCTGCAGCTATCCGATCCGACCGGAATTTATGAAGTAACTCTGTTTTCCGAGATGCTGGTGGTGGCGCGGGAATATCTGGAAGTCGGGGCTTCGCTCCTGCTTGGGGTGGAAGCCGAGCAGCGGGAGGAGCAGATTCGGTTCACCTGTTCCAAGATACAGCCCTTGGAATCCGCCCTTGATGGCAAAATAAAGCGGATCGAGGTGCATCTT
>CAZBNG010000022.1:0-21476 GCA_964493095.1 uncultured Pseudobdellovibrionaceae bacterium
GCCTGCAAGGGCGAAACACAGGGCTACGGCAATGATCTGGTATAGCGTTCCGGGAGTCCAGACGTATTCGCTCACCCATGCGGAAAAGCTTTGCCATGCCTGATGAGGGTCGAAATTCTTCATCATGGGAACAGCTTACTTGATTTTACGTTCGGCGCAACTATCGTTATTGGAAACGAATAACAGGAGAGCAAAAATGGAATATCTGCACACCATGGTCAGGGTGAAGAACCTCGAAGAAGCGCTGGATTTTTATTGCGGCAAGCTGGGACTGGTGGAAATCAGCCGCAAGGACGTATCCCCCGGGAAATATACGTTGGTTTTCCTCGCCGCGCCGGGCGATGAAGCTCAGGCCCGGGAAACAAAAGCGCCGATGCTGGAGCTGACTTACAACTGGCCTGATGCAAACGGCCATGTGGAGGAATATACGGGCGGGCGCAATTTCGGCCATCTGGCGTTCCGGGTGAACGATATTTACAAAACCTGCGAGAAACTGGAAAAAGCCGGTGTTACCATTAACCGCCCGCCGCGCGATGGCTATATGGCTTTTATTAAATCCCCGGACGGGATTTCGATTGAGCTTTTGCAAAAGGGGGATGCGCTTAAGCCTCAAGAGCCTTGGGTTTCAAAGGAAAATGTTGGGTCTTGGTAAGTGCATGAACGGCGTTGCGTTCTTGACATAGGTTTTGCCGCTGTATTAAGACCTTCGCAAAAAGAGGTCTTAAACTATGCTACGAAACAAAGATGATTGTGTTGTCGAAGCAATACTGGATGGCTTGAATTTTAGGGGTGCGACATGGTCGGGTCAGGATTTGCGCCAAACCAGCTTTCTGGGTGCGAATTTTGACGAGGCGGATTTACGAGGAAGTAAATTCACAATACCCCTGTGTTTACGGGCATCATTTCAAGGCGCTGCTTTAAAGGGGGCGGCCTTTTATGGTCATGACGGGGGGCGCGTCAGGCCGCTGTTTTCTGAAGATATGGTTTTGCTCGGGGGATTGGGGCCGGTTTGTTAAAAAAGCCCGGAATTTTTTAGCTCCGGGCTTTTTTGCATTCATGTTCAGGCATCTATTCAGCCAGCAGGAATTTCAGGGCTTCCTGGGAATAATCCGTTTCAAATCCGTCGTTAAAGTCATACGGATGGGCCAGCAGGCGGAAGAAAATGGGGCCGCAGATCATGTCCACCGCCATTTTAATTTCAATATCCGTACGAAACTCACCGTCTTCCTGACCCTGCAGGATGCTGTATTCAATCGCATCGATAAGGGGACCGAGGAAACCGTCTTCGAAGACGCGCAGGCTGGCTTCATCGCCCTGTGCTTCGCTGAAAAGCTGGGCAATGGTCTGGCCGTTATTGCTGTGAAGCAGGCGGATCAGCTTGTCGACCTGCATGCGGATAGCTTCGGTGTTGTTGTGTGCCGTAGGCATCGGTGCACGCATGCCGGGCTGGTTAACGAGAGCGTCCATTACTACTGCGGCTTTGTTAGGCCACCAGCGGTAAATCGTGGTCTTTCCTACCTTGGCTTTTTTGGCAATCGCTTCAATGGAAAGCTCCTGCACTGACATGTGCAGCAGCAGCTTGTTTGTAGAATCCAGAATTTTTTTGCGTGATTTTTCAGAACGGGGGCGGCCCTTTTTTGCAGTTGGTTCTTCGTTGTCCTGCATAATGGGCTCGTCGACTTGAGTAGCTACTCGTGACATGTTCAGGGCGTTCATCGCGCTCCTCCTTTTATAGGCTGGATGTTTCTTTTTAAACTCATCGTTTCGTATTAAATGCGGCTGCATCATGGGGCAATTTCGATACGGAAGCAAGGTGGAAAATTAAAAAAAATGCAAGAGAGTGAAAAATTTTATCCTGATATTTTTAGATTACTGCCATGGGGACGGCTGGCCGCGATACGCCGCACAAAGTTTTAAAAAGGTAAATTTGCGCAAAGGGCTGTTTTGCTTTATTTTATAAAATAATCATGACATAACGGCGCATCGTTTTTTCGGTGCTTGATTATAAAAACAAAAACAGGAAAGAGGTCGCTTTATGGAAGTCTGGATACTCTTCAATGAAGAAATCGAATCTTCTTCTTCGGAAGCGTTTGAAATTCGGCGTTTTCTCGAAGAAGGGAAAAAAATGGGGATCGATGTTAAGGTGTTTAAACCCGAGCAGTTTGATCTTCTGGTAAGTGAAGAGGAGAGGGACTCCGTACTGATTGACGGGCAGCTTATGCCCCTTCCCGATTTCCTGTTGCCGCGGACCTATGTGGTGGATACCGGTTATTTCGCGCTGGCGGTGATCAGGCAGCTGGAGCGTCTGGGTGTGCGCACTTTTAATTCATCCGGCGCCATTGAGATGGTCGCCGACAAACTGCACACTCACCAGGTCTTGGCGGAAAGCGGGCTTCCCACGCCCACGACGATGCTTGCCAAGTTCCCGCTGGATATCAAGCTGGTGCAAAACACAATCGGTTTTCCGATCGTGGTAAAAACTCTTCTGGGCGTTAATGGTTCCGGCGTGTTCCTGATCGATAGTGAATCGGCCTTCAAGGACCTGATGGACCTGATCGGCCAGACGAATCCGAATATTCAGCTTATTTTCCAAAAGTTTATTGCCAGCAGCAAGGGACGCGATCTGCGGCTTTTTGTCGTGGAAGGCGAAGTGATTGCGGCAATGGAACGGCATGCGGCACCTGGCGGGTTTAAAGCCAATTATTCGCAGGGAGGCAGCGTCGTCGAGTTTATCCCTGACGACGAGGCGCGGCGCCTTGCCATCAAGACGGCAGAAATTCTTGATCTGCAGGTATCGGGTATCGATCTTCTTTATGACGAGAACGGCTATACGATATGTGAGGCCAATACCTTCCCCGGCTTTAAAGGAATTGAGTCCTGCTGTGACGTCAACGTTCCGCAGGAAATTTTCAAGGCCATGCAACGCAAGCATGAAAAAGGCAAGGCCGAACGCATTACATTTGCGCAGTTTGAAGCTTTGCGTAATGCAAGGCTGCATCAGTAAACAGCTTTGGATGCCTTTGCAGAGCTTTAGAACCGTCCCGGTTGCTGGAAGGTCGTGGGCGCTTCTTCGAGCACAGCGATTTGTCCTCTTTTAAATGTCAGGATCGCAAGGCCACGCTCAGCCAGGCCATCGGGACGAAAACGGAAAATACCGTCCAGTCCGGCAAAGCCGTTTGGGTTGCTTATAGAAGCCGCATCAAAGGCCGGCGCTCCTGCCGTCTGTATTCCGCTGCGGGCCAGTACGGCAGCCAGCGCGGTGGCGTCATAAGCTAAGGTTGCCAGCCGCGGGGGAACCGTGCCGTAAAGTTCGCTGTAAAGCTGTTCGAATTCCTGCCTTAAGACGGGGGAGGGGGCGGCGAACCACGCGCCGCTTAAAGAGGGATCGCTTGCCAGACTCCGGTCATCCCACAATCCGGTGCCCAGGCGTTGAATCTGGCTTGGCAGAAGGTGGTACTGGTTGGCCATTCCCGCGATTGAGTGTGCCTGCTCTCCGCCGACCGGTAACAGCAAGGCTTCAAAGGGAAGCGGCATGTTTGCTTTTTTGTCCTGAAGCTGCCGCAGTTTCGCCGCAGCCTCTTTATCGTCAGGGTTGGTTTTTAAACGTTCCTGCAATGGCCGGATTTCCTGCTCAAACACCGTTTCCCGTTCATCGTACTTACTGAAATTTCGTACAACCGTAGCAAGGTCCCTGCCGCTGGGATCAAAAAGCTGTATGTCTTCCGTCGTTACTCCCAGACGTGACGCATTTGTGCGGTAAGCGGAGACGACGGCGCTTCCGTATGGGGTGTTCGGAGCGAGTACGCCAATGCGGTGTATATTATGAGAGGAGGCATAATTCATAACCCTTTCAACCTGATCGAAAGGAATGAATCCCATGATGAAGGCGTTCCCGCCTGCCAGTGTCCAGTCAGTTGAAAAAGCTACGAGATTGACGTTGGTGCTCTGGGTGACGGCTTTAACTGCGCGTACGGAATCGGCGAATACGGGGCCGAGGATAAGCTGCGCGCCGTCGCGCAGGGCTGATTTCGCCGCTTTCGTTGCGCCGGCCGCCGTGCCGGCCGTATCGCGCGGCATGAGCTCAAAATTTTTCTGTCCGATATCAAAGAGCGCCATCTGGGCGGCTTTAAGCATTGCCTGACCGAGAGAGGCGTTGTTTCCTGAGAGTGGAAGCAGTATTGCAACCTTCACACGCGGCGCCCGCGGGGAAGTTTGCGTCTGCATTTCCTGAAGTTTTTGTTGGTTCTGAGCTTCAAATTCCCGCTGAGTCAGATAGCCGCCTCCTTCTCCGTTTTCTGCGCCTGGCAGTGCGTTTTCAGGCGAGGATAAACGCACCTCCCCATTCGGGCCGATCTCAGTATTGGCGGTAGCCATACGGTCGCCGTAAACCGGGGAAAGCTGGCTTGGAGACTGGTCGGCTTCAGGGTGATTAGCATAGCTCCAGCTCGGGTAACCATTTCCTGTAACGCAGGAGGTCAGTGCAAGCAGGCTCAAAACGACAAATAAAAGGCGGAAGGGCTTTAATGTTTTCATGGCTCTGTTATTCTTCATAGAAAATGACATCTGAGATTACAAAAAAACAAACGCCATGGCTACAGGGGGAAAACCTTACCCCCAACCTTGCGCAAAAACTCCCGGCGGGACTTTATCTGGTGGCAACGCCTATCGGCTCTCTTCGCGATATAACATTGCGGGCACTCGACGTTCTGGCGGCGGTGGATGAAATTTTTTGCGAAGACACGCGCGTTTCTAAAAAGTTGCTTAATGCCTACGGCATACAAAAGAAGCTTGGCGTTTATAACGATCACAGTGATAACGTGGTCAGAGAGAAGATAATAAAGTCGATTGCGGCAGGAAAAAGCATTGCGCTGATCAGCGATGCCGGGATGCCGCTGGTTTCCGATCCCGGTTATAAGCTAGTGCGCGATTGCCTGGAGCGGGAAATCTACGTTACTTCCGTGCCCGGCGCGAATGCGCCGCTGGCTGCCTTGCAGCTTTCGGGCCTACCGTCTGACCAGTTTTGCTTTCTGGGGTTTCTGCCCCATAAGGAAAAGGCGCGGCGGGAAGTTCTGGAAACATGGAAGGATGTGCCCGGCACGCTGGTCGCGTTTGAAAGCGCGCGGCGGCTTTTAAAAACCCTGGAAGACATGGCGGCGGTCCTGCAAGGGCGGGATGTGGCAATCGTGCGTGAAATTACCAAACTGCATGAGGAAGTGCGACGTGGCAGTATAGAAGAATTACTTGCTCATTATAATGAATACGGAGAGCCGAGGGGGGAAATTGTGATTGTGGTTGCTCCCCCTGGCGCGACAGCCTTTTCGAATCAGGATATTCAGCAAAAACTTCGCACAGCGCTTGACGCAATGGGCACCAAAGAGGCCGCCGCGACTGTAGCAAAAGAAACGGGCGTGTCGCGCAGGGAGCTCTATGCTCTGGCCCTGACTATTAATAAAGGTAAGTAATGCACGCAAAGCAGAGGAGGCAAAAAGCCTATAAGAAAGGATTGTGGGCTGAAGCGCTGGCAGCGTTTTATCTTATGCTGCGGGGATATTCTATTATCAGGTGGCGTTATAAATGTCATGTCGGGGAAATTGACCTGATTGCGGCAAAGGGCGGTACGCTGGCGGTTGTTGAAGTGAAAGCGCGCAGTGCGTTGTCAGAAGCGCTGGATTCCGTAACCATTCGTAATCGAGCGCGCGTGGAGCGCGCCACGCTCCATTTTTTAAGCTGCAATCCGGATTTTAGCCGCTCAGCGGTCCGCTTCGACGTTGTGGCCCTCACGGGGCCTTTTTCCATTCACCATCTGGACAATGCATGGCAGGCACGTTCATAATAAGTGAATGAAAAACACTCTTCTTTTGGTTTTTGCTACAATATCGCTTCTGGGCATTAACGCTTGCTCCCTGCTTGGAATGGCAACGGGAACCGGCGCCGTTGTCGGCACTTCCGCCGCGAAAGAAGGTGGTATTAAAACAGCATACAGCGACACCAAGATCCGGATTGCGATCAATGATTTGTGGTTCCGATACAGTGTTGAAGCTTTTCGCAAGCTTGATCTGACGGTCAATGACGGGCGCGTGCTTATTACCGGGGTTGTGCAGGATCCTGAGCAGCGTGTCGAGGCGGTGCGTCTTGCCTGGCAGCCGGAGGGCGTTAAGCAGGTTATTAATGAAATCAGGATTGACGATGGTGAGGGACCGGCACGTTATGCCCGCGATGTATGGGTTTCCACACGAATAAGGAGCGAACTCATTCTTAATTCGGATATCAAATCTATTAATTATTCGGTCGATACTGTGGATGGCGTTGTTTACCTGATGGGGATTGCGCAGAATCAGGAAGAGCTTAACCGGGTTATCGAAGCGGCGCGGACCACTTCGGATGTCCGGGAGGTTGTGAGTTATGTGAAAATCGCCCGCCCGCCGGAGGAACTGGAAGCGGAAAGCGATTAAAAGAGCAGGAACAAACGTGAATCATGACATTTGACGCCGGGGCCTATCTTGATGCCATCGCGGAGATGCCCGATGAGGAAATTAATCTGGCGCGCGCCGCTTTGGCTATTGCCGCCGTTGCGCAGCCGGGGGTGCATCTGGACCGGTATCTTAACCATCTTGAAAAGCTTAAAGTCCTTACGGCCGAATTTCATGCCGGCCTGCTTCAAAGCGGGGCGCAGGACGACGTTTCTACGCGTCACAATGCTCTTTTGTCTGTTTTGGGGGTGGAGCTTGGTTATAACGGCGACCAAAAGACTTATGATGACCTTCAGAATGCCAGTCTGATCCGGGTTATAGAGCGGCGCAAAGGTTTGCCGATTGCGCTTTGCATACTTTATATGCATGCTGCCCGCGCACAGGGGTGGCCGATTGACGGGCTTAATCTGCCCGGGCATTTTGTGTGCCGTCTTGAAAAAGATGGTGAGCGTCTGATTTTTGATGCGTTTCATAACGGGAAAATCATGGGAGCGCCGGATCTGCGGCAGTTGATAAAACAGGCTGCCGGCCCTGGTGCGGAACTTTCCGCTTCGTATTTCACGCCATCCCCAAACCGCGACATCCTTATTCGTCTGCAAAATAATATTAAGTTCCGCCAGATTGATGTGGAGGATTACGAGGGGGCTTATCAAACTGTTGAAATTATGCGTCGTATAGCGCCGCGAGAGTACCGCTTGCTTCTTGATGCCGGAGTTTTATCCGCCAGGACTGAAAGGCCCCGTGCCGCCATAGAGTTTCTTGAGGGGTATATCCAAAAGGCGCCGCAGGATCATGACCGTCATGAGGCGTCTGTTTTGCTGCAGGAACTTCGTGGTCGCCTGAATTAGTCAAATTTCTTTTGAACTTTTTGTCTATGTCCAGAGTTTAACTTGCAAGGCGCTTCCGAAGCGCTTAATGTGTGTTTTCGGATGAGTTCCAAATTTAACGGCAAGGAGAGACCTAAAATGCCCATTCGTTTGTTTTTGATGATAGCCGCTGTTCTTACTTTGGCAGCATGTTCCACGACTAAAGATTCTACCATGGACGAGGGGGCTATCGCAGGTGAATCGAGAGACAGCATTACGGACGGATCTCTTTCAGACGTTTATGACGAAAGTTTGCAGGGACCCACAGGCGGTACGCAGGCTGATCTGGTTGTAAATGTGGGTGACCGCGTATTCTTCGGTTATGATCGTTACGATCTGAGCGCCGAGGCCCGTATGACGCTGGAGCGTCAGGCGGAATGGCTGAAAAAGTACCCCGCATTGACCGTAACGGTTGAGGGGCACGCCGATGAACGCGGCACACGTGAATACAACCTGGCTCTGGGTGACCGCCGCGCAAACTCTGTGCGTAATTACCTGATTGCTCTGGGGGTTGAACCAAACCGTATCAACACGATTTCTTACGGCAAAGAGCGCCCGGCTGTTCCCGGTGCAAACGAGACGGCATGGGCTCAGAACCGCCGCGGTGTGACCAAAGTCGACTAAACAATGAGATTAAGCGGTTTATATAAAACGCTTCTTTGCGGCAGTATCCTGGTTGCGGCTTTGGCGGTTGCCATGCCGCAACGGGGAGAGGCGCAGTCGAATGACGTGCTTAACCGCCTCGACAGGCTGGAAAACGAGCTTGATACCCTGAACCGCGCGGTTTACCGGGGCGACCGTTCCGCTACCGCCGCGATACGCGGCAATGCTTCCGGCGAGGCCAACACCGCCGATACGGAGGTGCGTTTGCAGCAAATGGATAACGAAATCAGAAACCTGCGCGGCACTATCGAGGAGCAGGGGTTCCAGATTAAGAAGCTTACTGAAAAACTGGAGCTTATGAATGCGGATATGCAGTTGCGTGACGGTGGTTCTGCGAACTCTGCAGCTTCTCCGGTAACGTCACAGGAACCCGTTTATATTGCGCCGGAAGAACCATCCCGGAATTTGACGCAAAATCTGGCGGCGGAAAAACCGCCTTTGTCAGGGGCGTATACTCAGGATCAGTTGAACAATATTTCAGATGGAGACAATGACCGTCCTGCCAGTGCGAAACAGCTTGGGACGTTGACACAGGACTCTTCCGGAGAGCTTGGCGCTTCTTCCGGGAGCGTTGCTGCTCAGTACGAAAACGCCTTTGCATCGCTTAAGAACGGAAATGTTGAAATGGCTGAGCGCGAATTTCAAAAATTCCTGAACGAGCATCCTGACCATGAACTGACACCCAATGCCCAGTACTGGCTGGGTGAAACTTATTACGTGCGGGGCAATTATGAACGGGCGGCGCGACTTTTTGCCGAAGGATATCAAAAATATCCTAAAAGCCCGAAAGCGGCCGACAATTTGTTGAAGCTTGGTATGTCGCTGGCGGGAATGGATAATAAGGCCGATGCCTGCGTGGCGCTCTCCCAGCTTAAGGGGAGTGAATTCAAGTCTGCGGCCAATGTGCAGCGCCGTGCCGAACAGGAGATGAGCCGTCTTGGCTGCTAAGGCAACAAATAGTCCTTCCTTTCAAATTTCAGATTTTTCCGTCCTGCTTGAAAATTGCTTCGACGAGGATGTCAAAAATATTGGGCGTTTAGGTCTGGCGTTATCAGGAGGGCCCGATTCCATGGCGCTGTGCTGGCTGCTCTCTCGCTATGCCGTGAAATATGGAGGGCCTGAAATCCATGCTCTGCATGTTGATCACGGCCTGCGCCCGGAATCGAGGCAGGAAGCAGCACAGGTAGCGGCCAACCTCTCCGGGTTTGAACATGTGCAATATCATATTTTGCATTGGCGTGGCGCCAAGCCGCAGGCGCGTATCCAGGAAGAGGCCAGGGCGGCGCGCTATGAACTTATGGCGCAATATTGTAAGGACCATGATATTGCTTATCTTCTTTTAGGGCATCACGAGGACGATCAGGCGGAAACATTTTTGTTTCGCCTTGCCAAGGGAAGCGGGCTGGACGGGCTTTCGGCGATGTCCGCAGTTTATCCTTATAATGACCGCCTTACTTTGGTCCGTCCTTTACTTGAAGTTCCTAAATCCCAGCTGGTTGCCTTATGTAAGGAAATCGGAGTGGATTACATTAATGATTCCAGCAATCAAAATGAGAATTTTGCCCGCGTCAGATTGCGGGATGCCCGCAGCGTTCTGGAGAAGGAGGGCTTGAGTTCGAAACGCCTGTCTGTTACCGCAAAACGATTATCCAGAGCGCGTTTAGCGCTTGACACACTGGCGGAAAAGCTTTATCAGGACGCTGTAATAAGAAAGGATACGAGCTGTATCGTATTGGATTGCAGGAAATGGCAAAGAGAGCCCGAAGAGCTTGCTCTGCGCGTCTTGTTAAAGGCAATGGCCGATATAGTGAAGGACAAAGAGTATGGTCCGCGCCTTGAAAGGGTTGAGGACGCCTTTGAAGATTTAAGATTAAAAACGGCGTTTCGCAAACGGACATTGGGTGGCGTTGTCTTGGAGCGTGATGATAAGGCCGCGCAAATTATTTTACGCCGTGAGCGCGGTTAGCCCTTGCCCGGCCCTGTAAATAGAGTAATTTAATGTTAGTTTCTGCAAAATTATAAAAGAAGGTTTCCACGTGAACGTATTTGGCAAAAATCTGATGTTCTGGCTCGCCGTCGCGGTGCTGCTGATTTTCCTGTTCAATATTTTTCAGGGGGAGCAGGATCCGTCCCTGGCGCACAAGAGCGAAATGTCCTACAGCGAGTTTATGGATGCGGCGCGCGGAGGGCGCATTTCCAATGTGACTATTCAGGGGGAGCAGCTTTTTGGAAACTTTTCCGCCGGGGGGGAAGAGTTCAAGGTTCAGATTCCGCCCAACGAAAACGTGGTGGACCGCCTGAATGAAACCGGCGTCCAGATTACGGCCAAGCCGGAAGACCCGGAAAAGATCAGCCTGATTGGTATTTTGATTTCCCTGCTGCCTGCTTTCCTGATTATCGGCGTATGGATTTTGTTTATGCGCCAGATGCAGGGCGGCAAGGGCGGCGGCGCCATGGGGTTTGGCAAGAGCAAGGCCAAGATGCTGACCGAGCAGCATGGGCGTGTGACGTTTGAAGACGTGGCGGGCATAGAAGAAGCCAAGCAGGAGCTGGAAGAGGTTGTGGAGTTTCTTAAGGATCCCGGTAAGTTTCAGCGTCTTGGCGGTAAAATCCCCAAGGGCGCGCTTCTGGTCGGCCCGCCCGGTACCGGTAAGACGCTTGTGGCGCGCGCGGTCGCCGGGGAAGCTCAGGTGCCTTTCTTTACTATTTCCGGTTCCGATTTTGTTGAAATGTTCGTCGGTGTGGGCGCGTCCCGTGTGCGGGACATGTTTGAGCAGGGCAAGAAAAATGCGCCGTGCATTATCTTTATTGATGAGATCGACGCCGTGGGGCGTCATCGTGGTGCGGGGCTTGGCGGCGGCAACGATGAACGCGAGCAGACGCTTAACCAGTTGCTGGTTGAAATGGACGGCTTTGAGTCCAACGAAGGCGTGATTATTTTGGCGGCGACTAACCGCCCCGATGTTCTGGATCCTGCGCTTTTGCGTCCCGGTCGTTTTGATCGTCAGATTACGGTGCCCTTGCCTGATGTAACGGGCCGGGAAAAAATCCTGAAAGTACACATGAAGAAAGTGCCGCTGGCCAGCGATGTTGAAGCTTCCGTTATCGCCCGCGGTACACCCGGGTTCAGCGGTGCGGATCTTGCCAATCTTGTGAACGAGGCAGCGCTTCTGGCGGCGCGCGAGAACAAGCGTGTGGTTGGCATGGCCGACTTTGAAAACGCAAAAGACAAAGTTCTGATGGGTGCCGAGCGCAAATCCATGGTGATGACCGAGGAAGAGAAGAAACTTACGGCTTATCATGAAGCAGGACACGCGATTGTCGCGCTGCATGAACCGGCTTCCGATCCCATTCACAAGGCAACTATTGTACCGCGTGGCCGGGCGCTCGGCGTGGTGATGCGCCTTCCCGAGGGCGATCGTTTGTCCGTGGCGGTGGAGAAACTGAAGGCGGATCTCGCCGTGGCGATGGGCGGACGTGTGGCCGAAGAGCTTATTTTCGGTGCGGAAAAAGTGACGACCGGTGCTTCCAGCGATATCAAGCAGGCAACCTCCATGGCGCGGCGCATGGTGACCGAGTGGGGAATGAGCGACAAACTCGGCCCGCTTCATTACGGCGATGATAACGAGGAAGTGTTCCTTGGCTATTCCATGGGGCACCAGAAATCCATTTCCGATGAAACGGCGGGCATTATTGATGCTGAAGTGCGCCGCATTGTCGAGGACGGTTATAAACGCGCCACCAAGGTTCTGAAAGACAATATGAAAGAACTGCATACGCTGGCCAAGGCGTTGCTGGAATACGAACTGCTGTCAGGTGACGAGATCAAGGCGCTGTTGCGCGGTGAGAAAATTATCCGCGAGGAACCCAAAGACGATGACAAAGATTCCAAGCCGAAATCATCGGTTCCCTCCAGCGGCAATGTCTCTGGCACAGGGGAGGTCCCGCAGGGCGCTTAGGCTTTAAGTCGTCGCAGGCGCAAAATTCCCGAAACCTTCGAAGACAGGGAGCCTTGCGGGCTTCTGGGGTTTGTGTTGGTCGGGCGCAAGCTGAACTGTCGCCATATCGGCAGTTTGCCCTAGAAATTCGGCTGCAATCTGTACGTGCCTGCCTTGGGACAGGAAATCCTGCCGGAACTCCAGACCGATATAGGGGATACCGTTGCGCTTCATAAAATCACGCACGGCATTTTGCGGGCGGACGGATAAATCATAAGGAGCGTTGGTTTCGAAATAGCGCCCGAAAACCCCGGCAGCCTGCTGTTCCACAATTTTTGAGAGAGAACTTTCCTCCGCGCGTAACGATCCCACGAGGACATTCGGATAGGCAGTATGATGTGTGCCGAAACTGTGAACGTCTATAAAGACAACATAACCAAAACGTTCCCTTATATCCGCGATCAGCTCTGCCTGTGCTTCCATATAGGCGCGATGTAGCGCCAGCCGCTCTTCCCGTTCATCTTCGGTCAGGCCGAAGTTGCCAAGGATAGGCTCTCCGCGTTCGTTGGCATAGGTAATCGCGTCTTGTTCGCGTCGGTTAAAATCGACGATAAGGCGCGAAATATGGGAGAAGATAACAGATGGTTGTTGTTCCTTGTGTTCGTGACGCGCTAACAGAGCATCCTTTATCTCTCTCGTTCCCCAGTCGGCAACCTCGTGCCGCTGATCCCCTTCCCAGAGAGCCGGGGCAAACCCGGCGGGTAATGCGGTTCCGGCATGAGAGAAGGAGAATATTACGGGTGAGCTTCCTTTTATTGTTTCAAAGGCAGGCTTGCCGAGCGGGGAGCCTGCTACGCTAAAAGTGCGATGAAGGTGGGGAAAGGGCGGTCTTATTATAGTCGGTGTGTGCAGTGTCATTTTTTATATCTTATTGTGAGTTTTAAAAAGGTAGCGATAAGCCTTGCGAGTTCCGCAGGGCAGCATTGAGAAATTCTTGTGAGTTATTTTTATAACGGGGAGAATTAAAAAACGCGCCTGCGAGGGGATGCAGCCGCGTTACAAACAAAATACTTCAGGGCCGCATCAACAGGTGGTGCAGCAGCAACAGTTCTCAAATATGGTGGCAATGATTTGCATAGGGCTACTGTAAACAAAAACGCCCCATTTTGTGAAGAAAAAAAATCACAAAGTTTTCACAAGGCTTGTAAAAGCGCCGCCTGACGTGCTTTATAGAGCGGTTATGACACGAAGATATTTTGGAACAGACGGCATTCGCGGGCGGGCCAATATACACCCGATGACGGCGAAAATGGCGATGAAGGCGGCAATGGCGGCTGCGCTCGCGCTGGGCAGGCGCAAAGAAGGTCCTGAAAGCGGGCGTTTATGCGCGGTTATCGGCAAAGATACGCGCATTTCCGGGTATATGCTGGAGCAGGCAATGTGCGCGGGGTTTGTTTCCATGGGGATGGACGTGATCCTGGTCGGACCGATGCCTACTCCCGCCGTGGCAATGTTGACCAGGGAACGCGGTGCGGCGCTCGGTGTAATGATTTCCGCCTCCCATAATCCTTATGAGGATAACGGCATTAAGCTATTTGGCCCCGATGGCTACAAACTGGCCGATGATATCGAGGTTTCCATAGAAACCCTGATGGACCAGAACCTGAATGACCGGCTTGTCGATCCGAAAGACCTGGGCAAGGCGACGCGGCTGGATGATGCTATGGTTCGATACGTCGGGGCGATGAAAGATGCCTATAAGGGCGAGCGTCTGAAAGGCCTTAAAATCGTGATCGATTGTGCCAACGGCGCGGCCTATAAGGTCGGGCCGGAAGTGCTGATTGCGCTGGGGGCACAGGTTAAGGCGATTGCCGCCATTCCGGACGGTAAAAATATCAATGCGGGGTGCGGCGCGACGGCTACGACCATGCTTCAGGAAGAGGTTGTGAAAAGCGGGGCGGATATCGGCATCGCGCTGGACGGGGATGCCGACCGCCTGATCATGGTGGATGAAACCGGCGCGGTGATTGATGGTGACCAGATTATGGCGGCTTTGGCGGTTTCTATGAAAGAGGCGGGCACGCTGGTCAAGGACACGCTCGTGGCCACGGTGATGTCCAACCTTGGTCTTGAGCGCTTTCTGCAAAGCCGGGGTATCAGTATGCTGCGAACCGTTGTGGGCGACCGTTATGTCATGGAAGCCATGAAGCAGGGCGGGTACAACCTTGGCGGTGAGCAATCCGGCCACGTGATTTTGTCGGATTTTGCCACGACGGGCGATGGCCTGTTGGCGGCGCTGCAAATGCTGGGAATTTTAAAAGCCAGTGGCGAAAAGGCCAGCAAGGCGCTGCGTCTGTTTTCGCCGTTGCCGCAGATATTGCGCAATGTGCGCTTTGAAAGCGGCAGCAAACCGCTGGAAATCCAGGAAGTCAAAGACGCTATCGCCAAGGCGGAGGAAACTCTGGCCAATGACGGGCGGCTGTTGGTGCGTCCTTCCGGTACCGAGCCGCTGATCCGGGTGATGGCCGAGGGCGATAATCTGAAGACAATAGAGGATGTTGTTGGAAATATTTGCAGCGTGATTGAAAAAGAGGCCGGTTCTGCGTAGGGTGGCCGAGGTTTTTAAAACAGGAAACAGATGAGCATTCAGGAAAACAGCAAAGCGCTTTTGCCCAGCGGTTTTACGGATTTGTTGCCGCCCGATGCGCAGCAGGAGGCAGAGGCTATCCATAAGCTGATGAAGGTTTTTTCCGCTTTCGGTTACGAACGCATCAAGCCGCCGCTGGTGGAGTTCGAGGAAAGCCTTCTTGCGCCCGGACCCGGTGCGGCGCTGGCCGGAGAAACCTTCCGCCTGATGGACCCTGTCTCTCACAAGATGATGGGCGTGCGCTCTGACATGACCCCGCAAACTGCGCGGGTAGCGATTTCCCGGCTGGGAAAAGAGCCTCGTCCCCTGCGTCTTGCCTATGCGGGGGATGTTCTGCGTACACGCGCCGGGCATCGCCGGATTGAACGCCAGTTTGGCCAGGCGGGATGTGAGCTTATTGGCGTTAATACATCCGAGGCCGATATAGAGGTTTGCGTGGTGGCGCTTAAGGCGCTTCACGCTCTTAAGCTCAAGAATGCCAGCATCGATCTGTGCGCACCACGCCTGCTGGACAAGATTATGGATGCACACAAGGTTGCTGAAAAGGACCGGGCGGAAATCCGCGCCTGCGTCGATCGCAAGGATTTAAGCGCTCTTGAGGGCAGGGAGAAGTGGAAGAAAACTCTTTCTTCTCTGATCATGGCGGCAGGCGCGGCGAAAAAAACCCGGAAGGAGTTGAAGGATATCGACCTTCCGGAAACTGCAAAGCGCGATATTGCTCATCTGCTTGAGGTTGGCCACGCGCTTGAAAAAGCGATAAAGGCGCTTGATCTGGAAGGGGTGCGCGTGACGATGGACCCGCTGGAAAATAAGGGTTTTGAATATCAAAGCGGGATCGGTTTTACCCTGTTTGCCCCTGGTGTTCGCGGGGAGCTTGGGCGTGGGGGCCGTTACGGGATTTATGCCGATGGCGTGGAATGTGAAACGGCGGCGGGATTTACCCTTTATATGGATACCGTGCGCATGGGCATGCCGCCCTCTAAAAAGGCGCAGCGGGTTTTTGTCCCGGCCAAAACCGGCTGGGAGGAAATAGCATCCCTCCAAAAGGAGGGATGGACAGTTTTGCGGGAAACCGGGCAAGATGACCGCGCCTGCTGTAAATATGAATATAAGAATGGAAAAGTTCAGGAGATCCAGTAAATGAATAATGTAACGGTGATCGGCTCGCAATGGGGTGATGAAGGTAAGGGAAAGATCGTTGACTGGCTTTCCAGCCGCGCCGATGTGGTCGTGCGTTTTCAGGGCGGGCACAATGCCGGGCATACGCTGGTGATCGATGGCGTAACTTACAAGTTGCACCTGCTTCCCTCCGGCATCGTGAGAGAGGGCAAGGTTTCGATTATCGGCAACGGTGTCGTTGTCGACCCGTGGGCGCTGATGAAGGAAATCGAAGCCATACGCAAGCAGGGCGTTGAAATTACACCGCAAAAGCTGATGATCGCGGAAAATGCACCTTTGATCCTGCCCATTCACTCTGCGCTGGACCGTGCTATGGAAGCCGCTCGCGGCAATAGCCCGATCGGCACGACAGGGCGCGGTATTGGTCCGGCCTATGAGGATAAAATTGCCCGCCGGGCGCTGCGTTTGTGCGATCTGGAAGATGAAGAGGTGGTGCGCCGCAAGCTGGAGCGCATGATGCTGCATCACAATGCGCTTTTACGCGGGCTGGGCGCCGAGGAAATGGACGCGGAAGATATCTTTAGGCAATTGATAGAAGTACGTGATGAAATTCTGCCCTATAAGGCCGTAACGTGGCGCGTCCTCGATGAAGCACGCAAGGCAGGCAAGAAAATCCTGTTCGAGGGCGCTCAGGGCATGATGCTGGATGTCGATCACGGGACATACCCTTATGTGACGTCTTCCAATATGGCGGCGGCGCAGGCAGGGACCGGCTCTGGCGTAGGGCCGGATGCCGTGGGCTATGTTCTGGGTATTACCAAGGCTTATACGACGCGCGTGGGCTCCGGCCCGTTCCCGACCGAGCAGGATAACGAAATCGGCCAGTTTCTGGGCGAAAAAGGACATGAATTTGGTACGACCACGGGGCGTAAGCGCCGTTGCGGCTGGTTCGATGCGGCACTGGTGCGCCAGACCATCAAGCTGGGCGGCATTCACGGGATTGCGCTGACCAAGCTGGATGTTCTGGACGGTCTGGATGAGCTGAAAATCTGCGTTGGTTATGAAATTGACGGAGAGAAATATGATTACCTGCCTGCCGCGCTGGACAAGCAGGAGGCCGCCAAACCTGTTTACCAAGCGATTGAGGGGTGGAAAGAAAGCACAAAAGGGGCGCGTACATGGGCTGAATTACCCGCCGGAGCGGTTAAATACGTCAAGTATATTGAGGAATTGATTGAAGCTCCGGTAACGCTTCTTTCTACCAGCCCGGAGCGGGACGATACCATTTTAATGCACGATCCGTTCATGTGAGGCGTTTGTTCAGCGCCGCCGCTCTTTTCCGGCGTTTGGGCATTTTACTTTTTCTTCTTCCGGGATTATTATGGTAGCGGCGGATTATTCTGATTCGCTTCCTTCGCAGTGCCGTGCGGCAAAATTTCCAGGATCGTTTTAGATGGCAGAAACAGAAGAAGAACCAATCGAGTCACAGAGCGGGACTGAAGGTGATCCTGGGGTTGAGGAAACCGCCGCCGAAAGTGCCGCAGGTGAGGCGGAAGAGGTTTCTGAGGGCAAAAAAGACAAATCGCCTGTTTTAGCAGACGAAAAGCAGGATCAGGGAAGCAAGCTTGCCGGGGATGATCGCATCATATCCCTCGGAGATAAAATAGAGATTTATATTGATAAGCCGCTGCCACAATATAATCAGGGAGAAATTAAGGCTTATAGCGCATTTCCAAAACCTGACAACGGCGAAGAATATTTTGCACTGGTCTGTGAGAAGTTTCTGATACCCCGGTTTCATTCGGAATCGGTTTATTCTTCAATCGTTAACCCCTGCCTGGTACAGCTTGTAGGCAAAGGTATTGTTTACTGGACTCCTGAGAAGCAGGAAAAATATGTTTTCGTATACCGCAAGAATATAGGGAAACCCGTTATGGTGCATGGTGCCAAAGCGGCTTTGAATATGCGGGTGGATCTTGTGATGAATGCCGTTGTACGGCCGATGGTGGGGTTGTTGCAGGATTTCAGGGACAAGGATTTTGTTCACGGCGATATCAGGGTATCTAACTTTTTCGATGGCGATTCGGAGAAGCTGGAGAAGGTGATATTAGGTGAATGTCTTTCTACGCCGGCTTCCTACCTCCAGCCGGTTTTGTATGAAACGCCGGAAAGGGCGATGGCGGCGCCTATAGGGCGCGGAAAAGGCACCGTTTACGATGATTTGTATTCTTTCGGTGTTGCGCTTGCGGTTATGCTTCGTACACATGATCCGTTGGAGGGGGCTGACGACAAAGAAATCATTCAACAAAAAATTGAAATGGGCACGTTTTCGACACTGACTTCGAAAGACAGGTTTCACGGTAATATACTGGATCTTTTACGCGGATTGCTGCAGGACGATGTTTCCCTGCGCTGGGGGGTCAGCGAGATGCAAATGTGGCTTGAGGGGACCAGGCCCAACGCAAAGCATAGCGTGCGCGAAAAGAAAGCTCCAAGAGCCCTTGTTTTTGATGATAACAAATACGTTTATTGCTCTTTTCTTGCCATGGACCTTCAGGATAATCATGCGGAAGTTGTGCGCATGATTGATGACAACTCTTTGGAGCAGTGGATATCTAGATCAGTAGAAGACGAGGAAATGGAGGAGAACTACCTTTCTGCCGTAGCCTCAGCAAGGGATTTCGGTACCGGAGGAGCCGGCTACGCGGAACGTTTGGCAAGCAATCTCAGCATAATACTGGACAGGCACGCGCCTATCCGCTTCAACGAAGTCAGCGCCAAAGGAGATGGGATTGGAACGGCTCTGGCTGAAGCTGTGTCGAGAGGGAAAGACCTGCAAAGCTTTGTTAAAGTGTTTTCACAAAATATTGCCCTTAAGTGGGCCGCGCTTCAGGATTCCGCCAGCGCAGACATATCGTCACTAACAAGCAAATTTGAGACAGTGCGAAGTTTTATGCGGCAGGATCGCATAGGATACGGTCTTGAGAGATGTTTGTATTTCCTTTGTCCCGAAGCGCCGTGCATGAGTGAGAAGCTGAAAAGCTATTATGTCGATAGTCCGGAAGCCATGATGAACGCGTTTGAAGATCTTTGTGCAAAAGGGAAATCCCCCGCTTTGTTCATGGACCGTCATACGGCGTCCTATCTTTTTGCCAAGGATAGCCGTGCGATAGAAGGTTATATGCCGGATCTGAACTCGCCGGATGAGGATAGGAAGGTCATGGGCAATTTAAAAGCATTGGCCACCGTGCAAAAGCGTGAACGCATGTCCGGTTTCCCCCATATTGCTGCGGCGTTTATGGAGATGCTTCCCTGTGTTTTTGCCACTTATCATGATCGTGAAGTGCGTGAAAAACTTCAAAAAGATGTGAAGCGTTACGCGGAAGCGGGTGATCTGGTTAAGATGGCAGGGCTTCTGGATAATACTGAAATACGCGGCAAGGATACCGGCGGATTTAAAAGAGCCAGTGCTGAATATCTGGCACTTACTAAAGAGTATGAAATGTTAGATGTGCGTTTGCAGGACAAAGCGTCCTTTGGCCGCGCGACGGGTAAGGAAGCGGCGGCGGTTATATCCTGTATTCTTGCCGTTGTTGTAATTCTGGGCGTGTTTTTTATTCTTTAAGTTTTTTGTGGAGATAAAAGTGGCTGAAGCGGGAACAGAGCAAAAACAGGTCGTGAGACGAAGACGAAAGCCGATGACAGGCCGCATATTTCTGGTTTGCTTTGCGATCAGCGGTGTTTTGTTCCTTCCTACTACGATATTGCTTGCCGTAGGCATGATGCCGACGTTAATTGCATTTCTGGTCGACCGTTCCAAAAAACGTATTACGAGAGCTGTTACAATCGGTGCGATGAACCTGGCAGGATGCTCCCCGTTTGTTCTTGATCTGTGGGGGTATGGACAAAGTTTCGAAAAAACGTTTTCCATTATTACTCAACCCACATCGATCATAGTTATGTATTTCGCTGCTGCAGTAGGCCATATGATTGGCTGGTCTATGACCGGCATTGTTGCCAGCCTGATGTATGAACGTGGTAAACAACGGCAGGTTGAAATTAAAAAGAAGCAGGAAGAACTGATCGAGCGCTGGGGAAAGGAAGTTACGGGTGTTAAAGACCTGGACGACGATGAATTGTCTCTTCCCGAAGTAAGTGCAGAATCATACTAATCCCGTGGTTCCTTAACTTAGGGCGTTGCCGGTTTTTCTGCCGGTTTGGGCGGTAGCGGTGTGTGCGTTTGCAACAGCGCATGAATAATTCTCAAATTTCGCTCAATTTCCTTATCGTCTGGCGCCAGCGCGGCGGCTTTTTCCAGGAGTTCCGCCGATTCTTCAACTTTATCCTGTGCGGCCAGGTTGAGCGCCAGGTCATTCATGACCACTGTTGGATTGCCTTTCCAGTGTTCAAGGGCTTCGCGGTAAGCTTGCTCTGCCTGTTCATACATGTTTTTCGAATCTAGTGCTATGCCAAGGTAGTGATAGGCTTCATAATTGTTGTTATTCTGCGCGATGGCTTTTTGCGCGTAGTCCTCGGCGGCAGTGTAATTGCCTAGGGCTATCTGAATAGCGGCAAATTCAACTTTTGCGGCCCCTGTGGGGTCTTCTCCGCGTGCAAACGGAGAGAGGACGATCGCGGCGCGATTAAGGTACTCTGCATAACGCAGTTCCCGTGCATAGTTGATAGCAGCCTCAAGATTTTTAGGGTTTCGATTGTAAGTGCTTTCAAGCGTCGCCAGAGATGGCGGCAAAGAAGACGCGTTGCCACGCTCGGTGCCGCCAGTCGTGCCGCAGGCGCTGAGCAATATACAAGCTCCCAGTAAGAGAAAGATATCTTTTGGCAGAATTTTAATCATGGCGTTCACTCAGTTTTATTGTGAGTGGAGGGTGGTATCAAGCCATATTCCACCGGCCCTACAATTTTTTGAACCATTTTTCTTTCGGCATTGACGCGGATGGTTTCCGGAACTCGTATTGTGTTGAAAGTTTTCAGGGAAATGGATTTATCCGAATCCCATACCCAATAGACGTTTTCCCGTTTTAAGTCGATGTCGTGAGTGTGTGCCAGCCGTTCCATGAAATTATGGATAGGCGCTTCATCGTCGTCTATGGCGATGGCTATCAGGGCGGTTTTTCCATCTCGTGATTCCACATATTTCAGAAGGCTGGGAAATTCGGCGAAACATACACCGCACCAGCCAGCCCAGAAATGAATAAGGATTTCTTCATTGGCAATATCGGCAATCCGGAGTGTTTGTTCGTCCAGAGTCGTAAAGGCAAAGTCCGGAACCGGATTTTCTTCTTTCTTTTGGGCCGCGTCTGATAATTTGCGGTTTTTTCCTTCGGGCGTCACATGCGCATCGTACACGATTGTGCCCGCAAGAATGGCAAGAGCCAGAAATAAGGCGATTAGTTTAGCCATGGGCCGCCTTTTTTTTCTTTTTGTGGTGTGAGTTTATCAGAAACAGCATGGTGCTGACAAAAGTCAGCTCTGCTGCGCAGAACAAGCCGAGGCTTACGGCTATGCCTTGTGTGAAGCCGTATGAGTGCAAGCCTACGCTCAAAAGGTTGACGCCGAACCATGCCAGGGCGACGATAATGTTAACCAAAGCTGTGAGTCCTGCAAAGTAGACTGGTGGCAATATGCCTGTAACACGTCCGTGGAAGGTCCACAAAAGCCAGAGACATACCAGCATCGCCCCGTTTTCCTTAGGGTCCCAGCCCCAGAAGCGCCCCCATGACTGGTCGGCCCATATGCCTCCCAGGATGGTGCC
>CAZBNG010000022.1:21486-29413 GCA_964493095.1 uncultured Pseudobdellovibrionaceae bacterium
AGGCGATCAATCCTGTTGCCATGATGGTTTTGAAAAGGGAAGAGCCGCTTCCCGCTTTTTTGCATTCCCGGATAAGATAGAGATGAGCGAGTGTGCCGGTAACAAGTGAGCAGCCATACCCTATTGTGATAGCCACCACATGTGTGCCGAGCCAGAAATTGGTGTCCAGCACAGCAACCAGCATTTGCAGCGTATCGCCGTCTGCGGCGTAACGCATGCTGATAAACAGCAGTACTGAGCCGATAAGAGAGGCAACCAATAGCAATATGCCGTCTTTGCGCCGGAGTTCGAAGAACAGGCACAGGATTACTGCGATCAGAGAAACGAAAATCGTGGTCTCGTAAAGCGTGGCCACGGGTGGGCGGGCCATGATGATCATACGCATGATGATGGCGGCGGCCTGAGAGAGAGCGGCCATGTAAAGTAACAAAACCGGGATTTTGAAAAGGCCCGTTCGCCCGCTTAGGAAGCCGGTTAAAAGCGCGATAAAGGCTGCGATATATAATCCCAGACTGACCCGCAGCAGGCTTAAATCATGATAGCGTACCTCCAGTTCCAGTCTTGAGCGGTCGGCGTGGTCTTCTGCAAGTTCATAGGTTTTGTTCTCAAGGCTTTTCGCTGCCTTTTTCCAGAGCGCGGAATCTTTGTCTGCATAAGCATGCGCCAGATCCTGCCACCCTTTAAGCAGTTCGGCGCTTTGTGGCGAGCCGTTTCCTTCGATTAACACACCCCAGGGTGAGCTCCACACTTCACCATCACGTTCCCATTCCGGCGGAATTACCCGAAAAATGCGCGTGTTTTGGTGGGGAGTGAGCGATCCGTCCTGTTTTCCGGTGTCGAGATAGGTTTTCCCATCTTCCTGAAGCGGTTGTACAAGGCTCAGGGAACGGCTGATTTCCGCATATGCCATTGCTTTGAAATACAAGTTGACCAGAGCTTTCTGATTTTCAGTCAGGTTTTCTCCGGGCTTTTCGAGCAAGGTGGTTATTGTGGCCCGGTGTGTGTCGAGCGCAGAAGAAAGTTGCGTAAAACTGTAGCGGCTTTTTTCCGTCTCCTCCAGTCCAATGGCATCACGCAGGCGCGGGTCGGCGATTTTGAATACGGGGCGTTGGTAAGCGTTTTGCTGGTCAAAGAGCATTTCAGCAAGCCATTGAGAGGCGCTCAAATTGCCGATTTTTGTCCTGCCGGAAAATACAACAAGATAGGAACGTGCAAAACTTTCCAGCGGTTTTACGCGTCCTTCGTTCAGAATCGGGATTTCACGGAAGGTGCTGACGTCAAGATTGGCGGCAAAATTCTCTTTCTGCGCGGCGGCGGGCAGGGAAAAAAACATCACCAGAAGCGCGAGGAAAATTCTCACTGTTTAGCCCTCCCGCGCTTGTTTTTTGTTTCCGTCAGTTTTGGTACCGTCATGGCGATATGTATCAGCAGACCGATGCATATGACGATGCTGGCAATGTAGGGATAAAGCCGGCCTATATTCTTAACCACGGCCAGAACTGTGGCCTGACTGCCATC
Source organism: uncultured Pseudobdellovibrionaceae bacterium (assembly GCA_964493095.1). GTDB lineage: Bacteria > Pseudomonadota > Alphaproteobacteria > Micavibrionales > Micavibrionaceae > CAYXSX01. The sequence goes on from CAZBNG010000022.1 coordinate 23,005, forward strand.
TGGCATTTCCAGGAAAGAAGACTGGAAAAACGTGTAGCCTTTGTAGCGCAAAGGTTTGTTCATGGAAATTACACTGCGCCATTGCGTGTCGCTGTCACTCAGGATGATTTCAGATCTGTAGCTGCGTGCTGTGTCCGTTCCGGGGTGTGTTTCCTTAGTGAAATTTATCAGTTTGATTTCAAATGGGAGTTCCGTCCGTTTACGTCGCAGCAGGAAAAGGTAGCTGCCTTTGTCGGTTTTAATAAAAGGCGGCCGCGGCATGAACTCAAATACGCTGTAATCTTTGTCATTAACGTTAAACGAGAGGGCTGCGTTGTTGTTTTCATCTTCCAGGGCGCGGCGCGCAGGGATCAGGCGGGGGTTCTCATCCTCCATAATGATGCGTGAATTGGCGTGGTAATTGTTAATCTTAATGTTGAAAGGGAGACCGGGGACGTCAAGTTTTTTCCCGGGGCGAAGATCTTTTGTGGGAAATGTTGCGATTTCGCTCGCTTCATCATCGTTTACGGCGACGATTGCAAGTTCGCGCTTGTGGTAATCTGAAATAAAATCGGTCGACTCTCCCACCGGTATTACCATATTTCCTTCGGTGCTGAATGCCGCGGTCAGCAGCCCGCCGGCCAGCAGCAGCAACGCGCCGCAATGAACAGTGATGGTGCCGGCCTTTTGCCAATTCCAGCGTTCTGTGATCAGCTTGGCGATCAGGTTTATTCCGACCAGTCCCAAAAGCGTGTAGCCGCCCGGCATGGGGATAAGGCCGCCCAGCCACACGATGAATGAGGAAAAGTAAATTTGTTGGGCCAGATAAAGGCCTATATATTTTTGTGAAACGGTGCCCAGAATAAGCAGGATCATAAGCCCGATAAGGGCATAGAAAAAGATTTTGGCGGAAGCAAGGGGGCGCAGCAGTGAAGATAGGGTTTGCGGCATCTCTTTTGGTCTTTAATGCCGTAGAAATGGTGGACCCTGATGGGAGGGGATCGAACCACCGGACGGCACTACCGGATGATCTTAGCTCCCTCTTTGCCACCTTGGCAGACTGGGAACACCAGCTCCAAAAGCTTCCGCCGCAAGATCGAAAATATCTTGAGGATATTTTCGGGGAGCCGACGCCATGATCGGTTCCTCCAACGTCCATGCCTTCCGGAAGGCCGCACGGCTCCCTCGCAAGCGTAAGGGGCCGCCGCCAGTGACAGTGCGCCTCAGCCAGGCCGAATACGACCGCCTCAAGTACGACGCCGGGGTGCTGACGATGGCGGCCTACATCCGCCTGACGCTGTTCGGTGAAGGCGAGATCGCCCCTCACCGGAAGCCCTACAGGCACAAGTCCACCTCGCCGTCCGCTGAACTGACCATGATCGGCAAGATGCTCGGCGGCTTGGGGCAATCGGAGATCGCGGCCAATCTTGCCGACATCGCCACGGCGGCGCGAATTGGTGCGCTCCCTGTCACCCCGGAGGTGGAGGCGGAAGTTCTGGAAGCCTGTAAGGCCGTTCAGGACATGCGGACGCGCCTCGTCGAGGCGCTGGGGGTCAAGGCGCGATGATCCTCAAGGGAAACCGCCGGGGCGGCGCGAAGGACCTGGCGCTGCACCTGATGAAGGACGAGAACGATCATGTGCAGGTCCACGAGCTGCGCGGCTTCGTCGCGGGCGATCTGATGGGGGCGCTGAACGAGACATATGCGATCAGCCGGGGCACGAAGTGCCAGAAGTTCCTCTACTCCCTTTCGGTCAATCCGCCGCCGGGAGAGACGGCCAATACGGCGGCGATCCTCGACGCCGTCGAGAACGCCGAGAAGGTGCTGAAGCTCACCGGCCAGCCTCGCGCCATCATCTTTCATGAGAAGAACGGGCGCAGGCATGCACATGTGGTGTGGTCGCTGATCGACTCGGCGGCCATGAAGGCGGTGCGGCTGCGCAATGACAGAGAGAAGCTGCAACCACTCACCCGTGAGCTATTCGTGCGTCACGGCTGGAAGGTACCGGACGGGCTGCTGGACCGGGAAAACCGCGATCCCAGGGCCTTCACGCTCAAAGAGTATCACCAGGCCAAGAGGCATGGGCGCGATCCGCGCTATGCTCGAACCTTTATACAAGCAGCCTGGGCAATATCGGACTCCAGGGTGGCCTTCGATGCGGCGCTGGAAGAGCGTGGTATGAAGCTGGCGAAGGGCGACCGGGCGGGTCTCGTGTGCGTCGACATGTTCGGCGAGGTCTACTCGCTGCCGAAGATGCTGGGCTTGCGGATCAAGGATGTGCGCGAGCGGATCGGAAGCGAGCGAGACGACGCAGACGCTTTCCGGAGCGTCGAGGATGCGAAGGCGCAGACCGCGGCCTTGATGCTCTCAGTGTTCCGGCGCTTCACGGCTGAGATCGAGGAACGAGAAGATCGGAAGACCGGAGAATTCGAGCGTCGGAAAGCCGAGCTGGTCCGCCGTCAGCGGCTTGAACGGCAATCGATGGGTCAGCGGCAGGAAGAGCGTCAGGCGGAAGAGGCCCGTATCCGGCAATCCCGGTTCAGAACCGGCTTGCGGGGCCTCTGGGATACCTTACGCGGTCACAACAGGCGTATCCGTACCCTGAACGAACATGAGGCGCTGGTGGCTCTACGACGCGACCAGCAAGAGCGCGACGCGCTGATACAGCGGCACATCGCGCAGCGCCGTCACGTTGACCTGTTCCGGATGCAACTGCGAAGGGAGTTCACTCGCGAGCGCCGTCACGTTGAGCGGGATATAACTACCTACAATGCTATGCAAGAAGGCCGCAATAACGATGTGCCTTGCTTCTAATATCGACTTGATCCAAGACACGCACTTGACGGCATCTTATATCTCACTTATCCGCATTATATAATCTTTCTTGCGACATTATCGTCGAATTTGGTGATTTAATTGTGAATAACACTTGTAGAATGCGAGCCATGTGCATTCAGCCCACAAGTTAGAATACTTTTTCATTCTAGCTCCCGATTCGGATTCTCACCAAACACCTGAGCGCAATCCTGAAAGGCACTTTGCAGCGCGACTAACCGGTCATCCACGTCCGGAATATATTTTTTCATATCCTGAGTAAATTCAGCTGTTACTCTGAGCGAAACATCGTGGATTTCCCATAGAATTGCCCTGACTCCGTCGGTGCTTACTATTGATTCCCTCTTTAGGTTGATCAGTTCATGCTTCGCTCTCTGCAACTCGTGTGCATTAAACGAAATTAATGCGAGGACGACTACGCCACCCGTTAGATCTTCGACCGAGCGAACGGCATCCGAGTAATAGAATCCACCTTCTTTGTCAGAATCGCGCACCCTATCGATATCGTGAACAAATTCGTTAAGTGGTGCCGTTCGATGACCACGGGGATTTGCCTGACAGGCCGTGAGAAACCGACAGATAAGCTGTTCAAATGAAAAATACCGGCGCGTTATTTGGGGTGATTCGCCTCGTGCCGTACTCATCAGGCCGACCATCAACTCTACCCAACTATCACCAGATTTAACTCCCTCAGCAAACCATTGCATCCATATCAACTGAAAGAACAATAGATGATCCAGTGATATTTGCGTATTCCATTCCGTTATTATTGTCTCGACAGTGTCTTTTCCGGAGAGAAGTTCCGAAATCTCGGACTTCGACCATTTCCACAATTCGTCAGGCAGTCGAGAAAAACTTCTCGGTGAAATTGAAGGTCCAAGCTCTCGCACGAAATCTATGTAAACGACGCTATAACGTTCAAATGCCTTTAGGTCACCGATCCACGCTACGTTGCCAATATTTATCGCTAGTTGCCGCATAATGATTAGGCGCATCTCCGCTCGACACGTAAAGCGCTGCCATGGGTCTTCGATTTCGGGCAACCGCCTAACGCTCGAAGCCAAGTAGTCATTCGCTTGCTGGCTGCGTTTTAAGAACGCCATGTGAGGTGCTGAGTTCAATCTACCTTCTTCGTTCGATCGTCGCGAGGTAGCGTACTGCAACACACCGAGCGCAGCCGTGAATGCCCGAGCGATCTCCGGTGACAATCCATCGGAGACGGCACGACCGCACGCCTGTGCAAGGCGCTCTGCAACCGAGGCGGGGAAGTCGGGCGATCTGTTGAGTGCTGCTCCCGCGGCCCAACTGACGGAGTGTACGGGGCGCACCCAGTCGCGAAGCAGCGACATCAGAGGTGTTTCAATTGCATAGTTTCCATCCTCTGTTCCTGACGCCGCTAAGAGCGCGTGAAGCACCTCCAACAGCTCATCGTATGCCGCCCGGGCGTCGGCTGGAGTTCCGGTGAGAACTTGGTGCTCAGCATCCGATCCCAGTGCGTCAAGAACGTCGCGGGGCTGAAAGCGGTTAACTGTTTTCTGCGCGCGGCTGCTGATCCGCAAGGATGCTCGCAATAATATACGCGCGATCAAATCCGGTGGTTTGCGAACCACAAATTGTCGACCCGGTTTGCACTCTGTGCACAAATAAAACGCAATTCCTACCCGTTCATTTGTAGAAGCGCTTCGAAATTTAATCCACGTCAAGCCGGCTCGAAGCAGTACTGTTCGAACATCCTCTATTGTGCCTTGCGCCGAAAAGCCAAACCACTGAAAGCCCTGCGGAGGTTGTTGAGCATTCCAGGCGAGACCGCTTGCGTCGAGTTGCTTACGAAACTCATACCAAGCCCGAGTGCGAATTCGTCGACCGACCTCCTCGTGAAACCCACCCCAAGCGATGGCCCTCTTGCGCATCCGGACGCGGCTGTGGCTGGATATCAGGTCAATGGTGCAGCGAACGAGAAAGGAATAACCGGCCAAGTTGCCCAGAAACCATACGACCGCTCCACCGAGCAGATATGGACGTGCTCCATTCAGCGGTGATCCACGGATGACTTCATGTGGCCACACAAGCAATATTATTAGGACAGCCGTCAGCAAAAGCGAACTCCACGCAATTTCGCGTGGCCTGCCAAACTCCAATAACACAGCCAAATCCAGTTCACGCCCTTTACTGGATCGACCTCCGAGAAGCAGCTGTGCCCCAGCTATGACTACTGGAATCGCTACGGCAAATAACGTCACTTGCGCCGATAGCAGGTATCCTGTTGCATTCTGGACAAACGTTTCTTGATATTCATTTAATGCGTTATGCCCGTCGACAGCGGACCAGAGAATTGTAACGGTGAATAGTATAACGAATCCAAATGGCAATATTATCCAGCGCACTCCCCGGAACAGTCGATAAAGAAGATAGCCTCGGTGACCTGAAAGCGCCCGGAATGCTGTGTTTCGGCGGTGATGTGCCCTTAATTCCTTCCTAACCGCATGCTCAATGCTGCCCATCATAACTGCAACTCCAGCGAGAGTGAGCGCGGCGGAGAGCACGCGAGCGCGCGCGAGCCTAGTTTTCTGGCACATTTATAGCAAGTGCGGTGGCTCCGGCGTGGGTGCTTCGCCCGACCTCAGCCGCAGCGGTAAATCAGCCGCTCTCCGGCGACAGTGGTTTCGGCATAGTCGATCGCGAGGTCACGGGCGATGGCGTCGTAGTCGATGTACCCGCGCAACGGCTGCGGAATGTCCCCGAACAGGCCTTCGTCCACGAACGCCTCGGCCAGTTCGCGCAAGGTGTCGGGATAAAAGATGATCTCCAGGCTCTCCGGCGGGCCGTCCTTGATATCGGCGTATGTGTAACCGCATTCACGGACGGCGACGATGCAGCGGCGCTTCTCCTCGTCGTTCCACCGGTCGGCGGCTTTGAGAAAGGCCGCGAAGGTGCATTGGTTCAGCCCCCATGCCTCGGCCAGCGTGGTGTCCAGTGCCTCGCCGTCGATGAACTGGATTTCGAATTCCTCCACCTTCTGGCCGTAGTCGTTCACGGCCTTGGCTGCCAAGGTGGCGTACTGCTCGGCGGTCTCGAAATAGAAGCCAGTGGCGGTGATGTCGTAGGGTTGTGCGTAGAGCGTGGTCATGAGCCTGTTCCTTTTTTGTATGAGCGGTTGCGCATGCAACCGAACAGGCCCGCGCCAAATGAGCAGGGGGATGCAGTCACGGCCGGGGACAAGCGGGATGGTGCGGGCGCACGACCGGCGCAGCCGGAGGAGCCACGGTCCCGCTTGCCCCCGCCCGCAGGGCTTGGCCTTGACGGCGATGGGGCTGCAAGCCCCCACTTCAAAGAAGAAGAACGTCAGCCGCAGGCTGGCCGCTTCCTGCCCCTCATGGGGCAGGCTCTTGCGCGAGGGATGGAAGCCCCCGGGGCCGAAACCCGCCAGCGGCGGGGTTCGGTTCACGACAGCCCGGCCCGAAGGGCGCGCCAAACAAGGAAGAGCGCAGTGTTGGCTCTCACGCTTTTCGGCGAATTGTCTTCGCGTGCGCCCGATATCGCACGGATACGTACCGAGCTATCCACAGATTGCTGATACCATCACGCATCTTGTATT
>CAZBNG010000023.1:0-28994 GCA_964493095.1 uncultured Pseudobdellovibrionaceae bacterium
CAAAATTAGGAGTAAAATTGATGGCACCCAAAAACGACGCCCGTAAACCGCGGGTTCTTATCAGCGACAAGCTGGATCCCCTTGCAGTAGAGATTTTTGAAAGAAACGGCTGTGAAGTCGATTTCAAGGCCGGGCTTTCCCCCGAAGAGCAGATGAAAATCATCGGCGAATACGACGGCCTTGCGATCCGCAGCGAAACCAAGGTTACGGCGGAAATGATTGCCGCGGCGAAAAACCTGAAAGTAATCGGCCGCGCCGGGATCGGTGTTGATAACGTCGATATCCCGGTGGCGACCAATGCCGGGATCGTGGTGATGAACACGCCGTTCGGCAATTCCATTACCACCGCCGAACATGCGATTGCCATGATGTTTGCCCTGGCGCGCCAGATTCCGCAAGCCAATGAATCCACCCATGCCGGGAAGTGGGAGAAGAAACGCTTTATGGGCGTGGAGCTCTACGGCAAAACGCTGGGCGTTATAGGTTGCGGCAATATCGGCGGCATTGTGGCGGACCGCGCCGTGGGCTTGAAAATGAAAGTTGTGGCCTATGACCCGTTCCTGACCGAAGAGCGCGCCAAGCAGCTGGGCGTGGAAAAAGTGGAGCTGGATGAGCTGTTCGCCCGTGCCGATTTCATCACGCTGCACGTGCCCAAAAATGAACATACGGCCAACCTGATCAGCAAGGCGAATATCGCCAAGATGAAAGATGGCGTACGCATTATCAACTGCGCGCGCGGCGGCATTGTTGTCGAGGCGGACCTGAAAGAAGCGCTGGAATCCGGGAAGGTCGCCGGGGCCGCGCTGGACGTGTTCGAGGTCGAGCCCGCCAAGGAAAACATCCTGTTTGGTATGGATAATGTCGTGGTGACGCCGCACCTTGGCGCTTCCACCACTGAAGCGCAGGTGAATGTGGCGCTTCAGGTGGCCGAGCAGATGAGCGATTACCTGACCACCGGCGCGGTGACGAACGCGCTAAACATGGCTTCCATTTCGGCGGAAGATGCGCCGCGCCTGAAACCCTATATGAAGCTGGCCGAACAGCTTGGCAGCTTTGCGGGCCAGATTACCGAGCACGCGATCAAATCCGTGAATATCGAATACCAAGGCACGGTAACGGAAATTAACACCAAACCGCTAACCGCTACGCTGATTGCGAACCTGCTGAAGGCGCAAACCGATACGGTGAACATGGTTAACGCCCCGGCCGTGGCCGAGGGGCGCGGCATTTCCATTTCCGAGACGCAGACCGGGTCTTCCCGCGACTGGCGCTCCGTGATTATTGTCACGGTGGAAACCGAAAAGCGTACGCGCAAGTTGGCCGGCACCCTGTTTACCGGTAAAGAGCCGCGTATCGTGGAAATTGAGGGGGTGGCCATCGAAGCCGCTTTGACGCCGCATATGCTGTTCATCCGCAACGAGGACAAGCCGGGCTTTGTCGGCCAGATGGGCATGATTTTGGGTGAGGCGGGCATGAACATTGCCGACTTCCGCCTGGGCCGTCAGGAGGAAAAAGGGCAGGCGATCTGCCTTGTTTCTGTGGACGAGCCGGTAAACGACGCGCTGTTTGAGAAGATTACCGCGCTGCCGCAGGTGGCAAGCGCTACGCGGCTGAGCTTCTGACCGCTTCCCTGCCGTGTTTGGTGAAATAACGCTGGCAGGCATTGCCGAGCTCCTGTTCGAGTTCTTTTCCGAACGGACCGCCTGTGCCTGCCATTCTTTTCGCGATTAAGGCGCTGATCGTTCTGTAGTGTGCATTGGTAATTTCGATCACATCTTCATCGATTTCTTTAATTTCCTCTATGAAATCCAGCATGTTGCCGGCCAGCGTGCCGACCAGGTCATAATGGAAGGTAGAGGCGTTGGCTTTAAGCTGCATCACGGAATTGGTGATTTCATTCTTAAGGCGGATTTTATCTGCCAGTTTCCGGCTTTCCTCAAGATTTACAGCCAGTTCCTTTAAAAATTCCTGGGCGAGAGGCACAAAATCGAAGTCATTTTTATCGATCTCATTTTGTCCCTTTTTTATGAGTTTTGCCGGGATTTTACCTGTCCCTACTTTGGCCTGTAGCAGGTAATCGGCTTTGATAACCTCTACGTCCTGTTCTTTGTCTGAATAATCCGGCATTTCTTCCCCTTAAACTTCCCCAAATGTCCCGTTTTATGCCCGCTGCGCTTTCCTGTAATCCTGCCGTCTTTGCAGCGGCCCTTTGTAATCGGCTAGTACGCGGCGGCGGCGGTCGGGGCCGATATAGCTGCGTGCCCGGATAAAATCGCGCGGTTTGTTAATAATATGCGTAATCCGCTGCGCCAGATCGTGCGCGGAAAACGGCTTGCTCAGGAATTCCGTGGCCCCCATATCCCGTGCCCGTGCGACGCGGCTTATGGCCGCGAATCCGGTCATGACAATAATCGGCACTCTTTTATTAGGGGAGCGGGGATTTTGGCGGATCATTTCAACCAGATCAATTCCGCTTGTGGGCGGCATGTGCCAGTCGGTGATAACAATGTCGGGATTTTTATCGCAAAAGAGTTCGAAGCCGCTTTCGGCGTCTGAAGCTCTGTAAATACGGCCCGTGCCGAAGCTTTGCAGAACCGAGCATATAAGCCGTTGCATGGGAACGATATCCTCAACGACAAGAACGGATAAGTTTTTAAAATCAAACGCCATACTAAAGTTACGCAGTTTTAATTGGCGCTCAGCGCCTTAATAACCCAACTGTGGATATATATACATAATAATCCACTGCGGAAATCATATATGCTAATTCGGAATTTTGCAAATTTTATGCATCAATGGCAATAAATTTCAAAACGCATCAGTTTGTTTTTTAAAGAAAACATCAAGGAAACTAATGCCGGGAGGCGCTCTGGCGATCAATCGTAACGGATTTACAAAACGGAGGGTTTCTATATCCCCAAAACAGAACTCCGGCACCCGCTTCCGACAAACCCTTAGGCAAGTCTTATGGAAGGCATGGCGCCGGAGCCTTTTTTGGGAAGCATGTTCCTATGGTCAACTTTACAATGTAAAGCCCACAGGCTTCATCGCTCGGATCAGGTCGGGGGAAAAACGGTAGCTGGCCGTTATACTTCCCCTTTCCTCGTAGATGAACCCCTCATCTACCTTGTTTATCGTAGCGATCAACCACGCGGCGGATCTCTCGCGAAAGAAACGCCATTTCAGAAATATGCTCAGGCGCATAAAAATCCCTGAATTACCGGCCCGTCAGATGTTTTAATGTGCACGACCACAGGTCAGGGCCTGATAACGGGAGCAATTATACTTGCATATCCCCTTCAGCCTCCGGCGAAACAATATCCCTTCAGTGAACCTGAATTCACATCGGCAGACAGAGCTCCGTTGCTCCGGAAACCTGAGCGCTGACCAAGCGCCCCTTCTAAAGGACTAGAAAATTAAACCGCGAAGTTTAAAATTCATTTCCCTCCGATGAGAGAGGAAGCGTCCTGAAGACAATTCAAGGATGCAACGCTTTGGTTGAAGGAGTCGAGTCATTTTTTCAATTTTTTGTTTAAAAAGTGCGCCGTTGCTCTGCCTGTTGAAATATTGTTGCTTGTTCTAATTGTGGAAACTAACTTTATAAATCGAAGTTATCCACATAAACATTCACAGCTTATCCGCAGCTAAAAAATTTTTGAAAAATTTAAAATTTTAGATTTTTTGGATCGAAACTGCCTCAAAAGACATGTTTTTTACTCGAATCACGACCCGGTTTAAGGGCTGAAACGGCGCGATTCGAATCGATTTTCGAATCGGGGGCGCTTTTGGTGCCAGACCATACTCTTTTTGCATACGAAAACAAGGATGATTTTTACACTGAGAGGGAACTTATTTTTTATTTTAGCGTATGCAATTGAAAAAGGGGATATTTTTAACATAACAGTTTGACATTGACCCGGCTTTTGTATTATGAAAGCAGCACTTGGACATATGCTAAAAAAGCTTGCCCCCTGCCTGTGTCGGCGGGTCTGGAAAGTTGGCCTGTAAAGGCGGCGGGAAAAGCGGAAAAGAAGCGGAAAAAACGTCACGATGGGTCTGAAAATATACAATATTGCAGAGAAACTTTCCTCGACGGAAGGGCCGGAGGATAGATCGCAAAATCCGTCTGCGGCTAATCAGAATGCCGCTAACCAGAACGATACTTTGTATGGTTCCGCCCTTCAGGACGTTTTTGCGACGTCCTCGAACGGGGCAACGGTCAGGGAGTATCAAAGCACCAGTCCCACAGTCGTTGTCAGCGAACCGCCCGCTTCCACTATTACGAATGTCATATTGGAGCCGGGCAAACACTATATTCTTAACTTTGACAGCAGCGTTGTTTTAAGCGCCTACCGCGAAAACGACAAGATTACCGTTAAATTCACCAATGACGGCATGCTGATCCTGCAAAGGGCCATGGCAGCGGAGAGCGATTTCGCGAATATCGATCTTCAGGGGCCGGCAGCCAAATTTATAAGCGCTCTCGATCTGATGAGCCTGAACGGCATTAATGACAACAGCATTGATCATATCCTGGACCAGAACGGCAACGATACGCTGCAGGTTAAGGAAATTCAAATGCTGCAGGGCGATGTGCAGAAATTTAACCTTGAGGAGATTTTTGCAAAGAATATCAATCCAAACGCTGAGATTACGGCTATGAAGCTGGCCGCTGTGGAGCCGGCGGCGGGCCAGCTTACCGCGCAGCAGCTGGCGGCCATCGCGCCTGCGGCGGGCGGCGAGGGCGTTGTCGCGGGCGGCGGCAGCGGTTACGGTTTCCAAAGTACATTTACGGTGACGCCTTTTACGGCTATTGCCGATGTCGGGCCCATTAATCCGACGGCGTTGCAATACGGCGTACAATTCCGCGCAGAAGACCTGTTCCCCCAGCAGGCCGCCCCTGCGGCAGCGCCTGTGACACCGACGATTGCCGCAACAGGCGTGGCTGTCGATGAAAGCGACCTGTCTCCTGACACGTCAAACAGCGGGCAGACAACGGTAGATTTTGGCAATAACACGCCCGGCACCGTGACAGCGGGCGATATTACGACGTTCCGTTTTTCCGGCTCTGTACTTGGCGGCAACCTCACATCGGGCGGCAATCCGGTCATTGTCAGCGAAAATAACAACGTGTTTACCGGAACGGCGCGCGGCAATACGGTCTTTACCATGACCATCCAGAATGACGGTACGTACAGTTTCGTCCTGAACGAGCCGCTGGACCACGCCGATCCAAACGATCCGGATGACGATATACAGCTGTTTTTCGGCGTGACGGCAACGGATTCCGCTGGCGACAGTGTCAGCAGCGAGATCACGATTACGGTCAATGATGACGGCCCGGTTGCGGTTAACGATTTCAACAATGCTCTCAATTCCACAACAGTAACCGGCAATATACTCGCCAATGACGATATCGGTGCCGATACGCCCGGCGCCCTGACGCAGGTTGTGTTTAACGGCGTTACGACCACTATTCCTGCTGCCGGTAATGCGACGATCGTGGGAAGTTTCGGCACGCTGCTGTTGAATGCGTCCGGGAATTACAGCTATACGGCCGTCGCCAACGGTAACGGCGTTGATACGTTCAGTTATACAATTACGGACTTTGACGGCGATTCCGCTACGGCCGATCTGGTTATTACAGCCGGAAGCGATGTTCAGCCGATAATCGTTAACCCGGCGGTGCAGACGGTGGATGAAACATCTCTCTCCGGCGGTACGCAAAGCGTTTCCAGCATAATTGTGGCGGATTACGGCGTTAATGCGCCCGGTTCCGTAACACCGGGAGGTACGAACACCATAACGTTCACAGGGGCGCTTAATAATGCGCTCACATCCAATGGTGTGCCGGTTGTTGTGACCCTGAACGGCGATACTTATACCGGTTCGGCGGGCGGCAATACGGTCTTTACATTGCAGGTCCTGCCCAGCGGTAATTTCACGTTTAATCTGCTTGATACTCTCGACCATGCCAATCCCAGCGATCCCAACGATACGATCCGTATCAATTTCGGAGTAAACGCTACGGATGCCGACGGCGACACGACGGCGGGCACTATTGCGATCGATGTGCTGGATGACGGGCCCGTTGCCGTTGATGACAGCTTTTCCACCACTGCGCCGACGGCGGTTAGCGGTAATGTACTGACCAATGACAGTATCGGCCAGGACACGCCCGGTTTCCTGAACTCCGTTACGATCGGCGGCACGACGACCAGCATAGCTCAAGGTGGCAATGCGACGGTGAACGGTAGCTTCGGCTCTCTCACGATTAATTCCAGCGGTGCTTTCACCTACACGCCCAATGCGGGCTCCCAGGGTACGGAGCAATTTACCTACTCTCTTCGCGATGCTGACGGAGATACGGGTACGGCGGCGGCGAGCGGAACGCTCACTATTAATGTTACGCCGACAAATCCGGTCTTTATTGTGGGGACCAATACGGACGATACGGCGACCTCCAATGTCCCCCATGAAGTGGGCGGAACGACAGGCGTCATTACCGGGCAGGGCGGCAACGACATCCTGATCGGCGATATCGGCGGTGCAACCCAGCAGGGACAGGGGGCTGATTACAATTTTGCTCTCATTCTTGACGTATCCGGCTCCATGGGTGATGCAAATGATCCGAATTCCCGGATTTCCCTGCTCAAACTGGCGGTAAATAACCTGCTTGCCGATTTCCATTCCTATAACGGCGGTGATGTGCGCGTGCATATCATTCCGTTTAGCAGCGACGTTCACCAGTCCTTTACCTATGATGTTACGAGCAACCAGGGCTTTAACGACGCACAGTCCTTTGTCAGCAGCCTGACGGCGGGCGGCCTGACAAACTACGAGGGGCCGCTGATTGAGGCTATGAATTTCTTCCAGAGCGGCAATACAATTCCCGGCGCTACAAATACGACATACTTCGTTTCCGACGACGAACCGAACCGTTACGTTGATGCAAACGGTGACCGCGAACGCGGCTCCGACACCGTTATTATCGGCGAAATCACCGGCACGGACGGTTCGGATGAGGTTGGTTACCTGCAGAGCATTGGTCGCGTAATCGGAGTGGGTATCGATCTTGGTACCGATATCGACAATCTGAACGTTATCGATTCCAACGGTGCGGCGATTGACGTGCAAAACCCGCAGGATTTAAGCGCCGTTCTTCAGTCCAACAACCCGATTATCCAGTTGGGCGATGTCGGCGGCGACACGATTAACGGCGGAGCGGGTCACGACATTATTTACGGCGACTCGGTTTACACGGATGCCCTGGCAGCGGCGCAGGGGCTTGGAAATGTTACGGACCCGGGCGATGGCTGGAGCGTCTTTGCAAGGCTTGAAAACGGCGAAGGCAGTAACGCCGCGTGGAGCCGTGCCGACACGATCCAGTATATCACCAACAATTCTGTGGCCCTGTCGCAGGAATCGCAGAACAGCTTTAATCAGGGACGCGTTGGGGGTAATGACACGATTAACGGCGGTGACGGCAATGATACGATCTTTGGTCAGGAAGGCCGCGATTTCATCACCGGCGGAGCGGGGAACGACAGTCTTTATGGCGGCTCCGGAAACGATGTGTTTGTATTCGGCGCCAGTAATAACGGTGTGGATACGATTCACGATTTCAGCACAGCGCAGGGCGACAAGCTTGACGTTTCCGCTCTTCTGACGAACTTTGACCCGCTGCAGGACAGCATTAATGACTTTGTGTTCCGCACCGAAAGCAACGGGAATACCACGGTTTCGGTGGATGTGAACGGAACGGGCAATATTAACAACGCTTTTGCGATTGCCGTTCTGGAAAACGTAACCAATCTGGATATTCAGAACGCGACCAATAACGGTCAGGTTGTTGTATAAAGGGGAAGTTTACCGAAAGAACCTAAGAACCTTGCGTTACCGCCTTAAAAAAGGCATAACGGGCTAGCGGGAAAAAATTGTTTATTTTCAATGCCGGGCGGGGCCCGGCGGGAGTAGAAAAGGAAGAAGGCCGTGTTTTCAAAAAAGACAATTCATATGTTTGCATTAACCTCCGCCAGTGCGCTGGTGATCGGGTTTTCAGCGCAGGGCGCCATGGCGCAGCAGGCACAGACAAACAAGATCCTGAATTTACATGACGCCTTGGCGGTCGGCCTGATGACCAACCCGGAATATGGTGTGGTTGCGGCAAGCCGGCGGGCGACAGACGAAGAGCTGAAACAGGGGCGTGCGCTCTATCTTCCTTCCCTTGATGCCCGGGCCGACGCCGGTTTCGAGCATAGCGACGATCCCAATACGCGCGGCGGCACTGATGGTGATGACGAGGAAAACCTTACCCGTTATGATGCCAGCCTGACGCTGACCCAGATGCTGTTTGACGGCTGGGATGCCAAATACGAAGTGGAGCGCCAGAAAGCGCGCGTAACATCTTCTGCCAACCGCGTACGCGAAACGGCGGAACTGGTGGGCCTTGATATCGTTGAGGCGTATCTGGAAGTCCTGCGCCAGCGCCAGCTTCTGATGATTGCCAATAAGAACGTTTCCGAGCATATCGATATTCTTAACCTGATACAGGATAACGTGACGGCGGGCCGTTCCACGCAGGCCGATCTGGAGCAGGCGAAAGCCCGCGTTGCTTCCGCCCGCGCAACGGCGGCAAATACACAACAGGATCTTTATGACGCGGAGTCCCAGTATCGCCGTGAAGTGGGCGATACGCCGGGCGATCTCCAGCTGCCCGTCCTGCCCGTTGACGGCCTTGCCGGCGATATCGAGGACGAAGTAAAAACCACGCTGGCCAACAGCCCTACGCTGGATATTTACGAGGCGGATATCGAAGTGGCCTACGCCGAATCCATGGGCACGCGCTCTACGTTCTATCCGCAGGTCGACCTGCAGCTTAACGCCCGTAACGGCCATGACATTAACGGTGTGGAAGGCCGTGACACCAGCGCTTCCGCTCTCGTTGTCATGAACTGGAACCTGTACCGCGGCGGCGCGGATATGGCGCGTTCCCGCGAGTTTATTCATCGTCACCAGCAGGCCAAGGAATCCAGGGCCGAGGCCGCACGCGCCGTTGAAGACGATGTGCGCAAGACATGGGCTTCCATGGTTTCCTCCCGCGAGCGTGCGAGCCAGTTTTCCAAGCAGGCCGATGCGAACGTGGAAGTTGTACGTGCCTACCGTGACCAGTTCTCGCTGGGCCGCCGCACTTTGCTGGATGTCCTTGATGCGCAGAACGAACTGTATGTTTCCCGTTCCAACACGGTAAATAACGAATATCTTGAAATGTTCGCCGTTTACCGTCTGCTGGCGCTTAAGGGCAGTTTGTTGCCTACGCTTGATGTGTCGTACCCGCGGGAAAGCCAGCTGGCTTCCGACGAAGTCTGGAAGACGGAAGAGAAAAACAAGGCCCGCTAGGCCCAAAACCTGCTATGCTTTGCCTTCTGACGCAATTACCTGGCTCAATTTGAAGAAGAACAGTTTTAACAGGCGGGTGCAGTGAGCGATACCAAGAAAACCAGCAAAAAAAGCGCGGATTCCGAAGCGCCGGAAAGCAAGCTGACCGATGAGTGGCCGCTTCAGGCCGACCGCATGTCCATGCATCATCCGCTGGTTTACTGTTTGCGGGAAATGGCCGGATATTATGGACGCCGTACAAGCGCGCAGGCGCTGATTGCGGGTTTGCCGATTCCCGCTTCCGGTATAACGCCGTCCCTGTTTATCAGGGCTGCCGAGCGTACGGACATGCATGCGAGAATGGCGGCGCGATCTCTGGAATCCCTCGCCATTGCGCCCAATCTGCCCTGTATTCTCGTGCTGGAACACGGGCAGGCCTGCATCCTTTGGAAGGTACAACATCCTAAAAGACATCCGCCCAGGAAAAAAGGCGACGGGCAGGACATAGAGATTCATCCCAAGACGAAATTCCTGGTGCAGTTTCCCGAAACCAAGGATGAAAAACAGTCGTTAAGCCTTGAAAAGCTGAACCGTCTGTATACCGGTCATGCGTTTTTTGTCCGTCCCGTCGCGCGCAGTGACGAACGGGCGGGGCCGGCGGAAATACAAAGCGGGCGCGACTGGTTCTGGTCAAATTTCCGCAATAACCGCACGATATATGGTGAAGTGGCCGTGGCCGCCGTTATGATCAATATATTCGCGCTGTCCAGTTCACTGTTTATTATGAATGTCTATGACCGCGTCGTGCCCAACAGCGCTTTTGACACGCTCTGGGTGCTCGCGGCGGGTATTTTCACGGTTTATATTTTTGATTTCATTCTGCGCAACCTGCGCTCCCATTTCCTCGATCACGCCGGGCGCAAGGCGGATGTTAAAATCTCCGCCGCGTTGTTCGAGCAGATTATGGGCATGACCATGGCCGCGCGGCCCAAAAGTGCGGGCGTACTGGCCAGCAATATGAAAGAATTCGAAACGTTGCGTGACTTCTTTACATCCGCGACCATGGCGGCTTTGATCGATGTTCCCTTCGTTTTTGTTTTCATTTTCTTTATTGCGATAATCGCCGGGCCGCTTGCCCTTGTGCCGTTGCTGGCAGTCCCGCTTATTATCGGTATGGGCATTTTCATGCAGGGGCCGCTGGAACGTGTGATCAGGCAATCGCTGCATGAAAGCGCCCTGAAAAACGCTCTCCTGTTTGAAACCATCATCGGGCTTGAGACGATCAAGGCGCAGGCCGCAGAAGGCCATACGCAGCGCAACTGGGAGGAACTAAGCGATAAAGCCTCGCGTACGGCCGTACGCTCCCGCACACTTTCCGCACTGGCGCAACACTGGGCGGTGCTTGTGCAGCAATTGACTACTGTGGCTGTGGTGGTATGCGGCGTTTATATGATCGCGGCGGGTAATCTTACAATGGGCGGGCTGGTGGCTTCGGTTATGTTGACGAGCCGCGCCATGGGGCCGTTGGCACAGGTATCCGCGCTGCTAACGCGGCTTAACCAGTCGCGCCAGGCCTTAAAGCAACTGGATGAGCTGATGAAAAAACCTGTGGAGCGCCCGACCGGCAAGCATTTCGTTTCTCTCAGCCATGTTGAAGGGCGGATCGATTTTCAGGACGTGGTTTTCCATTACCCGGAACAGTCCACACCGGTCCTTAATCATCTGAATTTCACGATCGAGCCGGGTGACCGCGTGGGTATTATTGGCGCCGTGGGTTCGGGCAAAACGACGATTGAGCGCTTGCTTCTTAACCTTTACGAACCCACTTCCGGGTCAGTACAGATCGATGGAACCGATGTGCGCCAGCTTGATCCCGGTGATCTGCGGCGCAGCGTGGGCGCCGTTCAACAAAGCCCGCAGCTATTTTACGGGTCTGTGCGTGAAAACATTACCATGGGCCATGAAACGGCACCGGAACGCGCCGTTTTGAAAGCTGCCGAGCTTTCCGGTGTGATGGAATTCCTCAAGGATTCCGCCGCCGGCCTCGACACACAGGTTGGCGAACGCGGTGAGGCGCTTTCCGGCGGCCAGCGGCAGGCCGTGGCGATTGCCAGGGCGCTGCTTTACGATCCGCCGATTCTTGTTCTGGACGAGCCAACCGCCGCCATGGACCCGGCCTCGGAAAACCGCCTGCGCAAGCGGCTGGAAAAACTGTGCGAGAATAAAACGACGATCCTGATCACGCACAAAGGCTCCATGTTGCCGCTGGTGGACAAGCTGATCCTGATCGATCGCGGCAAGCTTGTGGCGTTCGGCCCCAGGGACGAAGTGATTGGCAAGCTGCAGGCGCGGCAATACGGCACGGATGCCGAAAAAACGGAAGTTTAGGGCAGATGAGCGAAGAAAAAAAACATAAGAGCATTAACGAGGCGCTGGAATGGGCGGCGATTCGTCAGGAATGGGTGCGCGAGAAGGCGGACAGAGTTGAAGCCTTCGCCATGTCCTTTTTCGAGGCCGATGAAGAGGATATGCCGCTTTCCCGGCACTTGCTGCTGGTTTCCGTTGCGGCGTTTTTTGTCTTTTTCATTATATGGGCCAATTTCGCCACGCTCGACGAATCCGCACGCGGCGAAGGCAAGATTATTCCCTCCAGCGAGGTGCAGAGCCTGCAAAGCCTTGAGGCGGGGATTGTCGAGGAATTCCTGGTCAAGGAAGGCGATCAGGTCAGCGCGGGACAGGTCCTGATGCGGCTTTCCGACATTGAGGCTTCGTCAGACCTTGGCGCGAACAAGGCCCGCTATTACGGCCTTTTGGCGGCTATCAGCCGTTTGCAGGCCGAGGCGGAAGGTAAGGAAACCGTGACTTTCCCCGAGGAAGTCCTGCAAAACGCCCCGAAAAACGTAACTGAGGAATTAAACGCCTTCCGCGCGAACAAGCAGCAACTGCAAGGCCAGCTTAATGTCCTTAACCAGCAGCTGGCCCAGCGTCAGCAGGAAATCCGCGAACTGGAATCAAAGGCGGCGGATTTGCGCGGGGTTGTACGCTTGCAAAATCAGGAAAAGGAGATGATTGCCCCGCTGGTGGAGCGCGGCTCCGCCCCGGCGCTGGAGCTTTTGCAGCTAGAGCGCGCGGTGAAGGAGAAAAGCGCCGAGCTTAATACGGTGCTTTCCAGCCTTCCCCGTTCAAAGTCTGCTGCCGGTGAGGCACAGGCACGCATAGACGAGCTGGAAAGCGGTGCGCGCGCCACGGCACAGACGGAGCTTGCCGCCAAACAGATAGAGCTTAATGAAATCACCCAGCGTTTGTCCGCCCTGACCGCGCGCAAGACACGTACGGAAATCCGTTCCCCCGTGAACGGAATTATCCAGGATCTTGCAGTCAATACTGTGGGCGGGGTCGTGAAACCGGGCGAAGACATTGTGAAAATCGTGCCCAAAGACGACCAGCTTTTGGTGGAGGCGCGCGTACGTCCCGCCGATATCGCGTTTCTTTATCCCGGCCAGAAGGCCATGGTGAAAATCAGCGCCTATGATTTTTCCATTTACGGCGGGCTGAAAGCGGAAGTGATTGAGATTTCCCCCGACACGGTCGAGGATGAAAAGGGCAACAGTTTCTACCGTGTACGTCTGCGCACGTTTGACTCGCAGCTCAAACGCAAAGACGAGGTTTTACCGATCATTCCGGGCATGGTGGCGAATATAGATATACTGACGGGGAAGAAAACGGTCATGCAATATTTGCTCAAACCTTTTATCAAGACGCTGGATAACGCCATGAGCGAGCGTTAATCAACTATATCGCCTAATTCCTAAAGCTTTGGTGGACAAGGAGCGGGCGGTATGGTTATAAAAATCTATGACCCAGACAGCAGTAAAGAATAACATGATTAACATTACCCTTCCCGATGGTGCGGTGCGCCAGTACGAGAGCGGCGTGACCGGTATGGATATCGCCGAAAGCATTTCAAAATCCCTCGCCAAGGCCTGCATCGCCGTGGAGATCGACGGCGAGCTGAGCGACCTTTCCCTGCCGATTGAGCGTGACGCCTCCATTGCGCTGGTCAAGCGCGAGGACGACAAGGCGCTGGAGATGATCCGCCATGACGCCGCCCACGTGATGGCGGAGGCGGTGCAGGAGCTTTTCCCCGGGACGCAGGTAACCATCGGTCCGGCCATTGAAAACGGGTTTTATTACGATTTTGCGCGCAACGAGCCGTTTTCGACCGAAGACCTGACGGTAATCGAAAAGAAAATGCATGAAATTATCGCCCGTGGCGAGGCCTTCACCCGCGAAGTCTGGGACCGCGACGAGGCGATCGCCTATTTCAAAAACAAGGGCGAGATGTACAAGGCCGAGCTGATCGAGGATCTGCCCGACGACGAGCAAATCAAAATTTACAAGCAAGGCAAATGGTTGGACCTTTGCCGCGGGCCGCATATGCCCAGCACAAAGCATGTCGGTAATGGTTTTAAACTCCTCAAAGTCGCAGGCGCTTACTGGCGCGGTGATTCCAACAAAGCGATGCTCAACCGCATATACGGCACGGCATGGCGCAATGAAAAGGAACTGGCTGAATACCTTACCCAGCTGGAGGAAGCGGAAAAACGCGACCACCGCAAGCTGGGGCAGGAAATGGATTTGTTCCACTTTCAGGTCGAAGCGCAGGGCTCGGTTTTTTGGCATCCCAAGGGTTTTGTGATTTACAACCAGATGGAAGGGTATATCCGCCGCCGCCTGCAATCCGCCGGGTACAAGGAAATTAAAACGCCGCAGCTGATTGATAACAAGCTGTGGGAGAAATCCGGTCACTGGGGCAAATACCGCGAGAATATGTTCGTCGTGCCGGACGAGGTGCCGAATACGGAAGAAGACGGCCCGGTTCTGTCCGGCAAGGCGCGTCTGATGGCGCTGAAACCCATGAACTGCCCGGCACACGTACAGGTGTTCAACCAGGGCATCAAATCTTACCGCGATTTGCCGATCCGCCTTGCGGAATTTGGCTGTTGTCACCGGAACGAGGCGCACGGCGCGCTGCACGGCCTGATGCGCGTACGCCAGTTCACGCAGGACGATGCCCATATTTTCTGCCGCGAGGACCAGATCACCGACGAAGCCGTGGCCTTCTGCGACCTGCTTAAAGCGATATACAAGGATATGGGCTTTGACGATGTGGCCGTGGCCCTGTCCCTGCGCCCGGATATGCGCGTGGGCTCGGACGAGCTCTGGGACAAGGCGGAAAACGGCCTGCGCGAGGCTCTGAAAAAAACCGGGCTGGAATTTCGCGAGGACCCCGGCGAAGGCGCCTTCTATGGCCCGAAAATCGATTACCAGGTGCGCGACGCCATCGGCCGGACATGGCAATGCGGTACGCTCCAGCTTGATTTCAACCTGCCCGAGCGCCTTGATGCCTCCTATATCGGCGAAGACGGCGCGAAACACCGCCCCGTTATGCTTCACCGCGCGATTTTAGGCTCGCTGGAGCGTTTTATCGGGGTGATGATCGAAAACTATGCCGGCAAGCTGCCGCTGTGGCTGGCCCCGGTGCAGTGCGTGGTGGCAACGGTGACAGGTGCGGCGGATGAATATGCCGCGCAGGTATGCGAAGCGCTGAAAGCCGCCGGCATTCGTGCCGAGCTGGATATCCGCAATGAGAAGATCAACTACAAGGTGCGGGAGCATTCCGTGGCCAAGGTACCTTATCTGTACGTCGTGGGCGAGCGCGAAGCGAACGAACAGACGGTCGCCATTCGTACGCTCGGCTCTCAGGGGCAGGATGTGAAGGGCGCAGCCGAGGCGATTGCAGAGCTAAGAGAACTGGCGAAGCCGCCGTTTTAGGAATTATTTGTACCCGTAGTGATGTAAAAGCGCTTCTTTCGCTTCGTTGATTTGGGCCATGTTTTCATGCGCTGTTTGGGTGTCTTCACCCGTTGTATCCGGGTGATTTTCGCGTGCCTTTCTCCGAAAAGCACCCTGGATTTTTGATTTAGGTATAATTTCGCCACTTTCTGGAACATCTAGTCCGAGAATTTCACAGGCCGTTTGTAAGTCCATATCGCCACCAGCGTTCGATGCCGTACGTTGCCAGTCTTTTTTCTGTCTAAAATTCTCAAAATCAATATGCTTGAAATAAGCTTCCAGCAAGGCTTGAGAGGTTTCATCCTCTTTGCATTCCTGATAAAACTCTCTTAATTCATCGCCCGTCATGGAATGGAGGGAACGGTCTTTAAACTTTCCTTCCATAACAGTACCCTTGATTGTGTCCTCCCCTATCGACATCCAGATATAGGCGGTTTTTACAGTATTGCGCGCTTCATCCGCCCCGTTGTGAGATGTGATTTTAGTCATATTGCGGGCAATTTCATCCTGCAGTGCCCGTTCAACTTGCAAAAGACGTGCTCTTGGCCCTGAATCCAGCCGTTGCAAAACGACTTCCCGTTTCAAGCGGTATAGAAGTTCGGCCGGCAGGGGCGTTTTTTTTATTTGTAAATTGTCGATACCTGCCAGTTTTTTAGGTGTAAATCTGTTATTGAGAACACCATCACTAAATTCTGCGTCTCTTGTAAGTTTCTCGAGAAGCGCGCCGATATTATCAAAAAACTCTTTATAGCGCTCGCCAATAAAAGATTCAACTAACACAACCGGCTTTTTCTGGTGGGTGTTTCCTCCGGCAAGTAAGGGGGTTTTGGATGTTTGCCGAAAACGGAAAAGCGCTCTTTCTTCTGATGCTTTTACTGCTGCAAAAATGGCTTGATCTCTTTGGTAATCAACCATCTGCCGAATAGCGTCAAAATCTAAAAAGCGCAAAGTAAACGAAACCTTCACCCAGTCAATTTTGCCAACTCCGCTTTCTCGGACATCACGAGCGCTCTTGTCTTTAGATTGTTCAATCAGCAGTTTCCAAAGGTTTTCCGCGCGATCAATCTCACCAGATTCCAAGGGGTTTGATGTCGGGGAATGGACGAAATCACCAATCCTTATACTATCTTCTGAATATTTTTTCCAGTCGTTGTACCAATCGCTATTTCGCGACGCAAAGGCATTTCCAACGCGCACTGTCAGCCAACTGACATCAAGGCTATCGGTTATCTTAATTCCATGCCATGTGTCTTCGGCACCCTGATTTTGGGTGCCAGGAACAGTGGCAACCGCATTACTTGAACCACCAAAGATTTTAGAAAAAATACTCATGCTATCCTCTTAAACGTGACAGTATGTTTTTACATAGCACAATCACGCCGTCAAGTATTTTTCATAGTATTTATAGGTTGGTTTTCGCATTTACTCTTGCGTTCCAGAGATCGAGTTATAGTAAGGGCGCTATACCCTTTTCATTTTTATGCTTTGCTACCCGCCAAACCACCGTTTTAAGACAGGTTTTAGCTGGCAAGTTCTAATGCAAGTGGCCTTTCCGGGCAGGGTTTCTTTTGTATAGCTGCCATCTCTGCCAATAAAGCAAGGCGTGTTTCTGCAGGGAGGGGAACAAACCCCGTAAAACCATTTTCCTTTTTTATGGGGGTTACGCTCAGAAATATTACAGGCAGTGCCTTCAGCTCTTCGATCGTGAGCTGGAAAAGGGCACGGTTGCCTGATACGGCCAAAATGAGGTCGTTACACGCTTCACAGGCAGTATGAAGAGTTTCTATTTCCTCCGGCGTCATTTTGCCGCCGGTTTTAAGCTTGGCGGTTATAGATTGGATTTCCTGATCTGCCTGTGCGGCGGCTTTCATACTGTTGTAAGTTTCATTATAATCCACGGATGTTAATGTTCTGAAAAAAAGGGATTTTAGGCTGAACAGGCCTTTATCCTGAAAGCAGAGCTTCATGCGGCGGGCCCATTTTTTCGGACCGAAAACTGTCTGAAGAGGGTCACCTTCATGTAAAATGTCCTCATGAATAGTTCTGGCAAGGTGGGCCTTATTTACGCAGCTTAAGGATCTCAGAAAAGGTGTTTGCAGGTCTATAAGGGCTAAAACCCTGTTATAAATTTCATGATTCAAGACGTTTACGGCTTCGTCGTAACGATGTTCGCAGGCATCGACCAGGTTGCTCAAGATTAAGCCCCGGCGGCGCGTATGATTGAACCCTGGAACCGCTTCAGTGTTTGTCCGTAATACGCTAGTCAAGAAAAAGACTTTTTCTGCTACCATCGCAGCTTGCTCATCTCTAGGTGTACCGGACATGGCGTCTGTAATGATATGCATAGTATCGTGGCGAGGAGTTAAAAGACCTATATAATCAGGATCGAGTCCCGTTTGCGCGAAAAAGAGTTCTAGGGCGTTGCCCACTGTGAAGGTGGTATCCAAGCCGTGCCTTCTAAAAATATGAGCCGCTTCTGTGAGGTTTTGCTCGTATTCATCTTGACTGTAAACAGGTTGCCACATGAGGACTTCTTAGCATAATAAATTTCTTATGTTAAAGAAAAAAGCGGTTTATATCAGATCTTGCTTTAATTCTTCGCCAAACCCTTGCGAATCGGCGAAAACAACCGTATTAATGAACATAATTCTTAACCAAGAGACAGGAGAATAAACATCGCTAAACCCGTTAGACCCCCGCCGCGCCGTGAGGATGCTACCCGTATAAATGACAAGATCCGCGCCGATGAAGTGCGTGTTGTTGATGCCGAGGGTGAGATGAGAGGGGTGATGAAGCTGGCTGACGCTATTGCGCTGGCCGAGGAATCCGGTCTGGACCTGGTGGAAGTTTCTCCCAATGCCGTTCCGCCTGTCTGCAAGGTTCTCGACTACGGCAAATATAAATACGAGCAGCAGAAAAAAGCCGCCGAAGCCCGTAAAAAACAAAAAACCGTCGATGTTAAAGAGGTTAAAATCCGCCCCGGTACGGAAAAGCACGACTACGAAGTCAAAATGCGTAATGCGCGGCGTTTCCTGATGGATGAGGACAAGGTCAAGGTAACCATGCGTTTCCGGGGCCGTGAGATGGCTCACCAGGAGATCGGCATGAATCTTCTCATGAAAATGAAAGAGGAGTTATCGGACATCTCCAAGGTTGAACTGGCTCCCAAGCTGGAAGGCCGCCAGATGATCATGGTACTGGCGCCCGACAGCCAGAAGTAAGAGACAAACCTCCGTTTGTTCTTTCAGGCATCCCGGCGCAGGCCGGAATCTGCGTATAGTTTAATCTGAGTTCCGTTTTCACAGAGATGCTGTGTGCGCTTTATTTCTTTCGGCTCTTTTCCCCTGTTTGCATTTTCCAGCTCTGGGCGAAAAGCCCGTCTTTTTTGGCAATCAGCTCCTCAAAACTTCCCTGCTCTGCCACATAACCGTGATCCAGCACCACGATCCGGTCCACATGGCGGATGGTAGACAGGCGGTGAGCGATGATGACCAGCGTATGCCCGGTAAAGGAACTTTCTATGGCCTCCTGTATCTGGCTTTCTGAAAGCGTATCAAGAGAAGACGTTGCTTCGTCAAAAATAATGAGTTCGGCCTGCCGGGCCAGTGCCCGGGCGATGCCGATACGCTGGCGCTGTCCGCCCGAGAGCTTGATTCCGCGTTCTCCCACCAGGGTCTGGTCCCCGGCGGGCAGGGAACGGATAAAATCGTCTATGGCGGCCTGTTTCAGGATTGTCCGGTACTGCTCCTCCGCCATATCGTCGTTTTCAAACAGGATGTTTTCCCGCAAGGTGGTGTTAAACAGCTCCACGTCTTGCGGCACAAAACCGATACTTCCCAGCCACTGGGCGGAGGGGATGTGGCAAAGATCGGTTTCTCCGACCATGACACGCCCACGGGAAGGCAGAACCTGTTTCATTAACACCTTGATTAATGTGGATTTTCCGGCGCCGCTCGGGCCGACAACCGCGACCTTCTCTCCGCGCTTAATGGTAAAGCCGACATCGTATAATCCTTGTCCTTTAACGGTTTTCGCGGTTTCCTCGCTATAAGAGAAACTGACATTCTCAAAGGTGATTTTCCGCCAGTTTTCCGGCATATCTTCAAGCGGCTTGATGTCCAGCTCCTTGGGACTCAGGCACAGCATATCGGCAAGGCGGTATATGCCGTTGCCGTATTCATAGACTTTTTCCCAGATGGAAGCGATGGTTTCGATGGATGTCCATATGTTGGACGCCAGAAAAAATACAGCGGCGAAGGTGCCGGGCGACATTTCCCCCCTTAAAACGGCATGAAAGCCGAGCCAGGCAAACAGGAAAAGCCATGCCCCGGCGATCAGATTACACATCGTCCAGCGGAAAAGATTCGTGCTGTACGCGTCGATAATGGCTTCCTGCCCTTCTTTTTCAAGGAGTTGGGCCTTACGCAGGATGATATGGTTCAGATCGAAAGCCTTAACTGTACGTATGGCGCTGACAAATTCGTACACCCCGGAGAGCAGGCCCTCGAAGCGTCTGTTAAACCGGTCGTAGAGATTGAAATAATTGCGCGCGAAATACCATGAGGCGAAGAGATAGGTCGCCACGAACAAAATATAATAAGGGATATAAGATAGCGGAATATCCATCACCATGGCGGAGACGCCGATGGCCAGAAGGCTGCCCAGCAGCGGGAAGAAATCCCAGCGGAAATGCCGGAAAAGTTCCTGAAACCCGCGCCTGCCGGTCATAATGCGTTGCAGTTTGCCGCCGGAGCCCTGCGCCTCGTGCCAGTTAAGCGGCAACCCATTGATATGATTGATACTATACAGGGTCAGGGCCCGCGCCGCTTTTTCATAGGCATTGATCTCCGGCACAAAGAAAACATTAATCAGCATGACGGCATAAACCAGCATAAAGCCTACAAGTCCGGCAATATAAATGCCCGGACTGGCTTGTGCTTCGCCGCTTTCCAGCACGTTGATCAGAATTCCGACCACGGTGGGAAGAAGAGCCAGCCACATATAGCGCACGGTGCGGAAACACCAGAAAAAGACAATCAGCCGTTTATAGGGCGTACAGAAATACCACATCCATGCCAGGATGTTGCGGGTATGGCGCGGCGCCTTTTCCGGCGCGGGCATCAAAATGTCGTACTTCCCCTGTTTCATAGCCTGCACGATGACATAAAGCTTTTAATTTGCGCAATAAAAAAGGCCCCCTGCGGGCCTTCTTAAATTTTAAAAGCGCGTTGCGGCGTCTAAAGCTGTCCCTCGACCCATTCGGCAAGCTGGGATTTGGGCATGCCGCCCACGCGCGTATCCACCACCTGGCCGTCCTTGAAAATCATCAGTGTGGGGATGCCGCGCACGCCGAATTTGCTCGGCGCTTCGGGCGCTTCGTCGATGTTGACCTTTACCACCTTGATTTTACTGCCCATTTCACCAGCGATCTCATCCACGAGGGGGGAGAGCTGTTGGCACGGGCCGCACCATTCTGCCCAGAAATCAACCAGGACAGGGCTGTCGGCTTTCAGGACTTCGGTTTCAAATTCGGAATCGTTAACGGCGAGTGCAGACATGGGCGTTATCCTTTCATTTCTTACGCATCTATATCCAATATGGATTATGTGCGCGCAAGGTCAAGGGGCGCGGGGTTATCCCTCCACAAAGAAAAAGGTTGCGTCAGCGGTTTATTTTTCATATATGAACCGTGTCTGTGTAAATAAAGGTTAGGATAATGCGTAAGGGAACGGTTAAATATACGGAATTTTTGACGGGTTTACAGCCTCGGATCGATGCTTTACCAGATGGGGTTGTTAAGGCCTTTGTTGACACTATTCAAAGTATTCCCAAAGACGAACTGCCATCCTATCAAAAAGTACTCCTTATATTACAGGCACTTGAGGACGAAGCGGATTTCAACTTTTCAACCTTCAGGGCACAATTTTGCACCCGTTTCCACATGACTTCCTCATCATTCGACACGTCAGTCGGGGAAACGCACAAGGCATTGTTAAAACACGGGGTGCTTGTGCCAGACACCTTGCGTAGGCGTATAGGTTTGTATGACAGGGCGGCATTAGAGGCCGTTTTACCAGCAATTTCTGACGAAGGGGCTTTGGAGGCCTTGAGTCGAGGCCTGGAAATTATTGGAAAGAATCCGCACGAAGTTCAAGTTGTCAATTTTCACCGCTTAACGATTTTAGCTAAAACCGAACTTCTGCCGCAGGACAAAAGAATGACCGTGGCCCAGATTGCTGCCGAATTAGGCGGCAGATTCAATGAAAGAGAATTAAACGCCGCGGTCAGTAGGCTTCGGAGGCCCTTGGGACTTAATGGTATGACAGTTAATGCGCCCAGCATTGATACGTTTGCTAAGGCTGTGGCGGCGAGTCCGGTTCCTCTGTACGAGGACGCGGATGTAAGTGATGAGCCAGATGGCGTTCTGCCCCCCCTTCCGCAAACTGCCGCCGATAAGGATTTAAGCAATGGGCCGGAAGAGCCTGAATCTGAGGCGCTTTCAGGATTGGGAGCTTTAGACGCAGACTATGAAAACTCCGAAAACCTAACATATTTCTCTGTGCAAATAAAAATTACTAAGCCTCATGCATTTATAACGAGCCCAGGCACTTTAAAGCGTGAATTAAGGGATTCAATGCCCGATGGTGTTTCCTTGCATATTGAGGATCGGCTGGATCAGGAAGACCCTATGCTAATTCTAAGGTTTGAAATCGATAGCTATGATTCTATGGCATTGTTGCGAATAATAAAAAGTCGCTGCGGGCTAAATCTACAGCGAGAACATTACAAAATTCATGAAGATGATTCTATAACACCGGCAGACACTGCGGAATATTTTAATAATGCTGGTAAGGATTTGCTAGATGGATCCAGTAGACGCCCAAATAGTTATAGGCAGGGTAGTTTGCGCGCGGTTTTACAGGAGCACGCTCAAGAGGTGCTGGAGGACCCGGATAGCGCTACGCCTTACGCCTTGGTCGTTGCTGCGCGCACCTTTGCCGGAACGCAAGAGGTAGGCAACAGGAAATTCCAAGGTGTACCGGCAAGGTTAAAAAGGCGTTATCCGCATGCAGGGGATTTTTTAACTCGTGAACGAGGATAGTTCCATCAATCGCGGGCCATCGGTCCATAGAAGGGCGCAGCGGATAATCTGGCCCGGGTAAATCAATTTCAGAACATCGTGATAGGCCTGCATCTGGCGGCGGTATATTTCCGGTACGCCTGACGGGTCTTTTGGCGGGGGATGGTTGGTTTTAAAATCAACGATTAAAACCGACTGGTCGGTGATAATAAGGCGATCTATCTGGCCGCTGACAAGGCGCTTATCAGGGAGAAGGCCGGAAATGGGAACTTCCGCCATCGCGCCGGGGCCGAAAATTTCCGCAAAGTCCGGATGCTCCAGAACGGCTATAGTTTCGGCGGCAATCTGGGCCTGCAGGGCGGCTTCCAGATCCGCTGCATTTTCGGCGATATACTTCTCTGCCGCGGCCCTTCTCTTCTCCGGGGTCAAATCAGGAAGGAATTGCAATAGCTTATGGGTAATGTTGCCCCGCCGGAAGCGGCATTGATCATCCGGCTGCAACGGGGAAAGGGCCGCTGGTTCGTCTTCACGGGAAGGACGTGAGGGTATAAGCGGTGCGGGCGGGTCCGGTTCCTCGGGGGCGGGACTATAAAGCCACGCGGGAATCTCAATATTTTCAGGTGGTTGCGTAGCACTCTCCTGCTCCTGGTCACCTGTATCCCTTGTTTGGGGATTGGTGAGCTTCAGGCCGTCCGGCGTCTGCTCAACGCCATCAGTGCTTTTAAGCCCGTTTTCTACGGAATAATACCAGCTATCGGGCAATATGCTCTTCTCCCCCTTGTAGCCGGTAACGTAAAGACGGTCCTCCGCCCGTGTCATGGCGACATAAAGCAGCCGCCTGTATTCTTCATCCAGCCGTGCCTTAGCGGATTGGTAAGCCTCTGTAAAACCATTACAATCTGTATCTTCGCGCGGAGACCACAAAGGAACCGACCGATTGGTTTTGTGTATGTTGTGTGCGGGCCAGACCAAACGGTCTTGTTTGCGTGCCGCCCCAGTCAGGGTAGTATCGGGAAGAATGACAATAGGGGCCTGCAAACCTTTGGCCCCATGCACGGTCATGATCCTGACCTCGCCCCCGGCTTCCTGAAGTTCACGTTTGATCTCTCTTTGATGATTATCGAAATAATGCGCGAAGCCTTGCAGCCCCGGAATATGATCCCGCTCATAACGTAAGGCGGCGTTTAAAAATTCTTCCAGCGGGTCGAGCGCATCCTCTCCCAGACGCGCCTTGATCGCCTGAAGTCCGGAATGGGGGTGCGCCGGGCAGGTAGTATGCAGGATATGGCTGAAAAAATCGTAAGGGTGAGCAACTCCCGCCAGCGCGATCAGAGATTGCAGGTAAGAGGCTTCTGGCGTTTCCTGCTGTTTGACGGCATTCCATAGCGTGCCCTCCCGCTCTATGGCAATCTGGTAGAGCCGTTCATCATTCCAGCCGATCAGCGGGGATTTTAGCAGGCAGGCGAGAGACAGGTCGTCGGCGGGCATAAGAGCGAAATTTGCTGCCGCCATCAGGTCCTGCACCGCCAGCTGCTCCCCCAAAAGCATGCGGTCAAGGCCGCTGACCGGGATATTGCGCTGTTTTAAAGCCCTTGTAAGCTGCGCCGTAAAGGCATTGCGCGTACGCATCAGGATCATGATATCGCCGGGTTTTACGGGCCGTCCGTGGCTGGGCAGGGTTTCTCCGCTCTCCAGCCATTCTTTTATACGGTCCGCAACAAAAGCTGCGCACTTCGCGGCCCCGCTCTGGCGCTCGCGAATGCCGACGGGCGGGCTCCACGGGTTGTCGTCCTTGTCCTTTTCGGTCTCGAAAAGCGGCCAAAGCTCGACATGCCCCGCCTGACCCTTGGTAAGCGTGCGGAATGATTTGTGCTTGGCACCCCAGTCGGTGAAAACTGCATCCACGCTGTCCAGAACGCTTTTAACCGAGCGGAAGGATATATCCAGGTCAACTTCTTCAAAAAGCGCGTCTGCGGAGTTGATTTTGATCTCAAAATCGCCGCGCATACGGGTAAATTCCTCCGGCGAAGCCCGCTGGAAACTGTAAATCGACTGCTTTTCATCACCAACGGTAAAAAGCGTGCGGGTAATATCATCGCGCGCGCCCTGTCCGCTGAAAAACTCATCGGCCAGCGCCTCGATGATCCGCCATTGCTCGGGGTTCGTATCCTGCGCCTCGTCGATCAGGATGTGGTCGAGGCCTTGATCCAGCTTGTACATCACCCACCGTGCCCCTTTATTATCTAATTTGAGGAGGTCGAGCGTTTTCAGGATCAGGTCATCGAAATCCAGCGCGTTCTGGCGGGCTTTAAGATTTTGATATTCCTGTAAAATGCTTTCGCCCAGCAGCAGCAGGTCACGGGTAAGCTGCGCGCAGAGCGCGGATTTCTGGCGGTTTAAGACATCTTGCAGGCGCAGGGCCTCGGATTCAATCACAGCCAGAGTGCCGGAAGCGCGTTTTTCAACATTGGCGGTGATCGGTTTGTCGCGCAGTCCGTGTTTTTGTGTCAGGAACACGTTGACATAGGCGCCAAACATGACGGTGCGCTCGGCTGGGTCCTTTTGCAGAAAATCGGCAATAATGGCGGCGCGGGGCCGGTCGGTCTTGGGTGTGCCGTAGTCCCCCATCGCCCGCGCGGCATCCTGCAGGGCGTCTTTGTCCAAAGCGGCATCCTGGCAGGATTCAAGCAAGATATCCTCCGGCGCCTGCCCGGGCTGTACGTCCAGATACGTACAGATGGCGGTGTAAAGCCCGTCTATTCCGAAATGTTGCCTGAGAAGCTGCCCGAGCCTGTAACGCTCAGCGACCATGCCTTTTAGCAGCGCGGTAAATTGCTCTTCGTTGGTGTAGCGGAAAATAAGGTCCAGCGCGCTGGCCACCGGCTCCGGCGGGTTGCTCAAAGTCCGGTTCAGCGCGTCTTGCAGCAGGTTTTCCGCTTCTTCCTCCAGCGGTGTAAAGCCGGGGGCGATGCCGGCTTCCAGCGGGAAACGCCCGAGCACAGACTGGCACAACGCATGAATGGTCATGATTTTCAGCCCGCCGGGCGTATCCACCACCTGCGCAAAAAGCCTGCGCGCGGCCTGCTTATCGTTTTGGGAGGGCGCACGCCCCAGCAGTTCCTTTAATTCTTCCTCAAGGCGCTCATCCGGCCATACCGCCCAGTTTCCAAGGGTTTTATTAAGGCGCAGGGTCATTTCGCTGGCCCCCGCCTTGGTAAAGGTCAGGCAAAGGATTTTATGGGGCGGCGTGCCGGGAATACCCTCACTGCGCGGCATTAAAAGCCGCAAAACACGGTCGGTCAGTACCTTTGTCTTGCCCGTCCCCGCCGAGGCGCTGACCCAGACGCTGGAATCGGGGTCGGAGGCCATGCGCTGGCGGACATTCGGGTCCAGATCCCGCGTTGTTTCCTGGGTGGCGGTCTGGTTTATGGCGTTATCCTGTGCCATTACGCGGCCTCCTCTCCGCCCGCCTCGTCAAGCGCGGTCCATTCCTTGATGCGGGCAAGATGCTCATAATCGTTAAAACGCGGGGCGTTGGCGGGGCACGGCAGGCTGTAATAGGGCGTTTCCGGGTTATCAAAGGTGCGGATAAGGTCGTGCAGCCCCGCTTCGGCGGATTCTATAACCGTATCTAAAGTTCCTTCCACCGCCGTAATTTCTCCGGCTTTACTGCCGCCGGTCATTTTCCAGTAGCCAAGATAATCAACGCTTTCTTCAGAAATGCCGGGGAACCCGCCTTTGAGCAGGATGAGCGCCTCCAGCGGCAACTGCGGCAATGCGCCGGATTCTATGGCTTTTTTGCTGTAGGTGCCGCCGGATTTGTAATCGATGATGGCGGCGCCCCCCTCTTTGAGCTTATCAATACGGTCGGCGATGGCGGATAAGGTAAATTCCCCGGCGCTGCCTTCTACATCAAGGGTATAAGCCCCCTTGGCCTCGCTGCTGCCGTGAACGGCGCGGGTCCGCCAGTCCCCCTCCTGTTCCAAAAACCAGTTACAAAGCTGCTCAAAGCGCGGCCACCAGAAACGCCAGAGCGCCGGGTCGTCGTGGAATTTTGTCAGTTCTTCACGGGCGATTGTTTGTAGCTGTTCAAAGGAATCCGGGGGCAAGTCACGGGGGTTTTGGCTGACAAAGCGGTCGAATATATCGTGCAAAAGGGTGCCGCGTTCCGCTGCATCCGGCTGTTTTTCTATTTTTTCCAAGGGCTTAAAGCGTAAAATATAGCGGGCATAGATGGAATAAGGGTCCTTCAGCCATGTTTCAATTTTGGTCGCGGAAAGGCGGCGCGGGCGCTTTTCTACAGGCGGGCGGGGAGCGGGCCGCGTGACCGGGGTTACCGCCTCCACATATTCAAGGTGTTTGAGATAGGCGCTGTGCGGGCCGTTTTGCAAAGAAGCGGGCGGCAGCCCCGCCGCGGTAAGCACGGTTTCCAGCCTTTGCAGCCAGCGTGCCGGGGTGGTGGGGTTGCCATCCACCCGTTTGGAGCGGGTTAATATAACCCGTCGGTTGCAAAAACCCTGCACGAAGTCATGGGCGGCAAGGCCGATGGCGCGCTCGGGGGAAGGCAGACCAAACTGTTTTCTCATGGGGCGGGACATCCACGGATCGTGACCGGGGTCGGCGGGCCATGTTCCTTCATTCAGCCCGGCAAGGATAATTGTGTCCGCATGGATGAGTCTGGCCTCAAGTTGTCCCAGAATCATCAACCGGGGATGTGTGCCATAGGCAGGCCGCGTTTTTACAGAATCCAAAAGGGTGAGGAGTACGTCTTTATACGTACGCCCGGACAGCGGAGGCATCAGCGAAGCGGAATCAAGAAGCTCTGAAAAGAAGGTGGAGGCAGCCTCCCCCTCATCGCCGCGCCATAATATGTCAGCGCCGGGGCAGTCCCCCCGGCTGGCCCAATTTTCGCAAAACTCTAAATGAACCTTCAAAATATCATTAAAAAACAGTTCATTAGAAGATTCAAGCAGGTCCATGAACTTCCGCAGATTCGTTTCAATGACACGCAGTAACTGTTGCAGGGTGTCCGGGATCTCATCGCCCAGACGCTCTCGTAAGCCTTCTATGCCCGGGGCGGGACGCAGGCCGCGCAAGGCCCTTCGTTCCAGCTCGGAAACTGCGGAAGTATAGGATTTCCGAGGCATTGCGCCGCTGCTATAGGGGTGTTTTAACCACGCCAGCAGGGCGACCGGGCTTAAGTTTGTCAGGGCAACATCTAGGGATAAACGCAAATAACTGCCCAGTACGCTATCCGATAATTTCTGTCCGGCGGAGTCATCGACGGTAATATTCCACCTCTCGCAAGCGGTTTTTACCCGGCGCGCCAGTGTGCGGTCAGGGGTGATCAGCGCACAGGTGTTTTCGGGTGTCTCAGGGGCCTCGCGCATCAAAAGGGCAATAATCTGTGCTTCGGCCTGCTGGTTCTCGCAATTATACAGAGATATGCCGGACAGCGCGTTTCGTAAGTCACCGAAATCGAGGCTAAGCCATGCGTTGCTGGTATCGGCGGGACGCATGACTTCAGAGGCCAGTTTTACCCTTTGGGTCACTTGCGGTTCACAAATATACCCGTTATCAAGCCGTGAAACACCGATACGCTCCGTACCGATAATTTTTAGAATTTCGCGCATTCCGAACTGCGGATGGGCCTCGTTCAGGGTGTTCCAGCTCTCCTCATCCATGTCCTGATCAAGCCCGGGCAGGATAACCTCTCCCTGCGGCAGTCTTGAAATTACGGAAAGTAAGCGGGCGACACCGGGAATCGATCCTGTCGATCCGGCGGCGATGATCCACCCCCCCGGACACGTACACCTCCAATACTCGGCCAGTATTTCCAGAAGACGATTTCGGCGATCGGCGGCATCGATCACCCCGTTCTCTTCCAAAATTTTCGGCCAGTGCTCGCTCAGTATTTTCAGAAAATCGAGCGTGACCTGCCAGTGGGTGGCGAACTCCTCCGGCACCAGATTGGCAAGATCGGCCATATCGAGATTTTCGGTATAAATCTGATCCATGAAATGCCCCAGCGCGTCGGCCAGTTTCAGAGCATGATCAAACCCGGCGGTAAACCCTTCTATGCCCTGCACCGCGCGGGCCAGCATCAGGCGGCGGCGCAAGGGCGGCAGGCTGGGCGGTAAATCAAGCCGGGCCGCCAGTTCCGCATTATCAGTCAGGGCAAAGGAAAGCTCCTCCTCGTCAACATCCCCCAGCGGCTGGAGGCGGGGCAGCAGCAGGGGCCTGCCGCCGGTTAATTGCAGGAAAGCCTCCCTGAGTGTGCGACACGCCCGGCGCGTGGGCAGCAATATGCGGATCTGCGGCAGCTCTATCCCGCGCTTTTTCGATTCCTCCAGAACGTAAGCGGCCAAGGTGCGTGCAAAGGGTAGCCCCGCCGGAATGTTATAAACTGCCGGTTTTTTTGCCGCCCCGCTCATGAGGCTCTTTCCTTTTCCGTGGCGGCGTTGAAGGCCTTTTCCACGGCCTCAAGATCTTGCGGCGTGCTGATATGGTGCCAGTCCCCCTCATGGACAAGGGCGTAAAGGCGGCCTTTGGCCTCAGCCTCATCCAGCAGGGAAAGATAGGAAAAAGCGCCGTCCGGGGTGTCATCGAAAATCCCGGCGCGGTTGATGCGGATGCTGGTCCACATATAGGCGCCGCTTTTGTCTTTTGACCGCACGGC
>CAZBNG010000024.1:0-12598 GCA_964493095.1 uncultured Pseudobdellovibrionaceae bacterium
ATGAAGTGCTGGCGTCCTTCGGCCATGTCCGCGACCTCGTGAACAAGGACGGCTCCGTCCTGCCTGACGATGATTTTGCCATGAAGTGGCAACTTGGCGAACGCTCCGGCAAGCCCGTCGCCGATATAAAGAAGGCGCTTAAGGGCGCCAAAACGCTTTACCTCGCCCCCGACCCCGACCGCGAGGGAGAGGCCATTGCCTGGCACATAAAAGAACTATTGGAGCAAGATGGCCTGCTGGCAGGAAAAGATGTGCGCCGCGTTACTTTTAATGAGATTACAAAAAAAGCCGTGCAGGACGCCTTCACCCATTCACGCGGACTCGA
Source organism: uncultured Pseudobdellovibrionaceae bacterium (assembly GCA_964493095.1). Taxonomy (GTDB): domain Bacteria; phylum Pseudomonadota; class Alphaproteobacteria; order Micavibrionales; family Micavibrionaceae; genus CAYXSX01. The sequence goes on from CAZBNG010000024.1 coordinate 326, forward strand.
CCAACCACTAATTGAGGCTTACCTAGCCCGCCGCGCCTTGGATTATCTCGTGGGCTTTAACATCTCCCCCGTACTCTGGCGCAAAGTACCCGGTTCACGTTCCGCGGGGCGCGTGCAATCGGTCGCGCTGCGCCTGATTTGTGAGCGCGAAGATGAGATCGAAAAATTCCGCGCCCAGGAATACTGGAGTATTGCTGCAAAACTGCATACCCCTGACGGCGCGCCGTTTCTTGCCCGCCTGACGCATCTTGCCGGCAACAAACTCGGCAAAATGGACATCGGCAGCGAAGCCGTAGCGAAAAACGCGGTCGAGAGAATTAATCACAAAAAACTCTCCGTCCAGAAGATCGAGAAAAAACAGGTCCAGCAAAAACCCTACGCGCCGTTTATTACCTCTTCACTGCAAATGGAAGCTTCGCGTAAATTAAATCTGACGGCAGCGCAGACCATGCGCCTTGCCCAGCGGCTTTATGAGGGCGTCGAGATTGACGGGGAAACTACCGGCCTGATCACTTATATGCGTACCGACGGCACAACCCTTTCCGAGGATGCGGTGACAGAATGCCGCAGCGTGATTACGCAACAATACGGCGATAAATATCTGCCCGGCGCCCCGCGCCTTTATAAGTCAAAAGCCAAAAACGCGCAGGAAGCCCACGAGGCGATCCGTCCCACCAGCATTGCCCGTACGCCGGACTCTCTTAAGGGCCGGCTGGAAAACGACCAGTGGCGGCTTTACGACCTGATCTGGAAACGCACCGTGGCTTCGCAGATGGAAAACGCCATCATGGACCGCATGAGCGTGGATATCTCCGATGGGACCGATGATGTTATCCTGCGCGCCAACGGCTCCACTGTAGCATTTGACGGCTTCCTGACTCTCTATCACGAGGATAAGGATGATGATGACACGCTGGCCGCCGATCCGGAACAGGACGATAAAGACCGCCGCCTGCCGCCCATGAGCGAAGGTGATAGCACCAAACTTGTTGGTGTTACGCCCAGCCAGCATTTCACCCAGCCCCCGCCGCGTTATTCCGAGGCAACGCTGGTCAAACGACTGGAAGAGCTGGGCATTGGCCGCCCCTCGACTTATGCTTCCATCCTGCAGGTTTTGCGCGACCGCAATTATGTGACGATGGAAAGCCGCCGCTTCGTCCCGGTAGATCGCGGACGGATCGTTACAACCTTCCTGACCAAGTTTTTCACGCGCTATGTGGACTACGATTTCACCGCGAACCTTGAAGAGGAGCTCGATGCGATCGCCGCCGGGCATGTGTCATGGAAAGAAGCGCTGCGCCTGTTCTGGATCGATTTCAAGGCCGCCGTCGACGGCACCAAAGACCTGACCATCACACAGGTTATAGACCATCTGGATGAAGAGCTGGGCCCACACTTTTTCCCCGAAACCGACGCAGAAGGGAAAAAAGTGGACGCCCGCAAATGCCCGGCCTGCGGCAATGGGCGGCTGGGGCTGAAGCTGGGGAAATTCGGGGCATTTATCGGCTGCTCGAACTACCCCGAATGCAAATATACGAAGCCCTTAGAGGTCCCCGGTGAAGGGGATGACAGCGCCGAAGCCGCTCTGAGCAACGAACCGAAAGTTCTGGGTCAGCACCCGGGCACGGGGCGCACGGTCACCCTGCGCCGCGGCCCCTACGGCCCCTATGTGCAGATAGATGCGCCGCCGGAAACCGCCGAGGAAGAAGCCAAACGCATGGCGCAGTACGAGGCGGATATCGAAAGCTGGAAGCAAGCGAAGAAGGCCGCCAAAGCCGCCGGGGAACCCGCCCCGAAAAAGCCGCCAAAGCCCAAAGCTCCCACGCCCAAGCGCCAGGGACTGCCTAAGGGTATGACGATAGGCGATGTTACGCTTGAGGCCGCGCTGGAGCTGTTGGCCCTGCCCCGCGATATCGGCCCGCACCCGGAAACCGGCAAGATGATCCGCGCCGGGATCGGGCGTTTCGGTCCGTTTGTGGTGCATGACGGGAAATACGCCTCGCTGCAAAAAGACGATGATGTTATGCATATCGGTATGAACCGCGCGGTGGAGCTGATCGCCAAAAAGGCACAGCGTGACGCGGAAAAGGCGGCGGTTGGCGGCAAGAAAGCGCCAGCGAAGAAGAAACCCGCCACGAAAAAAAAGAAAAGCTAGGATTTTGAACTACTGTCACCACCAAAACTGCACAATCGATTTTTTCTTTCGTGCTTTTTTATCCTGTTTCATGGTTCAATAATAAAAACATGCCTTTAAATAAATCCGCCATCCTCGAATTCATCAAATCCTCTCCCACGCCGGTGACGAAGCGGGAAATTGCACGCGCGTTTGGCATCAAGGGCGGGGAAAACCGCGTGGCGCTTAAACAGATCCTTAAGGCGCTGGAGATCGACGAGGCCGTCACCAAACAGGCCGGCGGCTCTTATACGGTTCCGGAAGGACTGCCCAGCGTTACCATCCTTGAAATTACCGCCATTGATATTGACGGCGACGTTCTGGCACGGCCCGCCCAATGGAATGAGGAAACGCAAGGACCGCCGCCGCGCATCGAGATTATGCCGGATAAAAAGGGGCATCCTTCCCTGACGGAAGGCGACAGAATTCTCGCCCGGTTATTCCGCCAAAGCGATAATGCCTATGAGGCCAAGACAATCCGCAAGCTTGACGGGCCGAAGGGCCGGGTCATCGGCATGGTGCGCATGGGCGGCAAGGCCATCCGCCTTGTACCCACCGATAAAAAGGCGAAATACGATTTTGACGTGAACCCCGGCGACCTGAACGGGGCGAAAGACGGCGATCTTGCCATCGGGGAAATCCAGCCCGAGCGCGGCATACGCAACAAGCGAGTGAGGATCGTCGAGGTGATAGGCCGCCAGGGCGAGCCCAAGGCGATATCGATCATCAGCCTTTACGAGGCTGGATTGAGGGAGGAATTCCCAAAGGCCGTGCTGAGCGAAACAAAAAAAATGAAAGTGCCGGAGCTGGGCAAACGCGAGGATTTACGCGATATTCCGCTGGTAACCATCGATGGGCCGGACGCCCGCGATTTCGACGATGCGGTCTATGCCGAAAAAACGAATGAGGGTTTCCACCTGATCGTGGCCATCGCCGATGTTTCCTATTATGTGCGTCCCGGCACGGCGCTGGATGACGAGGCACAGCGGCGCGGCAATTCCACTTATTTCCCCGACCGCGTGGTGCCGATGCTGCCCGAAGCGCTGTCCAACGATTTATGCTCTCTACGCCCGAAAGAGCCGCGCGCCTGCCTTGCCGCGCATTTATGGATCGATGACACGGGGAAATTACTGCGACACAAATTTACACGCGGATTGATGAAATCAGCCGCGCGGCTGATCTACGAGGATGTACAAAAAGCATACGATACGCAGGCCCATGAGCTGATTTCCCTCATCAACCCGCTTTATGACGCGTTTAAAATCCTGGACGAGGCACGGCAAAAGCGCGGCGCTCTGGAGCTGGATGTGCCGGAAAAGCAGATACTGATCGATCAAAAAGGCAATATGACCGGAGTGAAGCAGCGCGAGCGCCTTGATGCGCACAAGCTGATCGAAGAGTTCATGATCCTTGCCAATGTCGCGGCGGCGCAAGCTATCGAAGCCAAGATGATGCAGAAAAAAGTGCCCTGCGTTTACCGTGTCCACGACAAGCCGAGCATGGAAAAGCTTGATTCCCTGCGGGAATTTATCGAAGGTTTCGGGCTTTCCCTGCCCAAGGGCAACGTCGTAAAGCCTTCCGGCCTTAACCAAATCCTGCTTAAAGCCGCAAAAATGCCCTATTCCCACCTGATCAGCACGGTAGTGCTGCGCAGCCAGTCGCAGGCGCATTACAGCCCGGACAATATCGGGCATTTCGGCCTTGCCCTTTCCAAATACGCGCATTTTACCTCCCCCATCCGGCGTTATGCGGATTTGCTGGTCCACCGCGCGCTGGTAACTTCTTACAACATGGGCGTAGGCGGCATGGATGAGGGGCAGGCCGCGCAGATTTCCGAGATTTGTGAGAATATCTCCCAAACCGAGCGTACTTCGATGGAAGCGGAGCGCAACGCGGTTGACCGCTTTACGGCGGCCTACCTGTCCGGAAAAACCGGGCAGGAATTCAAGGGCCGCATCAGCGGCGTAACGCGCTTCGGCCTGTTTGTCACCCTGCATGAAAGCGGCGCGGACGGCCTTGTGCCCATGAAAAGCCTGTCCGATGACTTTTACGTGCATGATGAAGCCGCCCACGCACTGGTCGGACGCAGGCATAAGCGTATCTTCCAGCTGGGCGCGGAAGTCACCGTACGTCTGGATGAAGCTGACGGCCTGACGGGCTCGACCCTGCTTTCGCTGGCGGAAGGGCAGCACGGCGCCATGATCCCGGGCTCCAAAATCCCTCGTGCCGCCCGTGAAGAAAGCGGCAGGCGCCGCTCAAGAGGCAATGACAGGCCCTCAAAACGCGGACCGGGCAAGGACCGAAAACGCAAACCTAAAAGAAGATGAGCCGAAATGCTTGACATTTAGGCGCGGGTAAAGCATAAAACGCCTTCAGAATTTAATTTAGGAGTGAAAAACATGGCAAAAGCCACCAACGTCAAAGTCAGACTGGAAAGCGAAGCGGGCACAGGATTCCGCTACTACGCTGTGCGTTCCACCCGCGCGGAATACAAGATTCGTAAGAAAAAATACGATCCTTGGGCGACAAATGAGAAAACCGGCAAAAAAGGAGCGCATGTGTTTTTCGTAGAAAAGAAAATGCCTCCTTCCAAGAAGAATTAAGCTTAAAAGAGCTGTTTTTTGAAAGTTTTCACAAAAGCGCCTTTATGGCGCTTTTTTTATTTCTAACCTTTTACGCGTAAGTTCTAAAAATGTTTGAAAAAAAGAGTGACAGGTTTACCCTGGATTACATTCCCAATCCGGAAATTCCACGGGAATTGCTGGCCTATATCCGAATGGTGGTGGAGCGCAATCCCGGCATGTGGGCTTTTTTGCTGCTCATGGATATTATTCATGCGGTGCGCTATCCCATCGCCTTTGTGCTGACGGGCCAGATTGTCGATATTTTGACAAACCTGCCCGAAGGATCAACGATTCCAGATTCCGTATGGATAAAAACCGGATTGATACTGTTTGTCCTTTTCATCGGCGAAATGGCGCATGTGCTGCCTGACTACATCACCTTCGATTGGTGGAAGCGGGCCCGCGCGCAATTGCGAAGCGACATGATGGCTTACACGCTTGGCCATTCCTATACGTTCTTTCAGAACAATTTCGCCGGATCGCTGGCCCGCAAGGTGTCCGAAGGCATTGAAAAAGCGCTTATGCTCAACGAACAAGTACGCTGGCAAATCCTGCTGCCGCTTGTGAGTATGAGCACATCGGGCATCGTTCTGCTTGATCTCTCCCCGATCTATGGCGGACTGGTATGTTTGTTCCTCGCGCTCATCATGGTCCCGGTGATTATGAAGCTTGAAAAAATCAGGAGAAAATCACGCATTTATGCCGATGCATGCTCGCTGGTTTCCGGACAGATTGCCGACACCATTTCCAACATGGCCTCGGTGAAATCCTACGCCCACGAAGAACAGGAAATGCGAGAACACCAGCGGGTATCGGAAATTCAGATGAAAGCCTGGCACAAGATGCTGCGTACCTTCCTGATGCTGGATAACTACCGGCGCATGACGCTGGTTGTGTTCGGCGCAGGCATGATGGGCGCATGTATCTGGGGGTGGCGCGAAGGTGTAATCACACTGGGGGATATTGCTACGATTATGGGTCTGACTTACAACTTCACGGCAAACGTCTGGAACCTTAGCTTCGGTATTATCCATGTCAGTGAATCTTTGGGCTACTTAAACGATTCTCTGACGACGTTAATCACGCCACATGCGGTCAGCGATAGCTCGGACGCCAAAGAGCTAAAAATCAGCAAAGGACATATCGAGTTCGGCAATGTGAATTTCGAATATAAAAATCTGGGCGTATTCAGAAATCTAAATCTGGATATCCCGGCGCATCAGCGCGTCGGCCTGATGGGACCATCCGGCGCGGGTAAAAGCACACTGATCAACCTGATCCAGCGCTTTTTCGACATACAAAGCGGCGGCATTTACATCGACGGGCAGGATATCAGCAAGGTAACGCAGAGATCGCTGCGCCGCCAAATTGCCGTTATTCCCCAAGATACTGCCCTGTTCCATCGCACGATCATGGAAAACATCCGTTATGGCCGGCTGGATGCCAGTGACGACGAAGTGCTGGAAGCCGCCAGAAAAGCTCATGCCTCCGGCTTCATAGAAGATCTTCCCGAAGGATTTAACACTTATGTCGGCGAGCGGGGCGTAAAACTTTCCGGCGGACAGCGTCAACGCATCGCCATTGCACGCGCCATCCTGAAAGATGCACCGATCCTGATCCTCGACGAAGCAACATCGGCGCTGGACAGCGAAAGCGAGAGAGAAATTCAGGCGGCGCTGGAAGAGCTGATGCGTGATAAAACCGTGATAGCCATCGCCCACCGTCTCTCCACGATCCACCATCTTGACCGCCTGATCGTCATGAATGAAGGACGGATTATCGAAGATGGCACGCATGAAGAGCTTCTGGAACAAAACGGTCTTTACAAAAAACTCTGGACTATGCAATCAGGCGGTTTTCTGAAAGAGTAAAACCTTATGGTTTACGTTCTTTCTGCCATTTTCTCGAAACTCGCCTTCATCGCCATCAACATAGTGTGGATGCGTTTGCGCCGCCGCCATGTGGCGACGCGCGCGGTTCTGGCGCTTTATATTTTTTCCGTGCCCCTTCTCCTCGCGGTAGGCGCTTACCAGATATGGGTCGGGCACGCCAACCTGGAACCCGCCTATTGGGGTTATGTGGCCGCATGGGCGATTATCTGCTGCCTGCTCAACCTTATGAACGTATACACTTACAAATATGCAAGCCTGATCGAACTATCGACTTACCGTTTTTCTATCATGGTCATTGTCGCCTTTATCGTTGATTACTTTTTTCTGGATATGCCTATATCGCTGCCGATGGCGGGGCTGGTTTTTATAACGCTCGCCGGGGGCACAATCCTGAACTTTGAACGTGCCAGATTTTTACAAACCGGCACCAGCAGCGAAAAAGTTTCTCTGAAAAATAACGGCCTGTATAAAATGCTCGCTTTAATCTCGGTAATTTCCGTACTTAGTGTTCTCGACCTGGAAATTTTCAAAAAGGCATTAGCGATTCAGGACAATTTCATTTTCCACGCCGCCGCCGCGCAAAGCCTGCTGTTTTTAATGTTCTTCTCATATGGCGGCATCGCGATGAATAAATCACTTGGGGAAGGAAAGATACGTCTTTTCGAAGCGGGGCTCATAACGGTTCTCATCGTTATTGCGACAATGTTTGAAGCTTATTCCTATGTAGCTTTGCCGGTTGTCATCATCGTGCTTTTAGGCGTTTGCCAGCCACTGATCTTCAGTATTCACGATTTTATCACGAAGGAACTGCCACTAAATTTCAGAACGGCGGCGTCATGTCTGATGATTATTGCGGGAATTATTGGAATTTCGCTGGTTAAAAACGGATTCCTAAGCGGGTAAATCTTATTCGATCGGCTGACGCTCGGGCATTTCAAACATTTCGGGATCGAGCTTGCCTACTCCTTCAAACACACAGCAATTCCTGCCCGCATTCTTGGCTTCGTAGAGCACCTTATCCGCCCGCTCCAGCACATTGGTCGGATTGTCCTCCCCATCTTTGACCAGCATACCGCCAATGGATGTGGTGATATCGAGAGAACCACCCTCTGCACTGCATTTAAACGGCTCATCACTGATCTCGCGACGCAGGCGCTCGGCCACCATATAGGCCCTTTCCTCGGATACATCGGGCAGAATCACGACAAACTCCTCTCCACCCAGACGCGCTACAAGGTCAAAACTCCTGAGCTTATCCGTCAGGCGGGTAGCAAACTCTTTCAAAACCTCATCACCAACGTTATGGCCATGCGTATCGTTGACCGATTTGAAGTGATCGATATCCACCATCAGAACGGCCAGAGATTTTTTACTATCCTGATTTTTCTGCAAAAGTTTTTGAAGGTGGACGTCCAGATAACGCCGATTATAAAGCCCGGTCAGCGTATCGGTGAGCGCCATAGACAGGCTGATTTCATAAGTTGAGCGCAAGCGTTCCTGGAAACGTTTACGGCGCACCTGCGTACGGACCCGTGCCAGCAACTCGTTACGGTCGATCGGACGCATAATATAGTCATGAGCGCCGATTTCCAGCCCGTGCGCGATACGCTGCATGTCCTCAACCTGCCCAACCATCACAATCGGCACAGCACGCGTGCGCTCATTCGATTTCAGATGAGAGCAAAGGCGCAATCCGTCTTCGTCTTCCAGATTAAGGCTGACCATAATTACATCAAAATCATGCCGCGCAACCAATGACATTGCCGCGGCGCCGTCCTTGACCGCCATCACAATATCATGGTCCTTGGCCAGAGTTTCCTGGATTTTTGAAACTTCAAAATCCTTGTCCTCAACCACCAGGAGCCGTGCGCCCTCCACGGGCTCAGTCATGAAATTGGAAGCTTCACCGACCACACCAAGCTGGCTGGCCGTATTTTCACGCATGCGCCACTCATCCAGCGCCATTTTCAGGCGTACAAGAGACCGCACCCGCGCCATCAGCGCCACATCATTTATAGGCTTGCTCAGAAAATCGTCGGCACCGGCCTCAAGACCGCGGACACGATCGTGCGAATCTGTCAGAGCCGTCACCATCACAACGGGAATATGGCACAAAGCCGGATCGGATTTAATTCGACTGCAAACTTCAAAACCATCCATTCCGGGCATCATAACGTCAAGGAGCACCAGATCGGGGCTTTCTTTCGCCACTTTTTCCAATGCCTCCTCACCGCTAAAGGCGGTAAGAACTTCATAATATTCTCCGCTGAGCTTGGCTTCCAGCAGCTTTACGTTCGGCAGAATATCGTCGACGACTAAAATACGGGCTGACATCTAAGAGGCCTCTTGCTTCTTTTCGCCGCCCTCTGCACCCCCACCATCTGTGCCGCCTAAATGTTTTTCAATAACGGCCAAAAAGCCGGTAATCGAGATCGGCTTGGATATATAATCTTCGCACCCGCCTTCGCGGATTTTCTGTTCGTCGCCCTTCATGGCAAACGCGGTCACTGCAATCACGGGGATACCTTTAAGCTCATCGTCTGCCTTCAACTGCTTCGTTACGTCAAGACCGGAAATTTCCGGCAATTGAATATCCATTAACACCAAGTCGGGACGATGCTCGCGGGCCAGCTCCAAAACCTTCAGTCCATCCCGTGTTTGCAGCGTGTTAATGCCGTTAGCTTCCAGCAGATCATGAAACAATTTCATGTTCAGCTCGTTATCTTCCACAATTAACACAGTTTTACTCATATCCCTATAATGCTCCCTTTTTTGCCTTTGAAAGTCTATCTTTTTTTGTAATCAGGGAAAACTGTTAATCCGAAGCCGGCTCCTCTTTGCAGTTATTCTCTAGAGGCTCCAGAGCAACCAATTTTTGTGTAATAGCAAAGTCGTCATATTGGATCAGCATATCACTGATCACGCCATTTTCGTGAAAAACTATATCCATTTCATAATCAGACATCGTACTGTCATCATTCAAAGGAAAAAACGCAAGGCGCATATTCCACGCCGGGGTATTGAGGAGGCTCATATCAAGCGCCGCGGAGCCATTCACCTGCGCTACGGCATTGGCTGGTTTGCCAAGCACACTATTAACTAAAACCGGCCCTTCCTCGTCACTCCCGTCAAAAATAGTGGCCGCCATGAATTTCCGGCCTTTTTTGATCTGCTCCAACATCTTGCGGGAATGGCCCATCGGGAAAACCGTTCCCATGGGCAATTCCTGTATAAGGCCTTCGGGCATCGTATATACGGCCTCGCCTACCCCGGTTTCCTTGATTCTGGCATGACCGCGCAATTCCTCGAAAAGCACTCCATCGCGTTTACGCCGCGAGGTATAATCCAGCGAGTTGCCGTCATAAGGCTCATAGGTTGAAAAATCGCTGGTAATGCGCATCGGCGCCGTGTCGGCATATTCATAGAGCAAGTCAAAACGGTGATTGGAAATCCATGCGTCGCAGGTCGGCTGCCACTCATAGAGCATTTTACCGCTGACATTGACGATCTGGGAGCCTGAGCGGGTAGAAACCAGTTCAATATCGTAAAGCGCCTTATGAGGTTTCAACCCCATATTATAATCAATGCCCTTGGTTAGCCCCACTTTAGGCAGGGCGTTGACCTCTTGAGCCACTTTTTGCGGTAATTCGCCAGAAGAAATTACAAAAAACAGGCCTATTCCGGCCAAAAGGGCCACGGCAACGATAATGGCTGCTTTACGGGTTGAGGTGAAAAGTGTGCGGGTCATTGGATCGTTTGGCAAAATCGATTTTAAGGGCGGTTATTATAGTTTTAGCGATATTTTACAGGCAGGCTGGCAGTTCCCCGTCATCATAACGGAAAGCCCTGCACGGCGCAAAGCTTATCATAAACCCTGCCATACATAAAAGCGGCAAAGCCTGCCTGCCGGAATATAAAAAAGGGGTCAAAAAAGACCCCCGGAAAGCCGGACGGGAAAAAGAACCGGAAAGCACCCCAAAAAATCAATATAACCAACTGAAAAACAATGATTTTTCTGCGACCCAAAACTGGCACACCATTCGCATAGTGTTCTACCAAGGAAACTTAAAAACAGGGTAGAAAAATGAGTACCGATTACATCCAGCATAAACACGCCAGATCGCTGATTGCGCATGGCCTTTTGACGTTTTCTTCTCACGGGGAAAAGGGTTTTGAGCTCACCCGTGATGAAGATTTTATTAACGGCTCCAGCGACATGTTCGACCTTCTGGCGGAGCGCAACGCCCAGAGGAGCAATGTCTGGACAATAAAGAAAGTATAAACATAGCAATGGGTTACCCCCTAAGTCTGTCACCCTCCCAACCGTGAACCCTAACCTCCAGACAGACGAACCCGCGGCCCGGTCATGCTTCCCCCCTCCAATCAAGCAGACCGGGCCATTTCTTTGGATTTCTTACCTCTCTGAATTTATTATACATAATACTTGACCGAGGGCTGAAATACCCTTATATTCCGGGTTGATAACTGATTTTGAAGTTTTAAATTTTTAGCTGCTGTGCAGTATAGTTTTAACGAACTGTAAAAAATATCAAGAGTAACTATGACCAGCGAACGTCCATTAACACCAGAAGAAACAGAACTTGTTCCTGAATTGCTGGGAACCATTATAGTCAGGGCTGAAAACGGCTGGCAAAACTGCACTCAGGCCGAGCGAGACCTTCTTTCTACCCTTATACAGTTCAGTATAACCCGGATCAAAGCCACCAGAAACAACGAAACAGAGCAAACACCGTATGAGCGACTGCTCATAACGCTTCATAGTGACCAAACTTTTAACGGTGGCTGGCTGCGCTATCCCATTACAACCGACCATATAATTCAAAGGGCAAGAGAAAGAGGATTAAAACTTGCTGATATTGAAAATTTAAAGAAAACGGCCTTATCACCAGAAGCAATTATTACAAAAACAAATCAAGTGCAACAGACTTCCCCACCCCCTTCAACAGCCCCCAGAAGTTTGTCTGCACAGTTCGCTGTCAGAAGAACACCCACTGCCTCCATCCCTCCAATAACCGTAGGACCTGCTACAGCAATAATTGCACCGCCAAGCTTTCGTCATAAAATTCCCAAAACCGCTACTCCTGAGATTTTAGCATTGTTACTAACTCCTGAATTGGCAGACGCTATAAAGGGGTTTATCATTATGGAACGATTACTCACCGAAGCCCCTGGAAGCCCGACTTTTCTTAAAAATATGGATGACAGAGAGGCGGCCGGACCCACACTAAACCAGGCATATGCTGAATTATCAAAAAATCCTGATGCTATGAAACGGGTACTCGTCGCTTTTGAAATGATAAATTCAGCCTGTTCTGACCGTGAACGAGATATTACACCTAGCTAAACCCAAAGCAATTAACCATAACATTTGACTTGTCCCCTAGCTATCCGCTATATCCATAGCGCTTGAAAGATAAGCTTTGCCCTTTATTTTATAAAAAACGGCATAACCACGGAGAATAAGAAACTGTCATGTCCGCCAGTAACATGAAAGACCCCAAGATACGCCTTGAAAATGTACGGGCCCTTTTAGGTGAAATATTTCGATACGCACATGAAGAAT
>CAZBNG010000024.1:12608-28936 GCA_964493095.1 uncultured Pseudobdellovibrionaceae bacterium
TACAGATCAGGATATCCAAGAACTCCATGAGCGTGTAAAGGAACTTGTCAGGCGAGTCAGGAACAACGCCGCAAGGGGGCAGAAAAGTCCCGAAGAACTCCTGCTTATGGACTGGGAAGCGCGTGCACAGCGGGATGGCTGGCAAAGCTGGCGAAACATTACGTATCTCAATCTGGATCTCGAAGCCGCAAAACGAAATATAAATATTTATGTCATCACATACCCTGAAGGTGAGGATAATATCAAAGCCGCACCATCTCCATTAAGTAAACCCCGGACTTCGCAGACAGCAACAACCAAAGCGTCTATCCAGCCAATAGACGCATACACCATATTCCTGGCAATATTAGAGGCTGCCGAAAAGGGCTGGAATATACCTCAGGATGACGTTAATGCCCTGCATCAGCGTCTTAGCATTCTTGCTAAAACAATTAGCCAGACAGCAGAAGATAGAAGAACTAACATAGAACAGCTCTTGTTTAAACTTGCCTCCGCTTACACAACACCTTTAGCGTTACACGGATGTAAAATTGAGAGAATACAAAGGTTTGCAGGCACTCTTGGTATTAATCTGGTAGCACTCAAGGGCTCCCCGTCCGAAACAGAGCACAACATCCGGGACTTCGATACCTTTGTTGCCCTGATACCAAATAATCACGATACAGCTCGGACCGCCGCAAATGCAGAAGAAACAGCTACTTTACACTTTCTGATTACCCATAAATGCATAAGAAATATGGGAGTCTTGCAAATTTATCATGAACGGTTGCGTGAACAGGAAGAAGCCGTGATTAAACATGTAACAGGCATCCTTCAAAGTGCCAGAGAACGTGAAGCAGCACTTCAAATGGCTTCACCGGCAGAAACCGTTGAAGGCGGCCCGTGATAGACAACCAAAAACGCTCTCCTCTAATTCCCTAAAATCCTATCTAACCTTAACCCTTTATTATCATTATGAAAATATAATAAAAGGCAAAACCAAACAGGGTTAGAACACATTAAATGGGAAGTATTTCAGAAACGATATATGCCGCGTTCTTCAATAAGGCCGCCGTTATGGCACCGCCTGTCACTATTCATACAAACAACCTGACAACAAGGGCCAAAACCCCCATAACACGCCTTGATGTTTCGCATGTTAGCGGTGCCACGATTGATGTGACCATGTTCAATGGGGACGATAAAATCGGCGACAAAAGAATTACGGCCGGCTGCTACCAAAGCGGCTCGAAAGGACAAGAGGATAAGGCCATAGTAGAGGAAATTCGTGAGAAGCTGCTTTATCCCAGTAGTACATTATCCGAGGGCATGAAACAATGGATGGCACATGCAAGTGTTGCGAGCTCTAACCCTGGCCAGATCCCCGGTTGTTCTATCTAGGCGGCCTGTTCCTTCTTGACCATTTCTTTGGGTAAATTAAGCTTCAGGTGCAAGTCCTTGAGCTGTTCGGGCGTAGCCTCGGACGGAGAACCCATCATCAGGTCCTCATACTGGCCGTTCATCACGAAAGCGTAAACTTCGCGCAGGTTCGGCTCATCAGCAAGCAGCATCACAATCCGGTCAAGGCCGAAAGCCAGCCCGCCGTGCGGCGGGGCGCCGAATTTCATGGCATTCAGCATGCCGCCGAATTTCGCTTCCAGAACGGATTTATCGTACCCGGCAATCCCAAACGCCTTTTCCATGATCTCGGGCTTGTGGTTACGAATAGCACCGGAACACAATTCAAAACCGTTACAAACGCAGTCATACTGGTATGCATAAACTTCCAGCGCATCGCCCTCCAGCGCTTCCATTCCGCCCTGGGGCATAGAGAACGGGTTATGGGAGAAATCGATTTTCTGCGCCTTTTCATCAAATTCGTACATCGGGAAATCGACGATCCAGCAAAACTTGTAAACGCCGCCTTCGCGCGCCGCCACATGCCCTTCGGGCAGGGCATTACATATTGCATCACGGGCAAGCCCGGCAAACTTGGCGGCAGCGGCTTCTTTATTACATACGAAGAATACGGCATCACCTTCTTCGAGGCTCGCAACTTTACGAAGCTCGGCTTGCGCCGCTTCGGGGATAAATTTCGCGATCGGGCCCGCGCCCTCGCCGTCCTTAAGCAACACATAACCCAGCCCCGGCGCGCCTTCACCCTGTGCCCAGCTATTGAGCTTGTCAAAGAAACTGCGCGGCTGGTCGGCCACGGCGGGGGCACGGATCGCCCGCACAACGCCGCCATCGGCAATTACACCTTTAAAGGCTTTAAATTCAACATCGTCACGGGCGAACACTTCCGTCACATCGACGATTTCCAGCGGGTTGCGCAGGTCCGGCTTATCGGAACCATATTTGAGTATGGCTTCCTTGTAGGGAATGTTGGGCAACCATGTAACCTCGCGCTTCTCCCCTGTGAAATCGGAAAATTCCTCAAATATGCCCTCGATAACCGGGCGGATCGTATTAAACACATCTTCCTGCGTCACAAAGCTCATTTCCACGTCGAGCTGGTAGAACTCCGCAAGACGATCGGCGCGACCGTCTTCGTCACGGAAACATGGCGCGATCTGGAAGTAACGGTCAAAGCCGCTCATCATCAAAAGCTGTTTAAACTGTTGCGGCGCCTGCGGCAGGGCATAAAATTTGCCGGGATGCAGGCGTGAGGGAACAAGGTAGTCCCGCGCGCCTTCCGGGCTGCTGGCCGTCAGGATCGGCGTCTGGAATTCCTGGAAACCCTGCCCGTACATGCGCTCACGCATGGAACGCACAACGTTGTTGCGCAGGCGGATGTTTTTCTGCATTTTCTCGCGGCGCAGGTCGAGATAACGGTAACGCAGACGCAAATCCTCGCCTGCTCCATCATCCTCCGAAACCTGAAACGGGATTACAGCGGCGGCAGATTGCAAATCCGCCTGTTCGATCGTCACTTCAATCTCGCCCGTGGGCATTTTCGGATTGACGGTTTCAGGCGTCCTTGCCTTCACCTTGCCAGTAATGGTTACAACGCTCTCAACGCGCCATTTTTCCACTTCGGAAAGCAGCGGGGAGTTTTCTTCCACCACGCATTGCGTCAGACCGTATGTATCGCGCAGGTCGATAAATAACACGCCACCATGGTCACGCATTTTGTGAATCCAGCCCGAGAGGCGGATTTCCTGCCCCTCATCCGATTTGCGAAGCTCTTCGCAGGTATGTGTTCTGTAACTATGCATGGGAGGAACTTATAAACGCCCTGTGAGCAACGCGCAAAGGATTTTTGTGGCAAATTTAAAAGAATCCTTGGTACGTGCGCTGCTTCGTGCTTAAACAATGCATGGTTATTACACAGCAAAAAGAACTAGATAGGCTTTGCAAGACGCTAAGCACGCAGGAATTCATTACGATCGATACGGAATTCCTGCGGGAAAAAACCTATTACCCGAAGCTCTGCCTTGTGCAGGTCAGCGACCCGCAAGGAAATGCCGCAGCCATCGACCCGCTGGAAGGCGGGCTGGACCTCACTCCGCTTTTCGATTTGCTGCAGAATGAGAAAGTATTGAAGATTTTCCATGCCGCGCGGCAGGATCTGGAGATTTTCTACAACCTGACAGGCAAGGTTGTACACCCGTTTTTCGACACCCAAATCGCCGCCATGGTACTGGGTTATGGCGATCAGGTGGGATACGAAGCGCTGGTAAATGATATTACAGGCGCAAAAATAGATAAAAGCGCGCAGTTCACCAACTGGTGCCTCCGCCCGCTCAGCCAGAAACAAATCGATTATGCGCTCGGCGATGTCACACACTTGCTTGAAGTCTACAAACATCTTTCGGAAGAACTGGCACGACGCAAACGCACATCATGGGTTTTCGAGGAGGAAGCGATACTTGAGTCCCCTTCAACATACCAAAACGATCCTTACGAAGCATGGAAACGGGTTAAAATCCGTTCCCCGCGACCTAAAAATCTTGCTGTATTGCGCGAACTGGCTGCATGGCGCGAGAAGCGGGCACAGGAAAAGGACATTCCCAAACCATGGGTAATGCGCGATGAGACGCTGGCTGACATGGCCGGGCAAATTCCCCGTGATGTAAACGCGCTAAAAAAAATCAGGGGGATGTCCGCCGACCTTGCTGCGGGGCATATCGGCAAGGAACTCCTGAAGGCTATTGAAAAAGCCCTTGAAACCCCTAAAGAAAGCTGGCCGGAAGTTCATAAGAAAAAACCGCTGCCCCCGACGGCCTCCGCCATTATTGACGCCCTTAAAATGCTGCTTAAAATCCAAAGCGTCATGAACGACGTGGCCCCTAAACTTGTTGCTTCGGCCGAAGATCTGGAAGCCATCGCCCTTGACCATGACGAAAATACGATTGCCGCGCTAAAGGGATGGCGGCGGGAAGTTTTTGGAAATGCCGCCCTAGCGCTTAAAAACGGTGAGCTTGCCATTGGGCTTAAAGAATCCCGCATTGTGAAATATAAGGTATCGGACAACACTGAAATCTTGTAACAACGTACGAAACGATGAAAAGACTATTCCTATTACGTCACGGGGAAGCGGGCACCGCAGACAACAAGCATGATAAAAGCCGTAAACTGACCCCCAAAGGAACGGCTGATGCCATGGCGCTTGGGCGCTATATGGCAGACCGGGGCTTTACGCCGGATTTCGTGCTGTGTTCCAGCGCAACCCGCACCCAGCAAACTGCAGCACAGGTGCTCCGCACTTTCGATCACAGCATCACTATGAGCTGCGAAGACGCGCTTTATAACGCCCCGCGTGGAAAACTTCTCAGCCGGATACAGGATATAGATAATATTTATCATGCAGTGCTTGTCGTGGCACACAATCCCGGCATTTTCGAACTCTGTATCACACTTGCAGAACAAGGAGCGGACAGCGTTACTAGGAGACTTCTTAGCAGCGGCTTCATGCCCGGAACGTTATGTGTGCTTGAATGCCCGTGCGGAGAGTGGGGCACAATCCAACCCAGCGAGAACGTCCTGCTCGATTTAGCCACACCGCAGGACTATAACGCCCCGGCAACACCGGCGCGCTGGACCTGAATGCCCCGTTAAAATTCCTCGGCCTGCATTGCGCTTAAAACATCGCGCATCAGCGGCACGGTAATTTTTCGTTTTTGGGAAAGAGCCAGACGGTCTGCCCGTTCCACAAGATCACGCGCCGCTGCAAAAGATCGTTCCATGCGCGGCAGAATATAGGCAATCACATCATGGGATACAATAAGCTGACGGTCGGCAAAAAGCTTGATCAACACAGAGCCCAGCAACATGTCGTCCGGCGGCCTGATCTCCACCAGAGGGGCGGCGCGGAAACGTGAAGCGAGGTCCGCAATTTCGAAAGGCACCTCCGTTGCCGTCATACGCATGGTCACCATCATGCTGCGCTTTTCCTCTTTCAAAATATTATAAATGTGGAAAAGAGTAGCCTCCGCTTCGCGCTCACCCAGCCATGGGTCCAGCCCGTCAAAAAGCAAATGCTCCCCGGCCGCACAGATTTGTTCCGCCGTGCGGGATACAAGCATTTCCGGGCGGATCATTTCGGCCCCTGCACGCTCCCGCCAGACCGCTGCCAGATGTGACTTCCCGCTGGCTGCGGGCCCGGAAATAATCAAAAGAGGCGCGGGCCATTTCGGCCAGCGGTCAATCCAATCCACCGCCGCACGATTGCTGTCCGTAACAAGAAAATCGTCCCGGGCCAGCGCGCTTCTGGCGGGAAGGTCGAAAGGAATTTGCTGGGCCGCGGAAAAGTTCATGACTACAGCGTCCTTTTTTTCTTCGTCTTCGGTTTTAAATTATCTTTGTAAAATGCGCTGCTTTTATACTGGGCAATGGCAAAACTAAACAAAACACTGATCATTGCCGCAACCGGAACAGCCAGCAGCATGCCTAAAATGCCAAACAGCGCACCGCCTGCCATAAGGGCAAATATAACCCATATGGGATGCAGACCGACACTATCGCCTACCAATTTGGGCGTCAGGAGGTTACCCTCGATAAGCTGACCGATTGCAAAGACGGCTAAAATCTGCCCTACAAATAGCAGATCCTGTGTCTGAAACCATGCCACAAGCCCGCCGGTGACAAAACCGAAAGTAGCCCCAAAGAAAGGGATAATGCCCACAATACCCGCCGAAAACCCGATCAGAAGCCCATATTTCAATCCCATCAGTGACAAGGCCAACGCATACCCCGTTCCCAGAATCAGCGCTACAGTAATCTGGCCACGAACAAAACCGGAAATTTTGGAATTCATCTCGCTAAGAAGCTGAATAATAGTATTTTTATGCTTGCGCGGCAAAAGCCCCTCCCCCCATTTCGTAATCGATGGCCATTCCTTCAATGAAAAATATGCCGTAAGCGGCGCGATAATCAACAACGCCAGCATACTGCCCAGAGCCTGTCCGCCCAGCGCCAAGCTGGAGAGCAGGACATTTCCCGCACCCAGCGCTTTATCCGAATGTCCCGCCAGCAGTTCTTTAATTTCGCTTCCGTTACTGTGCCCTACCCAGCTGCGCGCCTGTTCGATATAAGGCTGCACCCACGTCATGATACGATCGAGGTAACCGGGGTAATCTTCGTAAATCTGTATGCTTTCACGATATACCAGCGGCGCAACAACCGCCAGCGCTGCCATCAGCGCCAGATAAAAAACTCCCAAAATAAGCAGGGATGAAAGATAGCGCGGCACCCCCCGACGTTCTATTTTACTCACAAGCGGATTGAGCAGGTAAGCAACCGCAAGCCCGACGACAAAAGGCATGAGCACACCCTTCAGAAGCATGACAGAAGCCCCGAACACAAAGAAAATGACCGCCCAGAACAACATATGCTTTTGCATGCTCATTTAATCGCCCTTTCCTGAATTAAGTCAGTATTCTAGCGCCAAAAACGCTCACGCCACGACTTTTTTTCGGCCACAGGCTGCTGAGGCCCTGTTTCCTCCACCGGCGTTGCAACAGGCTGCGACTCTTCCTCATGCGACATAGGAACGACGTTTTCCTGGATTTGCGCGTCTTCCGGTTGATAGCGATTTAGATACAGCTCGTACAAAAGCGGCATTCTCTCACTCACGGTGCCGATTCGCGGTTTGCTCAAAGTAATGTCGGCCTGTCGCAAAGCAAGGCGCAGACGTTCCTCACTTCCCTGAAACATCAGGTTAACCAGCGCATGATCGCGCGCCAGGTTGACCAGGTTAACAGCCGTAACGCCCTGCACTCTTTCCAGCTCTTTTTGCGTTTCTGCCCACTGCTTCAGGTTTTCAAAGCGAACCTTAACTTGCATGCTATTGGTTTCAGCAGCACTTACAACCGTCTGCGCTTTCCAGTTTCTCTGGATCGCATCCCTGACCATCTGGACTGCACGGTCATAAAGCAACCCCCTTGTTTCCCCTTCAATCGAATCGACATCGATCTGCCCGGTATGTTCAGGCCGCGCACGGTCTGTACGGTAGACATGGACAGTCAGCGCTCCCTGTACCGGACTGGAATCCTGAGAGATTGCGGCAAGCCGGGCGTCAGGAACGGCAAGCAGAAGGATCGCCTCCCCGGCGTTGTAACGGTCCAGCATACGTCGCAAAGCCGCCGGATCATATGTCATCGTTTCATCACCACCGATATCCTGCAGGTCCTCAATATCCCCTATCGGAACGACAATCGGCACCAGCCCCTTAAGGTTACCTGCGCGTTTCCAGGCGCTCATCCACGGATTCTGGTCAGACCACAAGACAGGCTTTACGGTTTCCTGATAAAACGGCAACACCAGAGCAGGCCTGCTGCTCACATCCGTATAACCGACTCCTTGCCCGGCAAAATAATCGCGTGAAGCCCTTTCCTTAAAACGGAAGGTATAAACCGCCACATAACGCACGCGTGAAAGCCGCTCGTCCGTAATTTCAAAATCTTTGATCAGGGTGGAAATGACTGACGGGTCCGGCGGAGTAATGGCCGCACTTTCCCCGTCCGCGACAAGCCGGCGGGCAAGAGACTGAAACGCCTGAATCTGGGCCTGTGCAAAAGCCTGCTCACGGGCGGCAGCGGCGCTTTCCGCAGTGATATCGACTTTCACGTTAGAAATGGTGAAAATTGAGCTATCCGCCCTTGCCTGCCCTAAACCGGCCACACAGAACACGATCATACAGAAAAATATGCTAAGGGCTGTACGCAGGCACAGAAAATGCTTATAGAGTATGGCCATGTTTATCTCTTGATTGTTTTTAAAGAGAATGTAGTTATAGCGCCTTACTGTGAAGATGCAAAATGAAACCCAATTCAGAAATAAAAGAAACTGCTTATAAAAACGCTGGCGTCGATATCGACAAGGCCGCCGAGCTGGTCGAACGTATCAAGCCTCATATCAAAAAAACCAACCGCCCCGGCGTCATGTCCAGCATTGGCGGGTTCGGAGCTCTTTTCGACCTGAAAAAGATTAACATGGATGACCCGATTCTGGTCTCCTCCACCGATGGTGTGGGCACAAAAATAAAGATAGCCATCGAAATGGATAAACATGACACGATCGGAATCGACTGCGTGGCGATGTGCGTAAACGACCTGGTCGTACAGGGTGCAGAGCCGCTCTTTTTCCTCGATTATTTTGCGACAGGAAAACTGGTCAATGAGGTGGCCGAAGCCGTAATCGCCAGCGTAGCCGAAGGCTGCCAGCAGGCCGGATGCGCGCTGGTCGGCGGCGAAACGGCCGAAATGCCCGGCCTTTATATAGCCGGCGATTACGACCTGGCGGGCTTTAGTGTCGGCGCCGTGGAACGCTCCCAGATGATTACGGGAGAGACAATCTGCGAAGGCGACGTGGTTTTAGGCATGGCCTCCAACGGGCTTCACTCCAACGGCTTTTCCCTTGTGCGTAAACTGATCAAAGAAACGCAAGGCTTTGATTATGACAGCCTTTCACCATTTGAAGACGGTTTAAGACTGGGTGAACTTCTGCTCATGCCTACCCGGATTTATGTACGCTCCCTGCTTGAAACCTTTAAAATTAAAAATGAAGACGGCAAACCGGCTATTAAGGGAATGGCACATATTACCGGCGGCGGGTTTATAGAGAATATTCCCCGTATCCTGCCCGATGACGTAACGGCCGTAATCGATACCACAGCATGGCAACTGCCTCCTGTTTTCCGCTGGCTGCGCAATATCGGAAACCTGTCCAGCGAGGATATGATGACCACGCTGAACTGTGGTATCGGAATGGTAATTGTCTGTGCTCAAAAGCATGCAGAACAGATTAAAGAAACTTTGAGCGCCCAAAATGAGATCGTTTATACGATCGGAAAAATTCAAAAACGAAACGTAGCGGATCAAAGCATAATCCTTGAGAATATGGGAGAGGCATGGCATGAACAGCCTTAACCAGCGTGGATAATCCGGCATCAAAGACACAAAAACTTCGACTGGCCGTGTTTATTTCCGGACGCGGATCAAACATGCAGGCCCTCATAGATTCCTGCGCCCGGCCTGATTATCCCGCACAAATCAACCTCGTGCTCTCCAACAAACCTGACGCTCCCGGCCTTGAACGCGCGGCAAAAGCGGGCATTCCAACCACCGTGGTTAACCACAGAAACTATGGCGAACGGAAGGCTTTTGAAGATGCACTGCTTAAAGCACTGGACAGGTACAACCTCGACTTGATCTGCCTTGCCGGATTCATGAGAATTCTCTCGCCGCATTTCATTGAGAGCTGGGGACAGCCGATCATTAATATACACCCCTCATTGCTGCCTGCTTACAAGGGTACGGACACACATGCCCGCGCACTGGCTGCAAAGGAGAGGGAGTCAGGTTGTACCGTGCATTTCGTGGTCCCGGAGGTAGACTCCGGCGAAATTATTGTACAAAAGCGCGTGAACATCCTGCCTGGCGACACTCCCGATAGCCTGGCCGCCCGAATTTTAGAGCAGGAACATATCGCTTACCCGGAGGCCGTACGCCTGATTGCAGAGAATAAAGTTAAAATACCCAGTTGAAAAACAACAGAGATTCGTCCTAGAATTTAGCAAGAAAAATTACAGTCTAAGGATTTAAAATGGCCCATCACGCTCCTGTCAAAGTTAGCCCCACAGAACTTAAAAACGCACAGGAATTTTATGATTCCTTTATTAAGTTCGCTCAGAAACTATGCGTTGGCGTTGGAATTTTGCTTATTCTGCTGGCTCTCATTTTTACATAGATCAATAAAGGCGCCCCGCCAGGTAAATCACCACCGGCCTTTTCTTACCTTTTCGTTAGGGCATACCCTGTTATAATAATTTAAGACAACCGGGACGCGGACTGTGTTTCATGACAACCATCTACGGGCTGAAATTGGTGAAGAATCTTACAATAAAAATATATGGCACCGCTTATAAGAGCCTTTTGTTGCTGACATTCGGCCTCGTCCTTTTATCTTTTGCTTATCTGATATCTGGAAGCGCTTCAGCCCAGATCACCCCCACATCAAGGGCCGTTATTAACCCGGAAGACAAAACCATCCCGCTGGGACCTCATATCTACATGACCAAGGATCCCGACCATAAACTAACTTATAACGTGATCGTCAACCGTCATCAGAACAATACACGCGGTATGCGGCAGGATGAGGAGATTCTCAATCTTGGCGCTTCACAATCCCCTGTATGGATGGTGTTTTCAGTCCTGAACAACAGTGAACAGCAGGACTGGGTACTGGATTTTGGATCCACATCCGCAGGACGGCTTGCCATGGTACACAAAATTCTTGTCCACAATCACACAACCGGACAAACCTTTTCCAGGGCCCTCAAACAAAGCGGCAAAATTGATATTCCTCCCGAAGGAACAGCCATTCCGGTCAAAATTTTACAGGGACAGATAAACCTCTTTATCGTTTTCGTTGAGGCCGAAGGCGGTCTGCCTGCCCTGATTACGCCGAAACTTGTCAGCCCCGATTACTACCTGAATAAGCCCGGCGAAATGCTCTCGCTTTTTGGCGTTATCGTCACATTACTACTTTTAATAACCGGCTCTTTCATCGTCCTCTCCCTGCTGAAAAAAAATGTCATGTATTGCATTTTTGCAGGATATTTCGCTACTGCCCTCGGATTGTACGGGTTCATTCACGGTACATTTTACGCCGCTCATCCTCTTTTAAATGATATTATTACTTTCGGATTTGGCCTGCTAACCCTGCTCGGACTGGTTGGGAACGGATATTTCCTAAACCTGAAGAAAGAAGACATACCGGACTTAAGAATCCTTATGGTCTCAGGCGGCGCTATTGCTTTGTTAACGCTCCTGAATATTATCATTTGGAGCTCCAGTAATATCACAGGCGTTGGCTTCCTGTTTTTTTCCGGCCTTATAATCCAGGCGCTTTTGGCTTATCTGGCAATTTCACAAACCCAGTACAGTAAACTTTACGCCGCTCCTTATGCTCTGGGTTGCATTACGGCCGTTATCGCCGGGCTCGTTACCATCGGCGCCGCAGGAGGATTTATCGCGACGACTCCCCTAACCCTGCACGCTTTTTGGGGCGGGGTCATCGTTCAGGGTATGCTGTTTATCGGTGCCGCCATAGCCAAGATAAAAACAGAGGAGGAGGAGGAGCGTCAGAAACAGCTGCGCGAAATGCAGGAAATCGAAGCAACTGCACGGCTCAAACAGTCTAAGGAGGCCGCGGACCAATCGCGACTTTTACGCGTCATCGAACGCGAGCGCGAATTGATGGCAGAATTGCGCGAACGGGAGATGCAACGCACGGAAGAAATGCGCCGCGCCAAAGAACAGGCTGACGAAGCCAACCGCGCCAAGTCGGCTTTTCTTGCAGTGGTCAGCCATGAAATCCGTACGCCTATGACAGGATTGATGGGGATGATCCGCCTGCTTCTGGAAAGCAAGATGACGCCCCAACAACATGATTACATGTTGGCCATGCAAAAATCCGGCGACACCATGATGGCATTGCTAAACGATATTCTCGATTTCGAAAAAATTGAAAGCGGCAATATGGAACTGGAAAACGTCACTTTCGACCTGCCGCGGCTCGTGCAAGGCGTGGTAACGCTTATGTCCGCCCATGCCGGAGAAAAGGACCTTTATCTTAAGGCCGACATTAAAAAGGACTCGCCGCAATTTGTAAAAGGCGACCCGACACGCCTGCGCCAGGTTTTGCTCAACCTTGTAAATAACGCTCTCAAGTTTACGCAAAAAGGTGGTGTTACCATTCATCTGAAAGCCGCCACAGTTGAAAACCTGCCCGCAGAAATCAGGGGCGATTACGAGGTTTATTTCGGCGTGGAAGATACAGGGATCGGGATTTCACCCGAAGCTCAGGAAAAACTTTTCGCGCCTTTTTCGCAGGCCGACAGTTCAATTTCACGCAAGTTCGGCGGAACGGGTCTGGGGCTAACCATCTGCAAGCGCCTTGTAGAAGCCATGGGCGGTACTATTGGCCTTGACAGTAAGGAAGATGCAGGCACTACCTTTTCCTTTTCCCTTCTGATGGAAAAGGGCGCACAGGGCGAGAGCAAGAAAGAGGCTGCTGAAGAATCTCACACCGATACCGACAACGAAAAATCAACCAGAATTCCATCGCGTCACATCCTGATAGTAGAAGATAATGAGATGAACCGTAAAGTACTGGAAGGATTCCTGAGTAAAATGGGGCACAAGATTGCACAGAGCGAGAGTGCCGAAGACGCGCTAAAACGTTGTGAAAAAGAAAAATTCGACCTGATTTTCATGGATATCAATATGGAAGGCATGAGCGGTGTTGAAGCCGCCCGGAAGCTACGCACCATGCCCGCTCCCGCCAATGCCATTCCTATTATTGCCCTGACCGGCAATGTACGCAGCGAAGATGTTCAAACCTATTTCAAAGCTAATATTAACGGTTTTCTGGCTAAACCGATTGATCCGGAAAAGCTGGAGATCGTAATTGCGAACGCCTATAAAAACGTCTTCGACAACCCTGTAGTTACAGGCGAGAGCGCCCCTTACGAGTCGGAAACTGTCATCACCGCCGGACCTCCGCCGGAGCAGGAAAAAGACAGCAAAGCGTCGACCGCAGTTGATGAGGAAGAAGAAGCACTGTTTGACTGGGACATGCTGCAAAGTCTTTTGGAAAGTCTTGGAAGCGGGCAGCTTCACAACTTACTGGAAGGCTTTTTAGACAAAGCCAAAGAGCTTGTGGAATCACTTGAGAAGGCCGTTGAAAAGAACGATCACAACGCCCTTGTAGGACGCTCACACGAGCTTAAAGGCATGGCGGCGAATTTCGGCATGTCCGGGGTCAGCATCATTGCGGCAAGAATTGAACATACTGCCAGTACCGGCGAGTTCAAAAAAGCCTACGAAGAAGTCTCCAAGCTTCCCGGAACCTTCCGTACGTCAGAGAAAAAACTTAGCGACTGGCTGGCGCAAAACAGCAAATAGGCGCTTGATTAACCGACGATTTCCTCAGGCTTAAAGAAATATGCAATCTCGATTTTTGCGTTCTCAAGACTATCGGAACCGTGCACGGAATTTTCGCCTATGTTCAGCGCAAATTCCTTACGGATGGTGCCTTCCGCCGCTTCGTCCGGATTGGTAGCGCCCATAACTTCGCGATTTTTCGCCACGGCATTTTCGCCTTCCAGAACCTGGACTACAACGGGGGCGGAGCTCATAAACTCTGTCAGTTCACCAAAGAATGGACGCTCTTTGTGAACAGCATAAAAACCCTGAGCCTGTTCCAGCGTCATATGGATGCGTTTTTGCGCAACAATGCGCAGGCCCGCTGCTTCCAGCTTAGCGTTAATGGCACCTGTCAGGTTGCGCGCCGTAGCATCGGGCTTAATGATTGAAAATGTGCGCTCTATGGCCATAGTTTATTCCTTTATTGTGTAAATCTTAAAAACGTGCCGCCGTTATAACGATTGCCTGCACAGAGAGCAAGAGGGGAATCGTAAAAGTTACATAAGCGGCTCTGAAAGCCGCTGATGTAGATTGACAACAAAAAATGAAGTTTAGCTCACCAGGGCTTTCTCAATAGCGTTAACCGCATCATTAGCCGCAGCCGCATCGGGGCCGCCGGCCTGCGCCATGTCAGGGCGCCCGCCACCACCTTGCCCGCCCAATGCCGCCGCACCAACCTTTACAAGATCTACGGCGCTTACACGATCCGTCAGATCATCCGTTACGCCTACAACAATTGACGCCTTGCCCTCGTTGGTCGCCACCAGAACGATTACACCGGAACCCAGCTTTTTCTTAAGCTCATCGGCCATCGGTTTCAGGTCCTTGGCCGGAAACTCCGCCAGAACGCGGCCTGTGAATTTGACTCCGCCGATATCCTTGACATCCGTTCCCTCATCATTGGATGCACCGCCGCCGCTGATGGCAAGTTGACGCCGCAGATCGGAAATTTCTTTCTCCAAGCGTTTATTTTCAGCTATGCGCTTTTCCAGCGTGGGAAGAAACTCTTCTTCCCCGGCCTTCAATAGTGCTTTGGCATCGCTTAAAATCCCGGCCTGCCTGTTAAGATAGGACAGGGCATTCTCCCCAGTGATAGCCTCAACCCGGCGCACTCCGGCAGAAAGAGCGCTTTCGGATATGATTTTAAACAACCCGATATCGCCCGTACGCTTCACATGGGTACCACCGCAAAGCTCAATGGAGAAAACCTTGTTCTCTCCTGACTGCTGCGTCCCCATCGAAACCACACGCACTTCATCGGCATATTTTTCACCAAATAGCGCCATAGCACCCGTTTCCCGGGCTTCCTCCAGAGGCATCAAACGGGTTTCAATCGCCGTGTTGGCGCGAATTTCCGCATTGACCATATCCTCAACCTTCGCCACTTCCTGCGGCGTAAGCGCATTATTGTGCGAAATATCAAAACGTGTGCGCTCTGAATCCTGTAGAGAACCTTTCTGAGAAACATGCTCGCCCAATACGCGGCGCAGCGCCTCATGCATCAGGTGAGTAGCAGAGTGGTTGGAACGGATAGCACTGCGACGCTTATTATCAACCGTCAGCTCTGCGCTCTGGCCAACCTCCACCCGGCCCTTTTTGCAGGTTACAAAATGCAGGAACAGTGAACCGACTGCCTTTTTCGTATCGGTCACTTCAAGCTCGCCACTTTCAACACTCATCATGCCACGATCACCGACCTGCCCCCCGGATTCACCATAGAAGGGTGTCTGATTGGTAATGATAACTCCCTGTTCACCCTCCTTAAGAGCGCTCACACGGGCACCGTCCTTGACGATCGCCTTGATCTCCCCTTCGGTATGCTCACGCTCATAACCAAGGAATTCCGTAGGCCCCAGCTCCTCTAGCATGTCAAACCACAGCTTGTCCGACCCCGAATCGCCGGTTCCTGCCCATGCGGCACGGGCGGCGCGTTTTTGCTCTTCCATGCTGGCGTCAAACCCGGTCATATCGACAGAAATGCCTTTGGCTTTCAGAGCGTCCTGTGTCAAATCAACGGGGAAACCGTAGGTATCATACAGCTTGAAAGCAACCTCACCGGGCAGGATACCATTCTTCACATTCTCCGCTTCCTCGTCCAGCATCTTCAAGCCACGGTCCAGCGTGCGTTTAAAACGTTCTTCTTCAGCGCGCAGCGTCTGGGTTATCATGGATTCCGCCCGTCGTAGTTCGGGATAAGCCTCTCCCATTTTACTGATCAACGTCGGCAGCAATTTGTACATCAGCGGCTCTTTTGCCCCCAGCAAATGCGCGTGGCGCATACCCCGGCGCATAATTCGGCGCAGCACGTAACCACGCCCCTCGTTTGAAGGCATCACACCATCGGCAAGCAGGAAGGCAGACGCGCGCAGGTGATCGGCAATAACGCGGTGGCTCGGCGCCTGCTCTCCATCCGGATCGACGCCCGTAATATCGGCGGAGTGCTCGATGATGTCGCGCAGCAAGTCGATATCGTAGTTGGAGAATTTCCCCTGCATCAGGGCGGCCATACGTTCCAGCCCCATACCGGTATCAATGGAAGGCTTGGGCAAAGGCTCACGCTTATAACTTTCCTTACCATCCTCGAATTGTTCGAATTGCATGAAAACGAGATTCCAGAATTCCAGAAAACGGTCGCCATCCTCATCGGGACTGCCCGGCGGCCCGCCCTGTAACGTTTCGCCCTGATCGTAGAAAATCTCGCTGCACGGCCCGCACGGCCCCGTATCGCCCATCATCCAGAAATTATCGGAGGTCGGGATGCGGATAATTTTATCATCGCTAAAGTCCGCGATTTTCTTCCAAAGCGTCGCGGCTTCTTCATCCTCGGAATAAACTGTAACCAGCAATTTATCTTTGGGCATGCCGAAATTTTGGCCACCAGTTCCCAAGCAAAGGAAATCGCTTCTTCCTTGAAGT
>CAZBNG010000025.1:0-6899 GCA_964493095.1 uncultured Pseudobdellovibrionaceae bacterium
CCGTCGCGGTCCATTTTGTTGATAAAGGTGATGATCGGCATATCGCGCAGGCGGCAGACCTCAAAGAGTTTGCGCGTCTGCGTCTCAATCCCCTTGGCGCAATCCAGCACCATAACCGCGCTATCCACGGCGGTCAGCACCCTGTACGTGTCCTCGGAAAAGTCTTCGTGGCCCGGCGTATCGAGCAGGTTATAAGTGATGCCGCCATTTTCAAAGGTCATGACCGAGGATGCGACGGAAATGCCGCGTTCCTGCTCCACCTTCATCCAGTCGGAACGGGCGCGCCGCCGGTCCCCCTTCGCCTTAACCGCCCCGGCAAGCTCGATTGCGCCGCCAAACAACAGCAGTTTTTCGGTCAGCGTCGTCTTGCCCGCATCCGGGTGCGAGATAATAGCAAAAGTTCTTCGCTTTTCTATGATGGGTTGAAGGGTACTCATAAGACCTTAGAAGGTTTCCTGTATTTTCTGGCCTGCTTTTTCAATATCTTTGCCTGCCCCGTCAAATGTA
The DNA here is from genome assembly GCA_964493095.1 of uncultured Pseudobdellovibrionaceae bacterium. GTDB lineage: Bacteria > Pseudomonadota > Alphaproteobacteria > Micavibrionales > Micavibrionaceae > CAYXSX01. The sequence goes on from CAZBNG010000025.1 coordinate 508, forward strand.
TTGGAGCAACCGGCCAGAGCCATCACAGCGACGATCATTATTATGGTTTTTTTCATTGTGTTATTCCTCAAACGGGTTCGTTTTTTCGCGGTCCTCAATCTCAACAACCCATAAATCGGGATCGCGGCTCACAGAACGCTGAATATACGCATCGGCCTGCGCGGTTTCAACTTCTTCCTGCGCAAGCGCCGCCACCCATTCCAGCGTATCGGTCATGAAATTGCGCTGCTGAATCAAAAGGCGGCAACGTCCCTCCAAATCATCTATCTTCAGGAGGATCAGCCCGGTTGAATAATCCCCCTTATGCAAGACGTAGTAAGGTTTGCAGGCAAGATCAAGCCGACGCATATGCGCCTCTACCCATAAAGCTGTGGGAAGCCTGCCTTCTTCACTCATGGGCTTGTTTCCAGATTAATTAACGCGTCCGTTATTGATCCAGCTCTCGACGGTCAGATGAGCATCGCGCTTGGAATCTTCGGGGTGGTGGTGCCGGTAAACGCGCTGCGCCGCTTCCAGCGCAATATGATACGGCTCATCGCTCATGGCCGCGTAAGTGCGCATAACCGCAGAGTAACACTTGCAGTCGGCGGCTTTTCGCACGCCCTTTTCTACCGGAACATTACAGGACATTATTACTTACTCTTTTTGATTTTTTTGCCGTAAAGCTCCAACCTGTGGTCGATCAGCTCATAGCCAAGCTCTTCGGCGATTTTGATTTTGAGCTTTTCCAGCTCGTCGTTCTGGAACTCGATAACCTTGCCCGTCTCCAGGTCCACCAAGTGATGGTGGTGGTCCCAGTTTAATTCATAGCGCGAATACCCTTCCTGAAACTCGTGTTTTATAACAAGATCGAGCTCGTCCAAAAGGCTGAGCGTACGGTATACGGTGGCAATGGAGATGGAATCATCCATTGCCTTGGCGCGGTCGTAAACATCTTCGACGGAAGGGTGGTCCTTGGCGCTGCCCAGCACGCGCAAAATCGTTTTACGCTGCCCTGTCATCTTGAGTCCGGCTTCGGCGCAACGCTGTTCCAGTTCAGTCATCGGATACCCTCCTTGTTATAAAATTGCAGCCTAAGGTCAGAGCATACGATGATTGTGCAAAAGCTGCAAGTTTTTGTAAATGACTTGTCATTCCGCAGAAGCCGTGACCACGCGGCCTCGTGGCAGGCGGACAAAAACTTCCGTGCCCTCGCCCACGACGGAATCCAGGTCCATCTCCCCGCCATGCATCTCCACCATCGCTTTGGCAAGCGGCAGGCCGAGCCCGGTTCCCTGATGGCGCGAGTCCTCGGGGTTGTCCGCCACCTGCCCGAACGGTTCCATGGCGCGTTTAATTTTGTCGGGCGGAATGCCCATGCCGTCATCTTCGACGACAATTTCCATCCGCCCGTCTTCCAGCAACGCGGCACGTACGCAAATGCGCCCCCCCTTGTTGGAAAACTTCACGGCATTGGTCGCCAGATTGATCAGAACCTGCCGGATCAGGCGTTTGTCGGCGTACAGCAACGGCAAAGCGGGCGCTATTTTCGTTTCGATGATCAGGTTGCTGCCAAAGGCGCGCGAAGCCACCATCCGCACCACCGCCTTGATCAGGTCAGCGAGGCTGAATTGTGTTTCATCAAGCTCCATCTTGCCCGCTTCGATCTTGGACATGTCGAGCACCTCGTTGATAATATCGAGAAGATGCACGGCGCTAAGGTGCATATCGCCAATATACTCCTTGTACTTTTCATGCCCTACCGGTCCGAACGTTTCCTTTATCATCATCTCGGAAAACCCGATAATGGCGTTCAGGGGTGTGCGCAACTCGTGGCTCATATTGGCAAGAAAGGTCGATTTGGCGCGATTGGCCGTATCGGCCTGATCCTTGGCCATGCGCAACGAAAGTTCCATCTGTTTGCGCAGGGTAATGTCCATCACCGTTGTCACCTGGAAGCGTCGTTTCTGGCTTAACTCAAGCGTTGCCGTAGTGAACAGGATGTTGGAGATGCTGCTGTCCTTACGGATGATTTTCATCTCCCCGGAACTTTGTACGCCGGTACGAATAAATTCGGCATGGCGTGCACGTAAATCCTCGCGCTCGTCCGGCGTGACAAGATCGGCAAGGTTTGTATTCACAAGGTCTTCTCGCGACCATCCGTATGTGCGCACGAAGCTTTCATTTACGCGTACAATGCGGCCGTTATGGTCGGTCACCACGATTCCGATCTCGCTAACGTCAAAAACCGATGACAAGAGCGACACTGCATCGTCGCGCTCCCGCTGAAGTACAGACTGGTCCGAGGTGTCGGGCTGGCCTAGAATATCGAGCGCAATAACCTCGTCGTTTTCATCAATGATGGGAGCGATAAAAAAGCTGTGCACCCTCAGCACGCCGGGAACGGAGGGCAGAGCACGAATGCTTACCGGCTTTTTATGTGAGAACGCCACCTTGAAAGATTGTTGGAAGTGGCGCGCCACATCCATGTTCATGAATTCGGAAAGCTCCTTGCCCAGAATCTGTGACGCGCTCATATCAAAGTATTTCAGAGCGAGGTCGTTGACTTCCTTCACATGGAAATGCGTTTTTTCACGCGGCTCCACGAGAAAGCGCGGCACCTGCATCGCCCTGAAAAGATATTCAAAATCGACTTTTTGCTTTTCCGCGTCCGTCACCCGTACGCCTCTTTGATCAGATTTAAGCGAAATTATTTTTTACGCTGGGCGATAAACCGCTGCAGCGGACTAATGTCATGGTACTCAATCATCACATCCGTTTTACCGCCGCGACTTTCAAGGTCGCTACGCAAATTATCCAGCAATACATCCATTTCTTCGCCCGGTGGCGGCTCGGCGATGCAGGCAGAAATCGTGAACCCCGCCCCTTTTCGCGCGAGGAAGGAACCCAGGCGCTCCAGCGCTGCCATCCCGCCGGCCATATCCGTCTGCTTCAGGCACATCACAAATTCGTTTTCGCGCGTATAATAGGCGTCATCAAAGCTGCGCATGCTTTTTTTCATCAGCGCGCCCAGCATTTTGAGATGATCGTCCAGCTCTGCCTGCCCGCTTTTCTTTTTCAGATTTTCAAAACCGTCAATCTCCACCAATGCAAAACAGAACGGGTTGCCATTACGCGTCAGACGCTCCATCTCGATGGTATAGTCGCTTTTCATCGCCGCAGGACTGCCCAGGCCTGCAAAGCCGTCACTGCCCTGCCCGATCAGAAAACGACGCTCAATTTCGCGGAACGAGGCCACAAACGCCTCGTGAGATTTCAAAAATGTAAAAAAATCGTCCTTTTCAGGTGGATTGACACCTTTTTCTACACACAGATCAAACGATTCACATACCTGCTTGTGAAGAGAGGCAAGATTACCCTGTGGCAAAGCCGTCTCAAACCCGGAAGGAAGATCCGCCGGCTCGTCCTGCCCGTAGACAAGATGCGCAAGCGCGCCGTCAAACCATGCCAGATAGGTATCAAACATATCCGATATCTCGCGCACTATCTTATTATCGCCTTGTTCGCTCTTGCTCATGACTTCGCTTTTCCTTTTGCTTTACCAGTATAGCAAAAGGACTGAAATTATTGAACAAAGACTTGAAGTGGAAAGAATTTACCCCAACCATTCCTTTTCCAGCGCATCGAGAGTGCCGGATTTGATAGCGGCGCGAACCTCGCGCATCAGGCGGTTGATGGTAGCTACATTATGCTGGGCCAATATTTGCATCCCCAGAATTTCGCCGGCCTTAAGCAAATGATGGATATAGGCTTTGGAGTAATAAGAGGAAGCCGGAACGTCCTGTGCCGGGTCAAGCGGGGTTTCATCTTCACGAAAGCGGGCGTTTTTAAGGTTCACCGTTTCACCCGGAACACCCTTCAGCAGGGCCGTACCGTGACGGGCAAGGCGAGTCGGTATCACGCAGTCAAACGTATCAATACCCATGCGCACAAAGGCGAAAACATCCTTGATCTGGCCTATCCCTAAAAAATGTACAGGGCGCGCAGGGTGAATATGTGGCACGGATGCGGCAACAACCTCCCGCATTTCCTCGTCGCTGCCCCCGAGGCACCCGCCAATGGCCGTACCGAAAAACGGCCTGTCAGCGGTATATTCGGCGCTTACGCGCCGCAAATCGCCATAAACGCCGCCCTGCACAATGCCATATAGCCCCTGCGCCCCATTGTCATGGCGCTCAAACTCCACAAGGCAGCGATCACCCCAGCGCATACTCATTTCCATGGAACGGGCCGTATAATCCTTATCAACATGGTAGGGCGTGCATTCATCGAATTGCATCAACAGATCGGCGCCTAGCTTTCGCTGGATTTCCATCGAGCTTTCGGGGGTCAGCTTTATTTTACTGCCATCCACATAGGAGCGGAACACGCACCCCTCCTCGGTAATACTGATCAGGTTCCTGCTCTCCTGGGCTTTCTGGCTCTTTCCTTTGATTTCATTGGCCATTGTGCCCTCGCCCAGCGAAAACACCTGAAATCCACCGCTATCGGTCAGCATCGGACCATCCCAGCCCATGAATTTATGCAGGCCGCCCATCTTGGCGATCAGGTCGGCACCGGGCTGGAGCATCAGATGATAGGTGTTGGAGAGAATAATATCGGTGCGCGCCTCTTTCATTTGCGCCGGGGAAAGCGCCTTAATCGCCGCCTTGGTACCGCAAAAAATGTAATTCGGGGTTTCTATGGTGCCATGCGGGGTCTTCAACCGGCCCAACCGCGCACCGCTTTTATCCGTATGAGTGATTTCAAATGAAAAATTCGGATAATTGAGCATTAATGGGGGCATCCTTATCAAAAAACCCGCCATACGGCGGGCCTGATAGTATCGTTAGAGCGTAAACAACCGGTTACGCGGATTTCGTGGCCAGCACCGCTTCCACCTGGGCCTTGTAAGGGCGCAGCTCGGGGTCCAGCTTCGTTTTGGCCGTGGATATGAGATAAGCATCCAGACCGCCCTTGTGTTCGACCGTGCGGATACCATCCGTGCTGGCGCGCAGTTTGACCCAGCGGCCCAGCGCTTCGCTGTAAATGGACGTATCCTGCACATTCGGCAAGAAACGACGGCGGTTTTTGTTATGGGCGTGGGAAACAGTGTTTCCGCTCATCACGCCTTTTCCTGTAATCATGCAACGACGGCTCATTTCGGCTCATCCTTATCAATCTATGTTTAAACTCGCGGGGAAAATAAGACAGGCACAGTGCCAAAGTCAAGCACTTTTCTCGCCGGAGCAGGTCTTTAAAAAAGACGCCCGGCCCATAAATAGGCACCGCAAAGGCTTGCGACAAATAAAATATGGGCTATCACGTTGATATAAATAGCGCGGCGCAAGTGCTTATGCCCGATTTTAGCGGTGGCGCGATCCGGCCCCACCCAGGCGTTTTTATGGGCGCTGCCGCCCAGATCAACCTCCGGTCCGCCCAGCGAAACATCCAGCGCGTAGGCCATAGCGGTCAGGGGAAAACCACCTTGCGCATAAGGTGCCTTTTGCCGGGCTTTAATCCATGATTTTAAAACACTGCCCATCTTTGCCGTGGGAGTGAAACCGCTGGCCAGCGTAATCAACACAGCACTAAACAGCCCCGGAATAAATCCCAAAAGCCGCTCCAGCGCCAGCATCGTTTCTCCAAATCCTTTGGTGAATCCCTTTTTACCAAAACGCCAGGCCAGCGCGCCGATCGACGCATAGGCAAAAGCCGCCGGATACCCCCCGATCAGGAACCATATCGCCGGGGCGACCATTCCCTTATCGAAAGAGCGCGCCGCCAGCGCCATTCCAACGCGGGTAATGCCGTATTCATCGACACTGTTCAGATTGATGCGGGTGGTACGGGAAATCGCGAAATAAGCACCCTCACCCACGGTTTTCTTCTCAATAGCAAAATAAAAGCGCAGAAGCGCATACCAGACGCTGCCTGAAGTAAGAAGCGCCGAAAGAAGAAAAATATGCGAAAATCCGTAAAAACCATAGGAATTTGCCGCAATTTCGAGATATTTTCCGCCCAAAACACCAAAAACGAGAATAAAAGCGGCAAAAACAAAGCCACGAAACAACAAATCCGCCCTTTTTCTGTGCAAACGATCCAGTTTATCGCCAAAAAGACCGAAAACCTTGTCCAAAAACACCCAGTAAGCCGGATAAGCATTACCCAGAAGCGGACCGGTAATCATACCGATGATGGAAGTAACGCCTAAAGCCGCTAAAACCAACGGTATCCGGTCGGCATCAAATAAATGCGCCTGCCATTGGGCGTACTGATCGGCGATGTTGATATTAAAATCCAATAAATTCAAACCGTTGGTTAATTTTGCTGCAAGTGCGAAATTTTTAAAGGTTTTCCCCTAGAATTAGACTATATATATTATGCGGGATTTAATAAAGCCTGCAAAGCTC
>CAZBNG010000025.1:6909-9237 GCA_964493095.1 uncultured Pseudobdellovibrionaceae bacterium
TCCCCGTGAGCCAACAAAAGAAAGATTACGGCACCATGCTTTACCACCTGTACGATTTGCAACACGCCATGATCACGCCGCTGCGCCTGCAGGCCGAAGCTACGCGCATGATCATGCAAAATCCCTGGAACCCGCTGTCCCACACACAGGCCGGACGCACCATCGGGGCGGGGGCTGAACTGCTTGAGCGGGTAACACGGCGTTTTGGAAAGCCTAAATTCGGACTGGCGAAAACAGTAATCGATGGCAAAAGCATCAAAGTGACCGAAAAAATCGTAGCGGAAAACGCCTTTTGCCGCCTGATTAATTTCCAGCGCGCCACGGACCGCCACGATCCGCAGGTTTTGCTGGTGGCGCCGATGTCGGGGCACTACGCCACGCTGCTGCGCGGCACGGTAGAAGCACTCCTACCTCACCACAACGTCTATATTACCGACTGGGAAGATGCGCGCCAGATCCCGCTTAAGGAGGGCGTGTTTAACCTCGATACGTATATAAGCTACCTACGCGAATATATGGCCCTGCTCGGTCCGAAAACACACGTCATCGCCGTGTGCCAGCCCGCCGTGCCGGTCCTGGCCGCCGTTTCCCTGATGGCTTCGGAAAACGACCCGAACCAGCCCGCCACCATGACGCTGATGGGCGGACCTATCGATACGCGCGTCTCCAAGACACAGGTGACTGAACTGGCCGAAACCCGTCCTCTGAAGTGGTTTGAGCAGGCGGTCGTTCATGATGTGCCCTTTTATTACCCCGGCGCCTTCCGGCGCGTATACCCCGGATTCCTGCAACTCGGCGGGTTTATGTCGATGAATCTGGATCGCCATGTTGGATCGCACATGCAGTTTTACCATCATTTGCTGACCGGGGACGGTGATTCGGCGGAAGCACACCGCAAATTCTATAACGAATATCTCTCGGTCATGGATATCCCGGCCGAATTTTACCTGCAAACCGTAGAAACAGTATTCCAGCGGCACCTGCTCCCGCGCGGCATGATGAAATGGCGCGACTCCATCACCGGGGAATTGCACGATGTACGCCCACGTGACATCGAGCACACCGCCCTGCTGACCATCGAAGGCGAACTGGACGACATTTCAGCGCGCGGCCAGACCACAGCAGCGCACGAGCTGTGCTATTCCCTGTCCCAGCGCAAGCAATATCACCACTTCCAGCTTAAAACCGGGCATTACGGCATTTTCAACGGCAGGCGCTGGCGCGAGGAAATTATGCCCCGCATCCGCCACTTTATACGCCAGTTCGACAAGGGCGTTGATGATATCCCCAAAAAAGATTTGAAACAAATTCCGGATATCGCCCCGGAGCGCTTTAACCGGGACACTCACGGAATTGCCGCTACACGCCGCTGGCTGCGTGATAACCAATCGGAAAGCTATCGCGAAAAAATCGATTAATCGGGTTAAGCGCGCAATTTTATTTCATTTTTTATACGGCAGCGCAGCACATATTTCCCTTAAACAAGGGAAATTTTGTTTTTAAATTGCCCTGATGTATCAGAGTCTCACTGACGTCCATCAGGCCGCTCAAACCCTTCAGTCACGCAGAGGAGAGCCCCGGAAAATCAACCTTGGCCTTCAGGGCGGCGGAGCGCTGGGCGGTTATATCGGGGGCGTCCTGGTCGCCATCGTCCAGTCGGAGAGCTACAGGAGCGGTGAACTCGTCATTGACATGGTTTCCGGGACCAGTGTAGGCGCCGCCCTTGGCGGAATCCTTGTCCACGCGATAAACTCGGGCAAAGATCACGAAGGAATCGCCGACGACCTGCTGGGCTACTGGAAAGCGATCCTAAGGGCACAAGCCCCTTCCGTACAGGACGCCGTAACTATATTTACCAACGCTGCCTTTTCTTCCTTTCTGCAACCGGCTTTTATGCTTCCCCATCATTTCCAGGCCGCAACCGGACAACTGATTTCCCACAGGCACAGGCAGATTTTGGAAGCGATTATTACAGACCCGCAAAAGCTTTGGGACGGTCCGGCGCAACTTTGTGTTAACGCCACAATAAAAAGACACCGGCACAAGGGATTATCGCCCGAGAATACGCAGGAAGTGGTTTTCCAAGGGCAAGAGGTCGGCATAACCGAAATACTGGCCTCCGCTGCATTGCAGGCTAACGGGGCTATCGATATTCACGGCATCCCTCACTGGGATGGCGCTTACAAAACCAACCCCAGCCTCCCGCCGCTGGCAAGGAACAGCGATGCGCATACACTGATTATCGCCGTCGATGACCCCAAAAAAGGGATGCACGAATCACCCCATGACCGTGATATTCATCACGGCGCGATATTTGGGCAAACGGAA
>CAZBNG010000025.1:9247-28820 GCA_964493095.1 uncultured Pseudobdellovibrionaceae bacterium
GTGCCCACATTATTTCCCTTACCCATGATAGCAGCTGGGGCGATAATTGCCGTATGCGTATTACTGAGGACTTCCTGCAAGAGCTCTATGACCGCGGGATTCACGACGGGCTTGCATGGATTGAAAAATTTGAGCAATATTATCCACAGGTGAGCCCCAAACATGATGATGCAGCCACAAGAGAAGTTGCTTAAACGCGTTTTGAAGAATCTTACGATCAAGCGCAGCAGCCGCGCCCGCCGGCTGGCCTTGCGGCTCGACCCTAAAGCGCGCGCCGTTACGCTTGTGATTCCGCGTGGGGTCAGCGAAGCCCGCGCCCTCGCGTTTGCCAGCGACAACCAGCAATGGATCGAGGAGCGCCTCAGCACCCTGCCCGAACCGATCCATTACGAAGACGGGGCCGTTATCCCCGTTCTGGGACGCAACAGGCGTATTAATATTTTTTATAATTCCACATTAAAAACAACGCATATCGATTTAAAATATAATGAAATTGTTGTTTTTACCAACAAAGAGGATCCGTCCGGTCGGATTCTGCGTTTCCTGAAAGAACTGGCGCGGGAAACCATCGCCGACCTTGCCCGGGAAAAAGCCGCCCTGATTGGCAAAAGAATAAGGTCCATCCACATCCGCGACACAAAAAGCCGCTGGGGCTCCTGCGCTGCGGACGGCAGCCTGTCGTTCTCCTGGAGACTGATCCACGCCCCTTATGAATCACTGGATTACGTTGTCGCCCACGAAGTCGCCCATTTGCGCCACATGAACCACGCCCCGCGCTTCTGGGCCCTGTGCGAAGACCTCAGCCAGTATTACGATTACGGCAAAGATTGGATGCGCGCCAATTCCCAGACCCTTATGCGTTTTGGCGGATAATTTTCTTGACAGAAAAGCCTTTATTTTTTCATAAGACGACATGATTGTTGTTTCAAGACATTATGTTGAAAAGTACATTCTGGGGTTTTCTGAAAACCCTGAAGTCCAAACCCTGTTAAGGGACGCCCTTCTCGATAACATCTTTGAGGACAGACGATACCATAAACCCGTTCGCCATTTGAACGACCTGCCCAGTCGCCGCCTTAGAAAGAAATTCAGTAAAAGCCAAAATATCTGGTACATCTTCTCCGCAGACGAAGCGCTCGCTAGCCAAATTAAACAAATATCATCATGGCTGGAAAGCGAAATAGAAAGAATGGGAGAAACTTATAACACCAGAGCAAAGCAGGCCGTAAAAACAAAGATACGCCGGTTAAAATCCATTGAAGATGTTATGGCATTATGTGGGCAATCCTTGTTAACCGATCAAGAAATACAAAACGCACTTTCTCAAAGAACGGTTTCTAATGAGGAACTGGCCGGGCACATAAGGCATGTTTGCAATTTGCCCCGCCGTCATACCCTGATCCAGATCATAACCCCCAAAGGCATGGTCAACGCCGGCAGAAACGCAAAAAACTGCCTGGGAAGCCTGATACGCCCGGATAAAAACTGGCCGCACCGCACAAGAGTTAAAAGCCCTGAACGCTGGCTGTATTTTTCCATTCGCGATGAAGATAATCACTCTATCGTTACAATCGGCGTTAATGTGCAAAAAGGAAAATTTGTGTGGGAAGGCAACAAGGAGCAAGAAATCAGATCTGATGATCATGAAACTTACGCCTTGATCACTCCGGCAATAGAAGAAATAAAACAGCGCTTTCCACATATAGGCAAGGAACAACAACCGGATCGCAAAAGACCTTACGGAAGTTTCGGGACATTTAAACCTCCCACAGAGGACGATCCTTCTCTTGATAATATATAATCCAGAGCCCCCTGAAGGATTAGCTGCGCAGCCAGCTTGTCGATAAGCCCGGAAGATTTTGCATTTACACGCGTTTTTCGCTTTTCCACCAGACTATCCACAGACTCCTCCACAGAAACTGTGGATAACCTCTCATCCCAGAGGGCAATCCATGCCCCGGCCCCCAGAGTCCGCTCAAATTCAATGGCGAAGTCCCGCACACTCTGGGCACGGGGCCCCTCGCTGCCATCCATATTCACCGGCAGACCGATAACATACCCGCCAACATCAAATTCCGCAGAAATCTCTGCAAGCATTTGAATATCCTTGGTAAATTTGGTTCGGTTTATGGTCTTCAAAGGGGTTGCAAGACTATGCGCGGGATTGGAAAGCGCCAGCCCTATTGTTTTTTTTCCGACATCAAGCCCCAGAAGCGGCGTATTTTGCGGGCATTCATGCGAAATATTTTTTAACAGACCGATTGTCATGCGCTACTGTAATCATTAAAAGACTTAAGAGACAAGAATTAGAAGAGATTTCAATGGACAAGGAAACCGTTAAAAAAGTCGCCCGCCTCGCCCGTATCCGGATGGATGACGCCCAGATGGAGAAACTGGCGCCGCAACTTAGCAATATCATCAAATTCGTCGAGGAACTGGCGGAAGTGAATACCGACAACGTCAAGCCGCTGGCCAGCGTGGTGAACATCCCTCTGCCCCTGCGTGAAGACGAGGTGACAGACGGGGACATAACGGAGAAGGTGCTGGCCAACGCCCCGGAAAAAACACAGGATTTCTTTGTCGTGCGCAAGGTGGTGGAGTAAGAAATGACCGATTTAACCAATATGACCATCGCGGAAGCGCTCAAAAAGCTCGAAAACAAAGAGTTCACGGCCGTTGAACTGACGCAGGCGCATCTGGACGCCATGGAAATGGTGCGCAACCTGAACGCCTATATCGTCGAAACCCCGGAAATCGCCCTGAAACAGGCCGCAGAATCCGATAAACGCCGCGCCGCAGGTAATGCGGGCGCTCTGGATGGCATTCCGCTGGCCATCAAAGACCTGTTTTGTACAGAGGGGGTACAAACGACCGCAGGATCACACATTCTTGAAGGCTTCGTACCCACCTATGAATCCACAGTTACACAAAAACTGTTTGCCGACGGGGCCGTTATGCTGGGAAAGGCCAACCTTGATGAGTTCGCCATGGGCTCTTCCAACACAACCAGCTATTACGGCAATGTGATCAGCCCGTGGAAACGTAAAAACGACAACGCCGAGATTGTCCCCGGCGGCTCTTCCGGCGGGTCTGCCGCCGCCGTATCCGCGCGCATCGCCATGGGCGCGACGGGCACAGATACGGGCGGCTCTATCCGCCAACCAGCCTCTTTCTGCGGGATCAGCGGTATAAAACCTACTTACGGGCGCTGTTCGCGCTGGGGCATCGTGGCGTTCGCCTCCTCCCTCGACCAGGCGGGAACTTTCGCCCGCACGGTAGAGGATAACGCGCTGATGTTGCGCTCCATGGCCGGGCACGACCCGAAAGACTCCACATCTGCCAACATAGCAGTGCCGGACTTTACCGCCGCCCTGACCGGGGATATTCGCGGCCTGAAAATAGGCATTCCGAAAGAATACCGCGTTGACGGCATGCCGGCTGATATTGAAAAGCTCTGGGAACAGGGTATTGCGTGGATCAAGGACGCGGGAGCGGAACCCGTTGAAATATCCCTGCCCCATACGAAATACGCGCTGGCGACCTATTACATTATCGCCCCGGCGGAAGCCTCCTCCAACCTCGCGCGCTATGACGGCGTGCGCTACGGCCTGCGGGTGGATGGCGACACGTTGATCGATACTTACGAAAAAACCCGCGCCGAAGGCTTTGGCGACGAGGTTAAGCGCCGTATCATGATTGGCACCTATGTCCTTTCCGCCGGGTATTACGATGCCTATTACATCAAGGCACAGAAAGTCCGCCGCCTGATATCAGAGGATTTCATGAAAGCTTTTGAGACATGTGACGCGCTTTTAACGCCCACAGCCCCTTCCGCCGCGTTTGCGATTGGCGAGAACGAAGATGACCCGGTCAAAATGTACCTGAACGACGTTTTCACCGTGCCCGCCTCTATCGCCGGACTGCCGGGCATGTCCGTTCCCGCCGGGCTGGATGCTAACGGCCTGCCGCTGGGGCTGCAAATTCTGGGGCGTCCGTGGGATGAGGAAACGGTGCTTAAGGTTTCCGGCGTCATCGAGGAAAAGGCCGCCTTTTCCGCTATGCCACAAAGTTTATCGCGCAAGGCAGCATAATTGAGTTATACTGCGACCATGAAAGCCTTTTTCCTGATCGTGGTCCTTCTTTTTTTCATCCCGCCGGCGCTGGCCGGTGAGGTTTTCGTGAAGAAAAACGAGAATTCTGAATCGCAACAGCTTTTCACCAAAAAGCCTGAAAAAATCCTTTCGCCTGAAGAACAGCTCAAAAAACTCGCCAACGATTACTACGAAAGCTGCCTTGCAGCGCCTCACTCTACCCTCACCCCCAACGCCCAGCAACTGCTCTGCGCATGCACTTCGGCAAAAATGACCGAGGAAATGGATGCCGAACAAATCAAAGATCTTTCCGAGGAAACGACGGCGGGCGACGCGGCCCGCAGTCATATGCTGATGTTCGTTTACGCGCCCTGCATGCGTTACCCGGCCGAGGAAATGATAGAAACAACCTGCCTGAATAGCGAAGATGTTTCACGCGTACCAATGAACAAGCGCCAGCTGTGCTCCTGCCTGGGTAAGGAAATGGGGAAATTCATGGAAAGCCACGCCCCGAACGTGGTCGGGCTGGCTCTGCGAGAGGACCCGAAAACCATGGATCCGTTCAGAACGTTCTTCCAAAGCTACGCGTTTAACGCACAATCGCGTCAGCACATGGCGATTTGTATGCAAAAACTCGAACAAATCGAGCCAGCGCCGCAACAACAGCGCTAGACAACCCCGCAGAGCACCGCTATTTTAAGCGCTTATAATTCAGGAGATTTTAGAAATATGGCACAGCTTATTCAGGGTGAAACAGGCGAATGGGAAATGGTGATCGGCATGGAGGTTCATGCGCAGGTCACCGCAAAATCCAAGCTGTTTTCCGGCGCCTCCGCGCAGTTCGGCGCCGAGCCCAACCACCATGTTTCCCTGGTGGACGCCGCCATGCCGGGTATGCTTCCGGTTTTGAACAAGCACGTGGTCGATCAGGCGATCAAAACCGGGCTGGGACTGAACGCCGCCATCAACAAGCATTCCGTTTTCGCGCGCAAAAACTATTTTTACCCCGATCTGCCGCAGGGCTACCAGATTTCCCAGTACGAAGAGCCGATCATCGGCACAGGCAAAATCGAGATCGACCTTGATAGCGGAGAAACCAAGGAAATCGGTATTACGCGCCTTCATCTGGAGCAGGATGCGGGAAAATCCATCCATGATCAGCACCCCACGAAATCATTCGTCGATCTGAACCGTTCGGGTTGTGCGCTGATGGAGATTGTCTCCGAACCCGATATCCGCGGGCCGGAAGAAGCCGCCGCCTACCTTTCCAAGCTGCGCATGATCCTGCGCTACCTTGAGACATGCGACGGCAATATGGAAGAAGGCTCGATGCGCGCCGATGTGAATATTTCCGTGCGCAAGCCGGGGGATAAACTGGGGACAAGGGCGGAAATTAAAAACGTAAACTCGGTTAAGGCCGTGCAACAGGCCATCGAATACGAAGCCCGCCGCCAGATTGAAATTATCGAAAATGGCGGTGCAATCGATCAGGAAACGCGGTTGTGGGACCCGGCGAAGCTGGAGACACGCTCCATGCGTTCCAAGGAAGATGCGCATGATTACCGCTATTTTCCCGATCCCGACCTGCTTCCCCTTGAACTGACCGACGAGCAGATTGAAAAAATAAAAACCACCCTGCCCGAACTTCCGGACCAGAAAAAACACCGTTTTATGGGTGAAATGGGCCTGAGCGCCTATGACGCCAGCGTGATTATCGCGGAAAAATACCGTGCCGACTTTTTTGAAACTGTGGCGGCTGGTCGTGATGCCAAACTGGCGGCGAACTGGGTGATCAACGAACTGCTGGGCGCCCTGAACAAGGCGGAAAAAACGCTTAAAGAGTCACCGATTACGGCGGAACAACTGGGCGGACTGATCGATTTGATCGCCGATAACACAATCTCAGGCAAAATCGCCAAGGATGTCTTCGCCGATATGTTTGCCAGCAGCAAGGATGCCGCCGCGATCGTCGAGGAAAAAGGCCTGAAACAGGTTACCGACACCGGCGCGATCGAAGCGATTATCGACGAAGTGATCGCCGAAAACCCCGACAATGTCGCCGCCTATAAAAGCGGAAAAGACAAGCTTTTCGGGTTCTTCGTCGGTCAGGTCATGAAAAAATCACAGGGAAAAGCCAATCCGGCGGCCGTAAACGACCTGCTAAAACAAAAGCTGTCTTGATTTTTTAGAAAAATCGGCTATATATTACCATAATTTAAACACGGTAGTATGTGCGCCATGATCCATGAGATTGTCTCTCATCCAGACACCCCTCCCCATCCGCCCAGGATTTTTCAGCGGACGCTGGTTTTCACCCCTGAAGGAAACGCGACCATTAAACTTCGAAGCGATGATGCAGAGGAATTATTGCTCCTGCACCTTGGCCGCCCCCCCAAAGAAAAGCCTATTGTGCTGATCCCCCATCTCTATCTGCCCGTGATAGTTTCCTGCGCTCCGTCTCACCCGTTCCTGCAACAATTGCCGCAAACCGATGAAGAAACGCTCAATGATGTTTTTTATGTCGCGGCAACCCCGTTCGAATGGATTCTTCCGGAAATACAATACAGCGCAGTAGACCCGGAAGGAAACGCTATCATTCCAAAGCCTTTTATCGATATGCTGAAGTTAAACGATAGCAACGCACAGGTGGTAAGCATCGTGTATAATCGCTGGGCCTCCATCATGCCCGCCGCTTATTTCAGACACTATCGGGCGGGGATTTTAGCAGCGTTCCAAAAACCTATGCAGGAATTCCTGACGATGAACCAAATTGACATTTTGCGCCTAGGCGCGCAAAATCCGCAAACTAGCCTCCCCGCTGCAACAAACCCTCTGGATTTTCTGGTCCCTGCAAACAACCCGTGATTTAAGGCGGCGTAGTGCGCTTGCAGCAAACGGCGTAGGCCGTGGCAACATTGTTGGCAGGCTCCACCGCTTTCCCCGAAAGCTCTCCTACATCGCGTATCTTATCAGTTGGCGTCCAGCAGTCCACCACCCAGGAGTTTCCTTCAGGGCGGTTTTCATGCATAAAGCCAATTCTAGAGGGATCAGAAGGAACTGTGCACCTGCCTCCACCAGAAACCAAGTATTTATCAGCCGGACAACTTGCTCTGCTAACAAACTCCGAGGAAAGCCCTACCTCTGTAGAGCAATCAGAAGGCGTTGAAAAATTCCGCCACTCCCCAGTACTGGAGCAATACTGCATAATATCATCAGCAGCATAATATCTGATGGCCCCGACTTTATCTGAAGCACACGGCGTACTAACGCTTCCAACCTTGACTGCCCCCGTAACATCCAGCTTGGTAGCCGGTGAAACCGTCCCCACTCCGAGATTACCGCTTATCGTTCCATCGCCCGCGATATCCAGCTTCATCTGCGGACTGTCCGTTCCAACGCCAAGATTGCCGCTAACTATGGTATTACCCACGACATCCAATTTGGCACGAGCGGTAGTAATACCCAACCCCGTATCACCGCTAATTGTGACGTTTCCAGAAACATCGAGTTTTTGCTGTGGTTCACCGCTTACGCCAATCCCCACGTTTCCAATGTTTCTGTTAACAATATTGGTACCGCTTTCATCTGTCGCCTGCCACCACCCCTCACGATCATCAAGATCAAAGATTGTAAAATCGTCGTACCGCTGGTCATTAACCGCTGTTGAAAATCCTATGGCTGCACTTTCACGGAAAACTGCCTCGTTATTTGTCTGCCATAGACAATTTTGGGAATCCCCCTCGCCCGGGGGCACTGTGGTACGGCAAGGCTCTCCATATCTTTCCCCTTGCAAAGTGTATGCCCCGGCCCCATCTTCGCCATGACTGACCACGTAGAAAGCAGCCGCGTTATTAACAACATTGCCCTTTTGGTCAACAATCCTGATCTGACCGGAGGGAGAAGAGCCGCCCGCCAAAGCATCCGTTGCCGTCAATGAGTTTGTTACAGCGTATGTCATCTTGTTGCCGTATATATCTTGCATCAACTCCCCACTAACGCCCAATGTAGCAGTGGGCACTGCGCCAATCAGCACAAGAGCACCGGAGGGAGACTGAGCTACAAAAACCCCTCCCAAATCTGTTCCAACAGCTGGAGTACCACTCGGACAGACCTCTTCCCCAAACCCTGCATCATCCGGCCCCAAAGTTAACGGCGCCGGGCAAGGAAACCGTATCGCATCGGGAGGTGGAGGGTCCGGATCACTCGGATCAGGAATATCATCATGGATATAATTCGCAAAAGCTACTCGCAGATCTTGCATACGAGTCTGCATATCTTCATATCTTTTCTTTTTGACATACATTGTCGCAAAGGAAAAAAATGCCGCCACGATAATGCCTATAATCACAAGAACTATCGCCATTTCGATCAGGGTAAAACCTCCCTGTCCCGCCTTGCGTTTCAAGCTGTTCTTTCTTGCCAACTGTGTAATAGAGCCCATCATATCTCCCCGGTTCCGGACAAAATAAGTTTAACTGTGCCACTTGCGGAGCAAAGCGTCAATTTAAGAGAATATTATAGCACAATAATAACGATTTTCTAAAACCCGGTTTCAGGCGCTTGAAATCGCGTTGAATTACTGATAACTGATACCTGTTCGATGGCATGCCCCGTTCGCACAGGCGAACAAACTCGAATTTGGGGCGCACCCGCGAACAGTTAAGGAGACGTGGCCGAGCGGCTGAAGGCAACGGTTTGCTAAATCGTCATACGTGGTAACACGTATCGAGGGTTCGAATCCCTCCGTCTCCGCCATTCCTGCCCTCAGGCCCGAAATTCGCTCTAACATACTGAACAGGAACGATGTTTTCGGGGTTTAAAACCCCGAATTCCGGCAGTATACGAACCCGCCCCCATTATTTATGGCTCTTTGTTCAATTTTTCTCCAAAAGACACGAAGGGTCTGGTCAAACGCGCCGTATAATTTATATTACCAGCACGATCACTGCTTACCCGGACGCGCCTTTTAATGAATGAAGAGAACGGAAAACGCATGGCCAGACAAATCCCCCTCCGCGCCCTTTTGCCCCTAGCGGCCGTAATCCCCCTCTTTCTCGCCTTTGCCCCCTTTCCCGCCACCGCCCAGCAAAAAGCGATTGAAGTGATCGCCGCCCCGGTAAAGAACCAGGAATTTTCCGACGGGGTTGAGGCGCTGGGCACCACGAAAGCCAATGAAAGCGTGGTTATTACCGCCGAAACAGCCGGAAAAATCACCGCAATTCATTTTCAGGACGGGCAGGAGGTTAAGAAAGGTGATTTGCTGTTGACCCTAGAGCAAAGCGAAGAACAGGCCGAATTGCGCTCCGCCGAGGCGGCGCTGGCGGAGGCCAAATCATCCTATGACCGGGCCAATGACCTGCAAACCAACAGCGCGCTTTCCAAGGGCACATTACAGGAAAGGCTCATGGACCTGCGCCAGAGCGAAGCCGCGATTGAGGAAATTAAGGCACGGATCGAAAAACGCAATATCGTGGCGCCGTTTGATGGTGTTCTGGGTCTGCGGGAGGTCAGCGTTGGTTCCCTGATCCAGCCCGGCGACACGATCACCACCATCGATGACCTGAGTCAGGTCAAGATCGATTTCGACGTTCCTTCGGTTTTTCTTGGCAGCCTGCAGCCCGGCATGCCCATTACGGGAAAAATCGAGGCCTTTGGCGACCATGTCTTTACCGGCGAGGTGCGTACGGTCAACACACAGGTCGATCCGGTTACGCGTACGGTGCGGGTACGTGCCGTTATACCCAATACGGACGGGATGCTGAAGCCCGGTTTACTCATGGCCATTACCCTTATGAAGAACCAGCGACAAGCACTTGTAGTTCCAGAAGAATCCCTGATCAAGCGCGGCGAAGACAATTTTGTCTATATCATCGTACAACAGGGTGGGCAGACATCCGTACATGAGCAAAAAGTTAAAATTGGCGGCCGCCAACCGGGAATAATAGAAATACTCTCCGGTTTAAGGGCCGGAGACATGCTGGTGGTGCACGGCACGGTCAAAATGCGCGACGGCATGGCGGTAAGCGTACGCGCCGTGGAGCAAAACGACGCCCCGCTTGAGGAGCTTTTAACGCAAAACCCAGCCGCTGGGCAGATCCCCGCCACCAAAGAGGAATAACGGCATGATCCTGTCCGACATTTCCGTCAAACGGCCCGTTTTCGCCTCCGTTATGTCGTTGCTGCTGATCGCGTTCGGTGCGGTGGCCTTCCTCCAGCTTCCCCTGCGTGAATATCCGGACATCGACCCTCCGATCGTTTCTGTCAGCACCAGCTACCAGGGCGCATCGGCCAATATCGTGGAAACCCGCATTACCGAGATCATCGAAGACAGTATTTCCGGCGTAGAGGGCGTTAAATACATCTCTTCCACCTCCTCCGACGGACGGTCGCGCATTAATATAGAGTTTGACGTGAACCGCGACATCGAAGCCGCCGCCAACGACGTGCGCGACCGGGTTTCCGGCATTGTAGACAACCTGCCTGAAGAAGCCGACCCGCCCGACATCCAGAAAGCGGATTCCAGCGACGACGTTATCTTGTGGCTTAATCTCGTCAGCGACCGTATGGACGTATTGGAGCTTACCGATTACGCCAAACGCTATCTTGAGGACCGCTTTTCCGTGCTGCCCGGCGTGGCGCGGGTGCGCGTGGGTGGCGGGCTGGAGTATTCCATGCGCATATGGCTCGACCGCAAAGAGATGGCGGCGCGCAACCTGACCGTCACCGATATAGAAAATGCTCTGCGTACGGAAAATATCGAGCTTCCTGCCGGCAGCATTGAATCGGAGGAAATGCAGTTCACTGCACGCATCCAGCGCGCTTACCACACGCCGGAAGACTTCCGCAAACTGGTGGTCGCAAGGGGCGATAATTACCTTGTGCGGCTGGGCGATATCGCACGGGTGGAAAAGGCCGCTATCGAAAAGCGTACATTGTTCCGCGGCAACGGCGTACCTATGGTAGGGCTGGGAATTATCAAACAGTCAAAAGCCAATACCATTGCCGTGGCGCAGGAGGCGATAGACCTTGCCGGACAATTGCAGCCCAACCTGCCCGAGGGCATGGAGCTTGCAACGTCCTATGACACCTCCGTCTTTATCCGGGGGGCAATTACGGAGGTTTACAAAACGCTTTTCATCGCCATGGGACTGGTGATTATCGTGATGTACCTGTTTTTGGGCAGCTTCCGCGCCATGCTAATCCCCGCCGTAACCGTTCCTGTTTCTCTGGTGGCCACTTTTATCGTACTGGACATGTTCGGCTTTTCGATCAACCTGCTGACCCTCCTCGCCCTCGTACTGGCGATCGGCCTTGTGGTTGATGACGCGATTGTCGTGCTGGAAAACGTATATCGCCGTATCGAGGAAGGCGAACCGCCGCTCTCCGCAGCTTTTTACGGCACACGGCAGGTCGGGTTTGCCGTGATTGCCACTTCGCTTGTCCTGATCGCCGTGTTTGCTCCCATTACTTTCCTGGAAGGCGATCTTGGACGACTCTTTACCGAATTTGCCATCACGATGGTGGCCGCCATTTCCTTTTCCACCTTCGTCGCCGTTACGCTTTGCCCTATGCTGGCTTCCAAAATCCTGAAAAAGACACAGCGCACGGCCCTTAGCGCCAAGGTCGATCACCTTTTCCGGAAATTCAGCAACGGTTATGCCTCCCTGCTGCGCGGCGCGCTTAAGGTAAAGTTTCTGGTCGTTGTCCTGTTTGCCCTAATGGCCGGGGCCTGTGTATTCCTGTTCAATGCCATCCCTTCCGAATACGCGCCAAAAGAAGACCGCGGCGCTTTTTTTGTCATGGTTACAGGGCCCGAGGGCGCTTCTTACCAGTTCACCAAGGAATATATGGATGAAATAGAGCGCCGCCTGATGCCTTACACGGCAAGCGGAGAAGTAAAACGCATACTGGTCCGTGCCCCCCGCTCTTTCGGCACGCTATCCAGTTTCAACGACGGCATTGTGATTGTCGTGCTGAACGACTGGTCACAGCGGCGTAGCGGTTTTGAGATTATGAACGAAGTGGCCGGCAAGCTCTCCGACCTTCCTGGTGTACGGGCCTTCCCTGTCATGCGCCAAAGTTTTGGCGGGGGGACAGCCAAGCCGGTACAGTTCGTTCTGGGCGGGGGAACCTATGAAGAGCTTGCTCAATGGCGCGATATGCTGATCGAAAAAATCAACGAAAACAATCCCGGCCTGACAGACATCGACAGCGATTACAAGGAAACCAAACCGCAACTGCGTTTGACCATCAATAAGGACCGGGCCGGTGATCTGGGCGTCAGCGTTCAGACGATAGGCCGCACACTGGAAACCATGCTGGGTTCGCGCAAGGTTACCACCTATATCGAGGACGGTGAGGAATATGATGTGATCCTTGAGGGCGAGCGTGACCAGCAGCGCACGCCCACCAATATGCAGAATATATATGTGCGTTCGGATAAAAGCGGTGAGCTGATCCCGCTGGCTAACCTTGTTACAATCGAGGAATATGCCGATTCCGGTTCCCTGAACCGTTATAACCGCGTACGCGCAATCACTATAGAGGCAGGTCTTGCCAACGGTTATTCGTTAGGTGACGCCTTAAACTATCTGCGCACCCTGACCCGCGAATACCTGCCCGCCAGTGCGTCCATAGATTATAAGGGTGAATCACTTGACTACCAGACCAGCGGGTCTTCCCTGCTTTTTGTTTTCATTTTGGGGTTCGTCGTGGTCTTCCTGGTACTTGCGGCGCAATTCGAAAGCTATATTCACCCGTTAATTATTATACTTACCGTGCCGCTGGCTATTGCCGGGGCGCTGGCCGGGCTCTATATCACTGGAAATTCTCTGAATGTTTACACACAGATCGGACTTATCATGCTTATCGGCCTTGCAGCGAAAAACGGAATTCTTATCGTCGAATTCGTCAATCAGCTGCGTGACGAAGGGGAAGAGTTTACTGCGGCATTGCTCAAAGCTTCGCAAATTCGCCTGCGCCCCATCGTAATGACCAGCATTACCACAATTGCCGGTTCGATCCCCCTGATTCTTTCCTCGGGTGCCGGGGCCGAAACGCGCATGGCCATCGGCGTGGTTATTTTGTTCGGTGTGTCCGCCGCCACCTTATTTACTCTCTTTATCGTACCTGTCGCTTATGATCTACTGGCGCGCGGCACGGGATCGCCTAATGACGTCAAACGCAAACTCGAGCAGGAACAACAAAGACCATGACAAAATACTTCTTACTCGCCGCGCTTTCTCTCGGCCTCGTTTCTTGCACCCTGGGGCCGGATTACAAAAAGCCGGAAAACCCCAACAGTAACGAGTGGGCATCAGAGCAGTTCGGCCATACCACGACAAACCAGATTCAGCTTGAGTGGTGGAAAGTTTTTAACGATCCGCTGCTGGAGAAATACATAGATGAAGCGGCTGCGAACAATAAAGATATCCAGATCGCTCTGGCCAATGTGCGGCGTGCACGGGCGCTTAGAAGCGAGGAAAAAGGCGCGCTGTTCCCGGAAGTAAGCGCCAGCGGAGACGGCGAACGCTCCAGGTCCAGCGATAAAGTTGCCAGAAGTGGTAACGGAAGCATTACAAATTTATATGACGCAGGATTTGATGCCTCTTGGGAGCTGGATATTTTCGGTGGTAATACGCGCGCGGTAGAAGCTGCCGATGCCCGCCTCGGAGGCGCCGTTGCCGATTACCGGGCGGCTATGCTCTCAACTCTGGCGGAAGTAGCACGCAATTACTATGAAGCCCGCGGCCTGCAAAAACGCATTGCCATCACTGAAAACAACGCGAAACTCCTGCAGGAAACATTTAAACTTATAGAGGCACGTAACGAGGCCGGCGAAGCCAGCAAATTCGACCTCTCCCGCGCCCGCGGCGAGTACCAGCTTACCCGTGCCCGCGTTCCCAACCTGAAAGCCGATCTGCAGGCTTCAATTTTCAACCTCTCTGTGCTGCTCGGTAAACCGCCTGAATTCCTGATGGCGGAAATGCAGTACGTAAAGCCGCTCCCCGCCCCGCCGGATATCGTCCCGGTCGGCCTGCGCTCCGATATGCTGCGCCGCCGTCCGGATGTACAAGCGGCCGAGCGCGAACTGGCCGCTTCGATTGCAGATATCGGCGCGGAGGAAGCTGAGCTGTTCCCTAAATTTTTCCTGACTGGCGATATTGGCACCCAGGCACGTGTGTTTGGCGACCTGTTCAGCGCCGCAGGAGGCGTATGGTCCTTCGGCGGACTGATGCAATGGTCCGTTTTTGAAGGTGGTGCCATCCGGGCCCGCATCAAGGCACAAGAAGAGGAAAGCAAAGCGGCGCTGGCCACCTATGAGAAAGCCGTTCTGCAAGCTCTCGCAGATACAGAAACCGCTTTGACGCGCTATGGCCGTGAACTGGAAACGCGCAAACGCCTTGATGAAGGGGTACAAAGCCGCCGTGAATCGGTACAACTGGCCAAACAGCTATTTGACGCCGGAGAGGAAGACTACCTTGCTGTCCTTGATGCCGAACGCGAACTTACCGCCAGTGAAGACGATCTGGTTATTTCCGAGACCAATTCCATCACCAAACTTGTGGCGCTTTATGCGGCGCTGGGCGGTGGATGGGAACAGTTCCCGGAAAAACAGCCTGAAACGACAAAGCAAAAAACTAAAGTGAAATAAGCTTTTTCTGTTCAAAAATTTTTTTCGCCGGTATTTCCACCTAGCCAAAATTACGCGTTCTGGTAGGCTTGGGCACTATGAGCAAAACGTTTTTCACATCCCCCCACCCCTTTATCACGCAAAAACGCAAGGCCCATATCCCGGTACATCTCGTGCCGCAAAACGGTTTCAGCGCCTGGCAAAAAAAACAGAGCGCCGTAATAAGATCTCAGATTTCACAAGAAGGATTTTCCGCTGCTTCTCCAAAGGCTCTGGTTGTAAAAAGCCCTGCCGGAAACGTCCGGGATGTTTACGCGATTGTTAATGTGCCTCTGCAATTTTACGACCTTGCCAAAGTGGCAGATTCCATTGCAAAAACCTTTTCAAAGGATTTTCTGAAAACCGCCAGTTTTGAGCTGAAGGGTATTAAAGCTGCATCTCTGACCACCGCCCATATCGGATGGGGAATGGCCGCGTATGATTTTGGCACCTATAAAAGCAGGAAAAGCCCGGCAGTTTTCCCTGCCCTGCTCTGGTCAACCGGAACGGATAAAAAGCGCGTAAAAACGGTAATTGAAAGCATCTGCCTGCTGCGAAACCTTGTGAACACGCCAGCCAATGATCTTGGCCCTCATGAACTGGAAAAGGCAGCATCCTCTCTCGCTGAAAAATATAAAGCTGTTATAAAAACCATCAGTGGGGCAGCTTTAAAAAAAGGTTTCCCACTGGTTCACGCGGTTGGAGACTCAAGCCCTCGGCGCCCGCGCCTGATCGATATCACGTGGGGAGCCGCCTCTCACCCTAAAGTTACACTGGTTGGTAAAGGCGTTTGTTTTGATACGGGGGGCCTTGACCTGAAACCTTCAGCCGCCATGAAACTAATGAAAAAGGACATGGGCGGCGCCGCTCACGCGTTGGCCATTGCCAATATGATCATGGCGCTTAAATTGCCCGTACGTTTACGTGTTATTATACCGGCAGTTGAAAATTCCGTTTCCGGGACATCTTTCCGACCTGGCGATATTTTCAAATCCCGTAAGGGTATCACCGTGGAAAACACCAACACGGATGCAGAAGGCCGCCTCATTCTTGCCGATACCCTGACCCTGGCCAGCGAGGATAAACCGGAAATTATTATCGATTTCGCCACCCTTACCGGATCGGCGCGGGCCGCCCTTGGCCCCGACATTCCGGCGATGTTTTCCAACAACGAAAAAATCGCCGCGCGCCTGCAAAAAACGGCTCACGATATCGAAGACCCACTATGGTATATGCCGCTATGGCAACCTTACCGCAAGCACATAGAAAGCAATATCGCAGAACTGCACAACAGCGCAGGAATTCCGGGCGACCTGATTTATAGCGCCCTGTTCCTTGAAAGCTTCCTGAACGGTAAGCCGGACTGGGTCCATATCGACACTTACGCATGGGAGCAAACCGGACACGCCGGACGTCCGCGCGGCGGCGCCGATTGCGGCATGCGCGCCGTTTTCACCTTCCTTGAAGAACGGTATCAAAAATGACAATCGCCCGTGTGAAAGCCCCCGTCTGTCCGCTCATTGAAGATACCGGGCAGCCCGGCGTTATAGGCCCAAAAAGTTCGCAGCTTCTTTTCGGCGAGTCTTTTGAGATAGAGATAGAGGACGGAGAATGGTTTTACGGGCGCAGCATTGCCGACGGTTATAAAGGCTACATCCATGTACAAAACCTGTCTTTTGACGCACCGCCCCCCACCCATTTTGTCAACGCCCTTTCAACTCATATCTATCCCGCCCCTGACTTTAAAACGCAGCCACTTATGAAACTGAGCATGATGGCCCAAGTTACGAGCAATGCAAAAACACAAAACGGGTTCATGGCAATTACAGACCTTGGCTGGGTATTCAGCCGCCACCTTGCAGCGCTTGGCGAAAAAACAAGTAAAACCGATTTTGTTGAAACAGCGATGAAGTTTATAAGCACCCCATATTTATATGGCGGACGATCAAGTGATGGCATCGATTGCTCCGGCCTTGTGCAAATCGCCATGCAGCGAAGCGGCTACGCCTGCCCGCGCGATAGCAGCGAGCAAAAAATTTTAGGAACGTCCATCGAGGAAGGAAACGAAAATTTCCGTCACGGTGACCTCGTTTTTTTTAAAGGGCACGTTGGAATCATGGTGGATGAAAAAAACATCCTTAATGCTACGGCGCGCAGCATGGATACGCGGATAGAGCCTTTGGAAAACCTTATCAAGGCCTATAACGGCATAGCAGCTATCAGACGCCTGTAAGTTTTATTCTACGGGGTAAAGCGGTTGCTCATTTTGAACTGGGGTTGGAGCATCATTTGCCGGGTTCATATCCACGCTTGAAGGCATATCTTTCATAGATTCCAGGTTTGACTTTCCATACGGCGCCCCAGTCTGGTCGCCGGTCATATAGGCATCGTCATCGCTGGAAAATCCGGGAGACAGATCCCCTTCGGTATTTTTTTCACGGCGCTGCAATTCTATCTCCTGCTTATATTTATCGGAATTCATACGAGGATTTCCCGGCAGAAATTCTTCCAGAGTGTGCTCTTCAGGCTGCCTGACATCGGGAGCATTATGAGCCGGAAGCTTCTGCGGCCGTGCTTGCATATTGGTAAAATCGACCTCTATGATTTCGGGAAATTTAAAAACGGACCTTGAATAATAATCCCAGGCTCCGCCAATAAATATCCCGTTGGTAATGTTCCATACCGCTGAATTTTCCAACTGCGGTTCAATTACGACCTTACGCCGCCTGTTTCCAGGCGCCATGCAATCCACCACCATATTTTCTTTGGCCTTGATAACGTTGGTCGTCGTGGGCGGACGAATCTTGTATTTAATATTATGGACGTAAACGAAACAAATTGCGTTCTCGGCACCTGGAGTCAAAACCGTTATGTCCTGATTGCCCCCGTCGAGCGTATAAGCACAGGATCCTAAAAACATCAGGGAAGTGAGCAGCAAAACAGAACGTTTCATTGAATTCCAGAAAAAAGAGGGCGACGCGAAACCGTGCACTTCTTTAAATATTACCGGAAACGCGGATAAGGCGCAATAAGCGCGGCATTTTTTGGCTATTCCGCAGCTTCGCTTTTCTCCATATCGACTGAAGGAGCCTTATCGACCTTAAAGGTCAGATCGTCACCCTTAACGCCGACCTTCACATGGTCGCCATCCCCGGCATCACCCTGAAGAATCATCTCGGCAAGCTTGTTCTGAAGCTGTGTCTGGATTACACGTTTCAACGGCCTCGCGCCATAAGCCGGGTTATACCCCTTATCCGCAAGCCAAAGCTTGGCCTTGTTATCAACATCAAGCGTAATGTGCTGGCTGGCCAAAAGCCCGTGAAGATATTGCATCTGAATATCGACGATCCCGGTCATATGGGATTTATCCAGACGGCTGAATAACAGGATTTCATCAAGGCGGTTGAGAAATTCCGGACGGAAAGCACTGCGCACCACATTCATAACCTGCTCACGCACGGCCTCCACCGGTTCGCCCTCTTCCTGATTCACCAGATATTCCGCCCCCAGATTCGAGGTCATAATCAAAACTGTATTGGAAAAATCAACGGTGCGCCCCTGCCCGTCCGTCAGGCGACCGTCATCCAGCACCTGCAGCAGCACATTGAAAACATCGGGATGCGCCTTTTCCACCTCATCGAACAGCACGACCTGATAAGGCCTGCGACGCACGGCCTCAGTCAGAGCTCCCCCCTCCTCGTAACCGACATAGCCCGGCGGTGCGCCGATCATACGGGCCACAGAATGCTTCTCCATGTATTCAGACATATCAAGGCGGATCATCGCCGTGTCATCGTCAAACAGGAATTCCGCGAGCGCCTTGGTCAGTTCAGTCTTACCTACGCCAGTAGGGCCGAGAAACAGAAACGAACCGATAGGCCGGCGTGGGTCCTGCAGACCAGCGCGGGAACGGCGTATGGCGTTGGCCACGGCGGTCACTGCCTCATCCTGCCCTACGACGCGGGCACGGAGCAATTCTTCCATATTCAGCAGTTTTTCCCGCTCGCCCTCAAGCATCTTATCAACGGGAACCCCGGTCCAGCGGCTAACCACGCTGGCGATATCGGAATCGCTGACCTCTTCCTTAATCAGGTTAGCCTGCGACACATCCGCCGCTGCCGCCTGTTTTTGCTCCAGATCGGGAATAATACTGTATTTCAGCTCGCTGGCTTTAGCCCAATCACCGCCGCGCTCCGCGCGCTCCAGCTCTATACGCGCCTTATCCAGCTCCTCGGTAACTTTTTGTCCGGCATGCAGCTTTTCTTTTTCCGCGCGCCACTGGCTGGTCAGGTCGGCTGATTTCGATTCCAACGAATCCAGCTCTTCCTCAAGCTTCTCCAGACGTTCCTGCGATGCCTTATCCTTCTCTTTTTTCAGCGCTTCCTTTTCGATTTTCAGCTGGACGATTCTGCGGTCCAGTTCGTCGATCTCCTCAGGCTTGGAATCGGCCTGCATGCGCAGGCGGCTGGCAGCCTCATCCACAAGGTCAATCGCCTTGTCGGGAAGAAAGCGGTCGGTGATATAACGGTGAGAGAGAGTCGCCGCCGCTACAATCGCGTTATCGGTAATGCGCACACCGTGGTGCAGTTCATATTTTTCTTTCAGGCCGCGCAAAATAGAAATCGTGTCCTCCACCGTGGGCTCGGAAACAAAAACAGGCTGGAAACGCCGCGCCAGCGCCGCGTCCTTTTCAATATGTTTGCGGTATTCGTCCAGAGTCGTTGCGCCGACCATGTGAAGTTCACCACGCGCCAGCGCCGGTTTCAGCATGTTGCCCGCATCCATGGAACCTTCGGCCTTGCCCGCGCCG
>CAZBNG010000026.1:0-27840 GCA_964493095.1 uncultured Pseudobdellovibrionaceae bacterium
GTTGGTGACGGGCAGCACGGTCTATATCGACGCAGGTTTTAACATTATGGCGGCGTAAGGAATGAAAGATGGATGGCATAATTGAAAACAAAACATTCGATGAGATCGATATCGGCGATACTGCTTCTGTCGAGCATATGCTCACGCAAAAGGATATTCAGCTTTTCGCCGTGATGTCCGGCGATGTCAATCCAGCCCATCTGGATGAGGAATACGCCAGGAGCGATATGTTTCACGAAATTATCGCCCACGGCATGTGGGGCGGCTCGCTGATTTCGACTGTGCTGGGTACGCAACTGCCGGGGCCGGGCACGATTTATCTCGGTCAGACTTTCCGGTTTTTAAAACCTGTAGCCATCGGCGATACAGTGACGGCCCGCGTGATGGTCAAAAGCAAAGATAAGAAAAAGAAGCGCCTTGTACTGGATTGTGTCTGCTTGAACCAGGACGGCAAGGAGGTGATTACCGGGGAAGCGGAAGTGATCGCTCCGACCGAGAAAGTCAGACGCAAACGGATCAGGCTGCCGGAAATCGAGTTCAAGGATGAGGAATGCCCACATCACCATCAGGCAATCTGTATGGCGCGCGGGCTGGAGTCCCTTAAAACCGCCGTGGTGCACCCGGCAGATGGTATCTCATTAAGGGGTGCCATCGAGGCTACGGAAGATGGTATTATCAATGCTATTCTGGTCGGGCCGGAAGATAAAATCCGCAAGGCTGCTGAAGAAGAAAAAATTGACCTCTCCCCCTACACGATCATCCCTACGCCTCATAGCCACGCGGCGGCGGAGATGGCTGTGCAGATGGTACGCGAGGGTAAGGCCGAAGCCCTGATGAAAGGCAAAATCCATACCGATGAGCTAATGCTGGCGGTGATGGACAAGCAAAAAGGCCTGCGCACCGGCAGACGCATGAGCCATGTTGCCATGCTGGATATTCCGAAATTTCCGCGCCCCTTGTATGTGAGCGATGCGGCAATTAATATTCAGCCCAATCTGGCACAAAAAGTCGATATCGTCCAAAATGCCATTGATTTGTATCTGGCCGTTAATCATGCATCGCCGCGTGTGGCGCTGCTTTCGGCAGTAGAAACGGTCAATCAGGATATCCCTTCCACCCTTGACGCCACGGCTCTGTGCAAGATGGCCGAGCGCGGCCAGATCACAGGCGCATTGCTCGACGGGCCGCTGGCCTTTGACAACGCGATTTCAGAAGAGGCCGCCGATATTAAAGGCATTCGCTCGCAGGTGGCGGGCAAGGCCGATATTCTGATCGTGCCCGATCTGGAATCCGGCAATATTTTGTTCAAGCAGTTGGTGCTGTTGTCCGGCGCGCATATGGCCGGGATCGTCATGGGCGCACAGGTGCCGGTCATTCTGACCAGCCGCGCCAGTAGCTCTATTGCCCGCAAGGCCTCCTGCGCCCTTGCTCTTCTCACGGTGCGGGAGCGCCAAAACCAAAAGCCGGATACGGATTGTCACCATGAAACCGCTCCCAACGTGGTGGAAGGGGGATGGTAAATGCGCATTCTGGTCATCAATGCGGGCAGTTCTTCCGTCAAATTCGGCGTATTTGACAATGGAGAACATGTTTTTAAACATGCGCTGGATGGGCTTGAGCATATTGAGCCTGCACTAGAAAAAATTCCCGGCATCTTAAAAGAAAACGGATACGAAAGTTTTGACGCCATTGGCCACCGTATCGCCCATGGCGGCACAGGTTTTTTGGAATCCCATATCATCGACAGCAAGGTCATCAGCGCGATTGAATCCTGTGTGCCGCTGGCTCCGCTGCATAATCCGCCCAATCTGGCCGGTATCCGCATGGCACAAAAACACTGGCCCAATGCCCCGCAGGTGGCCGTGTTCGATACAGCCTTCCACCAGACCATGCCTGAAAGAGCCATCACCTATGCCGTGCCGCAGGACTGGCGAAATCTGGGCTTGCGGCGTTACGGCTTTCACGGCACCTCGCATAAATACGTTATGCAGCGCGCCGCAGAGGAATTGGCACAAGCGCCTGAAGATTTGCGCATCATCAGTTGCCATTTGGGCAACGGCGCGTCGATTTGCGCGATTAACCGGGGCGTATCGGTTGATACCTCCATGGGCATGACGGCCTTGGAGGGGCTGGTCATGGGTACGCGCTCCGGTGATGTCGATCCCGGCCTGTTTGCTTTTCTTTACAGGACGCAGGGTTTAACGCCGGATCAGATTGAAAAACGCCTGTACAGTGACAGCGGTCTAAAGGCGCTGGCTGAAACCAATGATATGCGCGTGATTGAGAAAAGGGCGGCAGAAGGCGACGAAAAAGCGCGGCTGGCGCTGGAGGTCTATGCCTACCGCGTGCGCAAATATATTGGCGCGTATGCCGCCGTCATGGATGGCGCGGATGTATTGGCCTTTACCGGCGGCATTGGCGAGCATTCCACCACTGTGAGGAGCCTGATTTGCGCCGGGCTTGATTTTATGGGTCTGGATTTGGATGAAGGAAAAAACAAGGCTGTTGTGCTGAAAGCGTATGAAGCGCCGCAGATTCAAAAAGACAGCGCGCAAACAAAAATCATTGTGACCCAGACCCGCGAGCAATGGATGATCGCCAGAGAAGCAGAACAGATTTTAGATGAAAAACACCTAGAATTAAAAAAAGAAGGTTTCTGTGTAACATGACAACCAGAAAATGAAAGGAATGAACAATGATTCGTTTATTTATAATGGTCGCACTGCTTTCAACGTCGATAGCATGGGCTGGGCACGGTGGAGAAAATAAAAATACGGATATTCAGAAACCGCAATATGAGCGCAGAGAGATGGAGATCAGAAAATATGACCTGAATGATGATGGCGTGTTGCAACCTGAAGAACGGCAATCCGTCATGGAAGAAAAATTTAAAGAAGCCGATCTCAATAAAGACGGCCGTATTTCCTATGATGAAGTCGGGGATACGGTTTCCCGGTTCGAGGAAAAAGGCGATCACTTTGGAAAATGGATTGATCACCACGGTGTGCACCTAGACAAAAAGATCAAAGCTGTGGATCTCGATCAAGACGGAATGGTTTCACAGACAGAATATCTTTCCTATTTCAGTACCCATTACGAGCAAATGGATCACAATAAGGATGGGGTAATCACTGTAAAGGAGTATATGCGGCATACATCCCGGCAGCAGAACTAAAAACGAGGAAATCCAGATGGCACAGAGTGCAAAGAAAAAAGAAGATAATGTAACAGCTCTGCCCGTTCAAAAGCAGGCGGAGGCACATAATTTTTGCGGATCGCATATGAAGCTGCCGCCCGTTCCGGTGACAGCCGAAGACGTGCCGCTGGCCGACCGGCTGCTGCATACGGTAATGGGAAAGGCTTACGGCCTGTCCCCGGCTTCGCTGGGCATGGCCTATACCGACTGGCTGACGCATCTGGCGTTTTCCCCCGGCAAGCAGATGCTGCTTGCCCGCAGCGCATGGGATAAGGGGGTGCTTCTCACCGCGTTTACACGATGTCAGGCGCTGGAGCACGACCATGCCGCCTGCTGCGCCGATCCGATGCCGCAAGACCGGCGCTTTACAGACGAAGGCTGGCAGCAATGGCCTTACAGCCTTTATGAGCAAATGTTCCTGAGAGCCGAACAATGGTGGCAGGAAGCAACGGATGTGCGCGGCATGACGCAACACCACGCCGCCGTGCGGCCCTTCATGGCGCGCCAAGCGCTGGATATGTTTTCGCCGTTGAATTTCCCGCTGACCAATCCCCGCGTGATGAAAGCCGCAACCAAACAGGGCGGGTTTAACTTTTTCAGAGGCGCGCAGAATTTCATGGAGGACTGGCTGCGCCTTGCAACCGGCCAGCCCGCCGCCGGAATGGAAAAATTCAAGGTTGGTGAGAATATCGCCGCGACCAGGGGCAAGGTTGTCTATCAGAACCGGCTCATAGAACTGATCCAGTATGAACCGGCCACGAAAGAGGTTTATGCTGAGCCTGTCCTGATCGTCCCGGCCTGGATCATGAAATATTACATTCTTGATCTCTCGCCGGAAAACTCGCTGGTCAAATATCTGGTCGATCAGGGCCATACCGTTTTTATTATTTCATGGAAAAATCCTTCTTCCGAAGACCGTGATCTTGGGTTCAAGGATTACTTAAATCTCGGCATTATGGAGGCGCTCAAAGCGATTAACGCCATTGTCCCCGATCAGAAAATGCATATAGCGGGCTATTGCCTTGGCGGGACGCTTTCCGCTATCGCAGCGGCAACACTGGCAAGGGATGATGGTGATTCACTGGCGTCCATGACTTTGTTCGCGGCGCAGGTGGACTTTGAGGAAGCGGGCGAGCTTTTGATGTTTACCGATGAAAGCCAGCTTGCGTGGCTAGAAGATACGATGTGGGAAAAAGGTTATCTGGACAGTAAACAGATGGCGGGCACATTCCAGATGCTGCGTTCCCGCGATCTGATCTGGTCGCGCATTGTTGAAAACTACATGCTCGGCGAACGGAGGCCACCCAACGATTTGATGGCGTGGAACGCCGATGCGACGCGCATGCCCTATAAGATGCACAGCGAATATCTGCGCAGCCTGTTTCTCAATAATGACCTGTCCGAAGGGCGTTTTAAAATCGACGGCAGGCCCATAGCCCTTAGTGACATCCGTCTGCCGGTCTTTGCCGTATCGACGCAGCGCGATCACGTCGCGCCGTGGCGTTCGGTTTATAAAATCGACCTGTTCGCCGATACCGAAGTGACGTTTGTGCTGGCCAGCGGCGGGCACAATGCGGGGATCGTCAGCGAGCCGAGACATCCGCGCCGTACCTACCAGATCGCCACGAAAAAAGAGGCGGACAAATACACATCGCCCGATGAATGGGCCGCCCGCACGCCGGTGAAGGATGGCTCATGGTGGCTGGAATGGCAAAAATGGCTGGCCGGGCATTCCGGTGAAAAAACCAAGCCGCCGAAGATGGGGGCAACGGCCAAAAACTACCCGCCCCTGCGCGACGCGCCGGGTGATTATGTGATGATGAAATAACCAACAAACAGAAAAGGAGAAAAATCATGGATCAATTTGCAGGTGATATTGCCGCTATGCTGGAAGTCGCGCTGATCGGCGCAGGGCTGGTGGTGCTGTACTATGCGGGCAAGGAAGGCTCAAAGCTGATGAAAGCAGGCGCATATGTCATGCTGATCGGCGGGGTTCTGGGCCTGCTTTGCACAAGCTACTGGTGGTTTAAATATCATGGGGCCGGTGTTTTTTACAGCCCCGTGAATAAGACCGTTCATATGATGCATCATGACGCTGATGCCGAGCATCATATTTTCCCAAAGGAATAGGGAGAGTCGATGCATAAGCGCACACGCCATTTTGCTGTAGCAGGAAAAACTGCCAGCGCCGATCAATGGGCCAGCCTCATGATGATCGGTGCGCTCGGCTTAGCGTTACTGTGCGTCAATTCACCGTTAAAGGCCCCTTACGGTTTGTTTCATCATACGCCCGTGGCCGTGAGTTTCGGGGACTTTATCCTGCAAAAGCCGTTGGTTTTCTGGATCAATGAAGGGTTGATGGCGTTTTTCTTCTTGGCTGTCACGCTTGAGATCAAGCGCGAAATTCTGGATGGTCACCTGTCCGGTATCCGGCAAATGCTTCTGCCTGCTTTTGCGGCGCTGGGCGGTATGGTGGTTCCGGCGGCGTTCTATCTTTTTCTCAACCGGGGTAATCCGGAATTGATGCAGGGCTGGGCTATTCCGACCGCCACCGATATTGCCCTGAGCCTAGGTGTTTTGTCTTTGCTGGGTACGCGCGTACCGGTTGAGCTGAAATTGTTTCTAGCGGCATTGGCTGTATTTGATGATCTGGGCGGTATTTTGATTATAGCGCTATTCTACGGCAGTCATTTAACTGTAAGCGTTTTGATTTTCTCTTTGCTGGGTGTTGCCGCGCTTTTTGCGCTCAATCGTTTTGGAGTCACCCATGCCTCTCTTTACATTGTCATGGGTATTTTTCTATGGGCAACCTTTCAGGAATCCGGTATCCACCCGACCATGGCCGGTGTGGCGGTAGGACTGGCTCTGCCATTGCGGCTTAAAAAACCCTGCGCCTATATTCCGCTGCGTTTTGTAGAAGATGGCCTGCACCCGTGGGCGGCATTTTTCATTGTGCCACTTTTTGCGTTTTTTAATGCTGGGATTGTTTTAACGGATATTTCTTTTCATCATCTGACCTCGCCATTGGCGCTGGGGATTATTGCCGGATTGTTGCTGGGAAAGCCGCTTGGCATTTTCTCATTTGCATGGCTGGCGCATTTATTGGGCTTTGCCAGCCCGGCAGAACATGTGAACTGGCGACAGATTTTCGGCGTAGCGCTTTTGGGCGGTATAGGCTTTACCATGGCGCTGTTCTTAAACACACTTGCTTTCCCTGTTAATGGTAATCCGGAAATCGGTAGAATGGCCGTTCTTGTGGGATCGCTGCTTTCCGCTGTGGCGGGATATATCTGGCTGCATATCAACTTGCCGGAAATAGCTAGCAGTCCCAATGAACGCGAAAACAAAATAAAGGATAAAAAATGCAGGACAAAGTAAAACAGACACAGGAAACAAAGTCACAGCAAGAATGGTTGAAAGGCTTTGGCGTTATCCAACACTCTGCGGAAACGCAAAAGCGCATTGCTGAAATGGAGAAAAGATTATCCGCCGAGGGGATAACCGGCGACGGCATAGATTTTTACGATGCTCTGGCGGCGGCAGACCGGGTTGCCAATGCGGCGATGTGGCTGGCTGTGCATCAGACCTATGCCAATCACATTTACCCTGACGGCCGCGATTTAAAGACGGATGATTTCAAGAAAGACCCGCAAGGCCATCTTGGCGGTTCACTCAATATGATCCCGGCCTATGTCGGTTATATGCTGGCCAATATGCTGACGGGGACAACGCGCAGCTGGGTGATGGGACAAGGCCATGCTGTTGCCGCCATCGACAGTGTGAATCTTTTGCTGGGTAATATGACGGAGGCTCATGCGGAGCGCTATAACCTCAGTGAGGACGGGCTGGCGCGGTTCGCGCAGGATTTTTATGCCTACGCATTAAATAAGCAAGGCAAGCAGGATTCTCCGCTGGGCAGCCATGTCAATCCGCATACGGGCGGCGGGCATCTGGAAGGCGGTTATCTCGGCTTTGCTTCTGTGCAATATGCCCATATGCCGCTGCCCGGTGAATCTCTGGTGGCGTTTTTAAGTGACGGCGCGTTTGAGGAACAGCGCGGAGCGGACTGGACGCCGCGCTGGTGGCGGGCGGAAGATTGCGGGGATGTGGTGCCAATTATGATTGCCAATGGCCGCCGCATTGATCAGCGCACCACCATGTCGCAGGAAGGCGGCGTGGAATGGTTTATCAAGCATCTTGAACTGCACGGTTTTGAGCCGCTTGTCTTTGACGGGCGCGACCCGACGGCTTTTGCCTGGGCAATCTGGGAACAGGAACGCAGGCTGCGCGCTTATGCAGCCGGTCTGGATTCGGTGGAGCATTATCATGTCCCCATCCCCTATGGCATTGCCGTTGCGCCCAAGGGGGCGGGATTTTATAATGAAGGCACGAATTACGCCCATAACCTGCCTCTTGTTGATAATCCGCATGTGAATGAAGTCGCGGCCAAGCGGTTTAATACCCATGTTAAAAAGCTCTATGTGCCGCTTGAGGACTTGCAGCGCTGTGTTGGCTTGTTCCAAAATCACAAGATTTCAGGCCGTGTTAAAGAAAAGGATCATCCGGTTGCCAGCCGTGATGTCAGTTTAAAAACGCTTCCCGATCTGTCTTTGAGGAATATAAAAACGCAGCGGAATGATCCGTCCGTATGGGAACAGATCAGTCCGATGGATGCGATTGACGAAGGATTTTTAAACATCGTCAAAGCCAATCCGCATTTAAGGCCGCGTATCGGCAACCCGGATGAAATGCTGTCCAACCGCATGGATGATACGCTGGAAGCATTGGAGTTTCGTGTGGTGGATGCCGAGGAAGGGCTGGAGGAATCCACGCTCGGTAAAGTTATTACGGCGCTGAATGAAGAGGCTGTGGCAGGCGCGGCGTTTGGCAATAAGGGCGGCATCAATATGATTGTCACTTATGAAGCGTTCGGGGCCAAAATGTTTGGCGGCGCGCGCCAGGAGGTGATTTTTTCCAGACATCAAAAGGAGATCGGCAGACCGGCAAGGTGGCTTTCCGTGCCTTTGGTTTTGACTTCTAATACATGGGAAAACGGCAAGAATGAGTTGTCACATCAAGACCCGTCACTGGCCGAGAGCATGCTTTCGGAAACATCGGATATTTCACGGGTTTTGTTTCCTGCGGATTATAACAGCGCTTCCGAAACGCTGGCACGGCTTTATCAAACGCAGGGGCAAATCTGGACGCTCGTTATCCCCAAACGCCCAATGCCGGTTCTGTTTTCAGCAGATGAATCCCAAAACTTGCTGAAAGACGGCGGTATCCAAATCAGTTGGGCGGGGCATGAGGCCGAAACCGCTGAGATATGTCTGATGGCCGTCGGAGCCTATCAACTTATTGAGGTTTTGAAAGCTTCCGCCCGTTTAAAAGAGCGCGGCATCGGCCATAGCGTTTCTTATCTGATTGAACCTGGGCGGTTCCGTTTGCCCCGCAACGAAGGGGAAGCAGCACATTGCGTATCTGAAGCCATACAAAATAATATTGTTCCGGCTTTAACCCGCCATGTGCTGATGGTTACGCATACCCGCCCAGAAGTGATGTTGGGCACGTTGCAGCCTCTCTGGGCCGGGCGTTCGGTCAAGGCGCTGGGATTTATTAATCAGGGCGGGACGCTGGATGTGGAAGGCATGCATTTCGTCAATGGCTGTAGCTGGGCGCATATCACGCGCGAAGTTGCTGCGCTTATGCAGATCGAAGAAAGCAAAGTTCTTACGGATGAGGAATGCCAGATTCTGAGTGGCCAGATCTCGCCGGATGGGATTATTACAAAAATAAAAAATAAGGAGTGAGTATGAAACTGACATTTTTAGGCGCGACAGGCACAGTCACCGGATCGAAGTATCTTCTCGAAGACGGCGGCAAAAAAATTATGATCGACTGCGGATTGTTTCAGGGTTTGAAGGAGCTGCGCCTGCGCAACTGGGAGGGTTTACCGGTCAATCCGCGTGATATTGACGCCCTGCTTTTAACCCACGCGCATCTGGATCACAGCGGCTATATCCCCAAACTGGTCAAGGCCGGGTTTAAAGGCCCGATTTATTGCTCCGAGGCCACGTTCGATCTGTGTAAAATTCTGCTGCCTGATTCCGGCCATATTCAGGAGGAAGACGCCGAGCGCGCCAACCGTTACGGCTATACCAGGCACAAACCGGCCATGCCGCTTTACACGGAAAAAGAAGCCCGCGACACATTCGGACAATTCAAGCCGGTTGATTTCGGCCAGCCGTGTAAACTGACCGATGAGCTTGAATTTACCCTGCACCGCGCGGGGCATATTTTGGGGGCGGCTTTTATCCGGATTAGTGACGGTGGCGGCACCTCCATCCTGTTTTCCGGCGACATAGGGCGGCTGGACGATCCGGTGATGAAAGCGCCTGCAAAAATACAGGATGCCGATTATCTTGTCGTCGAATCCACCTATGGCGACCGGCTGCATGACAAAACAGACCCGACGGAGGATATAGAGCGCATTATCAGCGAAACGGCAGCGCGGGGCGGTACGGTCGTTATCCCTGCCTTTGCCGTAGGCCGGGCGCAGGCCATGATGTATTACATTCACAAACTGAAAACCGAGGGACGCATTCCCGGCAACTTGCCCGTCTTTCTCGACAGCCCCATGGCGATCAATGCCTCGGACTTGCTGTGCAAACATTTGAACGATCACCGTATGCCGCGCGGCCAGTGTATGGATGTATGCGGTATTGCCACCTATACCCGCACGGTCGATCAATCCAAGGCCATTTACAACAAGAATAACAACATGCCGAAAGTCGTTATTTCCGCCAGTGGCATGGCGACCGGCGGGCGGGTTCTGCATCACCTGAAACATTATCTCGGTGATAAGCGCAACACGATTCTGCTTGCCGGATTTCAGGCCGCAGGCACACGCGGCGCGCGGCTGGCGCACGGCGAGAAAGAAATTAAAATCCATGGTCAGATGTGGCCAGTACAGGCGCAAATTGAAAAGCTGGATAATATGTCGGCCCATGCCGATTATCAGGAAATTCTGACATGGATGGAAAATTTCAGCAGCCCGCCGCGCAAGGTCTTTGTTGTCCATGGCGAAGCCGAAGCTGCCGCCAGTATGAGAGATAAAATAGAAAATAAATTCGGCTGGAATGCTGTTGTGCCGGAATACAAGCAAAAGGAAGAATTATGACAGGCAGGCCCAAACCGGTATTAAAGCTGCGCCGCCTTGGCATTGACACCTACAAGGAGTCGGTCATTTACATGCGCGAGGATTGCCATGTTTGCCGCGCCGAAGGATTTGAGGTGCAGGCGCGGGTTTTGGTTAGTCTGGGTGGCCAGTCCCTGACCGCGACCTTGAACATGATCCATGACGGCATCCTAAAGCCCGGCGAAGCGGCCTTGTCCGAATATGCCTGGGCGAAGCTGGGCGCAAGGGAAGGCGATAAAATCCATGTGTCCCATGCCCCGCCGGTTTATTCGCTCAGCCATGTGCGCTCTAAAATTTACGGCAACACACTGGAACCGGATCAGTTCGGTGTGATCGTAAAGGATATTGTTGCCGGGCATTATTCCGATATTCACATTTCCTCTTTCCTGACGGCCTGCGCGGGCGGGCGGCTGAGTGAAAGCGAAATTGTTTCCCTGACCCGCGCCATGGTCGAAAGCGGCGAGCGGCTGGATTGGGGGCGTGAACTGGTCGTGGACAAGCATTGCGTCGGTGGACTCCCCGGAAACAGGACAACCCCGATTGTGGTCGCGGTTGTCGCCGCGCACGGCCTGACCATGCCGAAAACGTCCTCGCGCGCGATTACGTCACCCGCAGGCACGGCGGATACGATGGAAGTACTGACCCCGGTCGATCTTGACGCCGTAGCCATGCGTAAAGTCGTACAGCAGGAACAGGGCTGCGTGGTATGGGGCGGCTCCGTATCCCTCAGCCCTGCCGATGATCTTTTGATCCGCGTGGAAAAGGCGCTTGATCTCGATAGCGAGGGCCAGCTTGTTGCCTCCGTCTTGTCCAAGAAAATAGCCGCCGGGTCTTCTCATGTGCTGATTGATATGCCGGTCGGCCCGACCGCCAAGGTACGCAGCATGGATATGGCCGAAGAACTTTCCCGCTATCTGGAGCAGACAGGAACGGCGCTTGGCATTGGCGTTCGGGTTCACACCAGCGACGGCAGCCAGCCGGTCGGGCGCGGCATCGGCCCTGCGCTGGAAGCCCGTGATCTGGTGGCCGTGTTGAAAAACGATAAGAATGCGCCGCAGGATTTACGTGACCGCGCCCTTGATCTGGCCGGGCATATTCTTGAATTTTCGCCGGACGTTAAAAACGGGCAAGGGCGGACGCTGGCGGAAGAAATTTTAAACAGCGGCAGAGCGTGGACAAAGTTTCAGGCGATTTGCGAAGCGCAGGGCGGAATGAGGGAGATACCAGCCGCCAAATACACCCATGCCATTGAAGCCAATGCGGCGGGCCGGGTAACGGCCATAGACAACCGCCGCATTGCCCGCGTCGCCAAGCTTGCGGGCGCACCTGCGGACAAGGTGGCAGGCGTTGATCTTTACACGCCGGTCGGCGCAAAGGTTGAAAAGGGCCAGCCACTTTTCACCGTTCATGCTCATTCGCCGGGCGAGCTTGATTACGCGCTGACTTATCTTGAGCAGCAGGATGGAATTATACAGATAGAAGGAACATAAAATGACGTTGTTATTCACCTATCCGGACAATGAGAAACAAGCGGTGTCTTTGATAAAGGAGGCCGGGTACGAACTTGGAGCCATGACGATTCATCATTTTCCTGACGGTGAAAGCCTTGTGCAGTTTGATACCAATGTTAAAGGCCGGGACGTGGTTTTATTTTGCTCTCTGAATCATCCCGACAGCAAAGCCATGACCATCATGTTCTTTGCAAAAACGGCCAAAGAACTCGGCGCAAAGTCGGTCAATTTACTCGCGCCCTATCTCGGCTATATGCGGCAGGACAAGCGTTTCCACGAGGGCGAAGCTATAACCTCGAACATCTTCGCCGCCTTCATATCGGAACATTTTGACAGTCTTGTAACCGTCGATCCGCATTTGCACCGGCATAAAGATATGAGCGAGATATACACCATACCGGCGAAGGTCGTTCACGCGGCAGATGCGATAGCGGACTGGATTAAAGACAATATTGAAAAACCTGTTTTGATCGGCCCGGATGCCGAAAGCGACCAATGGGTTTCAGACGTAGCGAAAAAAGCCGGTGTGCCGTACACGGTGCTGACCAAAACCCGCCGCGGCGACAAAGATGTCGAGGTGTCCATGCCGGAGGTCGATAAATACAAAGACCATACGCCGGTACTGGTCGATGATATTATTTCCACCGCCCGCACCATGATTGCCGCAGTCCGGCATTTAAACAAGGCCGGGATGAAACCGCCCGTTTGTATCGGCGTTCACGCCGTATTTGCTGGGGACGCTTAT
The DNA here is from genome assembly GCA_964493095.1 of uncultured Pseudobdellovibrionaceae bacterium. Taxonomy (GTDB): domain Bacteria; phylum Pseudomonadota; class Alphaproteobacteria; order Micavibrionales; family Micavibrionaceae; genus CAYXSX01. The sequence goes on from CAZBNG010000026.1 coordinate 12,651, forward strand.
GAGGCGCTGAAAAATGCAGGCGCAGCGCGGATTATTACCTGCAATACAATCCCGCATGAAACGAATGACATTGATCTTAGCCGTTTGCTTGCTGCAAATCTGAAAGGTGGGATGTAAGACCATGTGCTTTTCCGAACCCGTCAGTTTTGCTGTAGGAGGCGCATTGCTCGCAGGCGGAGGATATGCTGCGTGGAAAGCTTATAAAATCAATATGCGTTATTTCCCCGTGGCGATGATGCCGGTTCTGGCAGGGATTCAGCAGATGATGGAAGGTCATGTGTGGATGGGGCTGAACGATGCCGATCCGAATATGGTCTGGTGGGGCGCGATGGGCTTTATCTTTTTCTCATGGCTGATGTGGCCGACATGGATTCCTTTTGCCATTTACTTTCTGGAACCGCCGAAAAGCAAGCGAAAGAGGACGTTGCTGATGTTTGCTCTGGCTGGGCTAGCTTTAGGGTTGACGCTGTATATCCCGCATTTGCTTAACCCCGATTGGGTCAGAGTGGCCATCAACAATCATTCGATTGCCTATGAGGATACGATGTTTCTGGATTATTTCATCCCGCGCGAGCTGACTTACGCGATTTATGTGTTTTTAATCGTCACGCCGCCGTTGATTTCAACCTATCTGCATATGCGGCTGTTTGGCCTGACGCTGATAGCCGTGATTGCCGTGGTCTGGATTTTCCTCACTTATGCTTATATTTCATTTTTCTGCCTGCTGGCGGGCGTGGCGACGCTGCATTTGATTTACATTATCGCCTTTAACAAATGTTGCCAGGAATGCCCGGAGTTGTTTAAATAAGAAAATGAGAGCAAAAACAGACTATTATTGAATTGGTAACATTCTAATGTTAACGTGCTTGGGATGAGAAAGTTTTTTTTAATATTATCCGCATTTGCCATGATCGTCTCTATGACGGTCTGCGTTTCGCATGCTCATGCCAGTATCGATACGGACACAGAAATCTCCATAAGCATTGATAATGATAACTCAGAGGATACATCTCAGGGAGGTAGCGGCTGCGATATGCCTTGCGGCGGTTGCTGCGTTCACCATGCTATTGATACGTTTTCCAAAAACAGTGATCTTGCCTCTGTAGGTAAAGGAAAGCTTCTTATGCCTGACACAACCCTGCTTGTATCAGATTTTATTTACGGTCTTAAACGCCCCCCAAAAGCCTAAGTTTGCAGGCGTAGTGTGCCTGCATTTTCCGTGCGCTCATTACTGAGCGCATTGCTTTTTATTGTCCAAAATCAAAGGAAACAGAGATGTTTAGAGAAAAATACGCGCTTTTTGCGCTTATCATTATAGCGCTGTTCGCGCCGCAGGCGCAGGCGCAAAACACCCTGACGCTGGAACAGGCTTATGCCAGTGTTTTAGCTCAGAACCCGCAGGTGCAAAGCTATAAAGCCCGTGTTATGGCCGCAGAAGGCCACAGGCTGCAAGAGTCGCTCATGCCCAATCCCGAAGCGGTATTTGAAGCTGAGAATTTCGGCGGCGATAGCCCGCGTAATGGCCTCGATGCGGCGGAATATACACTAGGAATTGAGCAGCAAATTGAGATTGCGGGCAAGCGTTCCAAGCGCGAACAGGTTGCCTCTATTGAAAAGCAGCAGGCCAGCCAGGAAGCTTTGGCCGGTATTCAGGCAACGCTGGCGCAAACCAAGGCCGCTTACATGCGGGTAGCGATTGCACAGGAACGCCTGAGCCTTGTCGAGAAGCGCGTAGCGTTGGCGGAGAAAACCCATGAAACCGTTAAGAAACGCATTAGCGCAGCGAAATCTGCGGATATTCAGCACACCAAAGCCGATATTGAAGTGTCGGCGGCGGAAGTAGAACAGCGCAAGGCCGTTAAGGAACTGGATATAGCCAAAACCGAACTGGCAAACTTGATGGGCGCGTCCATGCTGGATGCCGGTATTTCATCCGATTTGAGCAATCTGCCCGATGTGCCTGAACGTGAGGTTTTGATGCAGGCATTGGAGCAAACGCCGATGAGTACATTAAGCCAGCTTTCAGTGCTGCGGGAAAACTCTGCCCTTGATCTGGCGCGGGCCAATGGCGTGGCCGATCCGACTTTCGGGCTGGGTGTACGCCGCTTTAATGAGGATGATGGCACGGCGTTTCTGGCGAGTGTCTCCATTCCGATCAACATTTTTGATCGCAATCAGGGCAAGGTTGCCGAGGCCAAAGCCAATCTTCTGGCTGCTGAATCTGACCAGAAAGTGCAGCGCCTTAATCTGACGCGGCAAGCCGAGGAACTCTTACAAACGCTGATAAGCGCCAAAGAAGAAGTGTTGGCCTATCAGGATGGTTTATTGCCTTCGGCGCAGCGCGCTTATGCACAGGCCGAGGAAGGCTTTGACCGGGGCGCGTTTTCATTTCTCGATCTTCTGGATGCACAGCGCACCTTGTTTGATGTGCAGGAAAGCCACCTTGAAGCTCTAGCGTCATTCCATGAAACCAAATCAAAAATCGACATGCTGACCGGGGAATACGCGCCAGTTGCGGCCTCGGTTTTTAACACCAATGAAAAGGAATAAATTATGAAACAGAACGTATTTATATTTTTAATGGCGCTGGCCCTTTTATCATGGCCCGTACAAAATACTTTGGCGCAAGATCATGGCGATCACGCCCATGAGGAAAACCATGAGCAGCACGACGAAGCCGAAGGCCACGGCCATGATGATGGACATGAACATAACGATCACGGCGAAGAAACAGACGATCACGATGAACACGGCCATGACGAGCATAAAGCCGAGGATGCCCATGACGATCATGGTCACGGTCACGGCGGGCATGGTGATGAACACGGAGAGCATGAGGAAGGCAAGACCGAGATTGCGCCGGATGCCGCTAAAAATGCAGGTGTAAAGACAGAGAAAGCGGCCCCCGCTAAAATCGGCAATGTTATACCGCTGACGGGCCGCATTGTTATTAACCAGAACACACAAGCCCATGTGCGGGCACGGTTTCCCGGTATCGTCCGCAGCGTCAAAGTCAATTTGGGTGAAACGGTTGAAAAGGGGCAGGTTTTGGCAGTCATTGAAAGCAATGAAAGCCTGAAAGATTATAACGTCACCGCCCCGATCAAGGGCGTTATTCTGGAACGTAATACCAATCTTGGTGATGTGGCAAACGGGGAGCCTTTATTTACGATTGCCGATCTATCGAATGTGTGGGCCAAATTCCATGTATTTCCCAAAGACGCGGACATGGTGAAATCCGGCCAGAGCGTCCGCGTTCATACGCTTGACGAAGGCAAAACGGGCGCGGCCAAAATTGATATGCTGTTTCCTACGGCGGATGCCTTAAGTCAAACGCTGGTTGCTATCGCGCCTTTGGCTAATGAAAACGGCCAAGGGGGTATGAAGTGGCGGCCCGGCATGACGGTTGAGGGCGACGTGGCGGTTTCAGAAAAACAAGTCAATCTGGCCGTTCGCGCTTCCGCCCTGCAAACAATGGAAAACCAGACAGTCGTGTTCGTGAAGGAAGGTAACTCTTACGAACAAATGCCTGTGCAAACCGGCATGAGCGACGGTGAGTATATCGAAATCAAAAGCGGCCTCAAAGCGGGACAAGAATATGTCAGCGAAGGCAGTTTCATTATCAAGGCCGATATTTTAAAAGCCGGTGCTGAACACGTTCATTAGAAATAAAAAAGCGAGAAAAACTATGCTAGAGAAAATTGTTGAAGCTTCGATACGTCACCGCTGGCTTGTGCTGATTGCGGTTTTAGGTGTGTGTATTCTAGGAATTTATAATTTCAAGCGCCTGTCGATTGACGCGGTGCCGGACATTACCAATGTCCAGATACAGATCAACACCGAAGCGGCAGGCTATACGCCGCTGGAAGCCGAGCAGCGCATCACTTTCCCGATTGAAACGGCGATTGCCGGTATTCCGAAACTGGATTATACGCGCTCAATGTCGCGTTACGGCCTATCGCAAGTCACGGTCGTTTTTGAGGAAGGCACAGATATTTATTTCGCCCGCCAGCTTCTGTCCGAACGCCTGTCGGAAATCAAAAGTGAACTGCCCGCCGGGATCGAACCGATGATGGGGCCGATTGCGACCGGTCTTGGTGAAATTTATATGTACACGGTCGAGGCCGAGGAAGGCGCGCTTAAAGAGGACGGCAGTGCCTATACGCCGATGGATTTATTGACCATTCAGGAATGGGTAATTGTGCCGCAGATTCGCAACCTGAAAGGCGTGATAGAGATCAACACGATTGGCGGTTACGAGCAGCAATATCACGTTATGCCTTATCCGGAACAGCTATTAGCTTACGATCTTACAATTGCCGGTTTGATCGAGGCGCTGGAAAAGAACAATAACAATGTGGGCGCGGGCTATATAGAAAAATATGGTGAGCAATACCTGATCCGTGTTCCCGGTCAGGTTAAAGATATAGAAGATATTCGCCATATTATTATTGCCAAGCGGGATGAGGTCACAATTCGTGTGGGTGATGTTGCGGATGTTGCTTTGGGTTCGCCTTTACGGACGGGTGCAGCCACGCAGAATGGGCAGGAAGTCGTCCTTGGAACAGCCATGATGCTGATGGGTGAAAACTCACAGGCTGTAGCGCAGCGTGTCGCTCAAAAACTGGAAATCGTCAATGACTCTCTGCCCGAAGGTGTCCACGCCATTCCCGTTTACGACCGCACGGCGCTGGTTGAGCGTACAATCAAAACGGTTGAAAAGAACCTTGTCGAAGGGGCGCTACTGGTCATTGTTGTCCTGTTCCTGCTGTTGGGTAATTTCCGGGCGGCACTGATTACGGCGCTGGTTATTCCGATTACCATGCTAATGACGATTACTGGCATGGTCGAAAACAAAGTCTCCGGTAATTTGATGAGCCTGGGCGCGCTGGATTTCGGCCTGATTGTCGATGGCGCGGTTATTATCATTGAAAACTGCCTGCGCCGCTTTGGACTGGAACAGCACAAATTAGGCCGATTGCTGAACAAAGAAGAACGCTTTTCATTGGCAGCTAAGGCCACAGCGGAAGTTATCAAGCCCAGCATTTTCGGGATTTTAATTATTACGATTGTTTATATTCCGATTTTCTCGCTGACCGGCGTGGAAGGCAAGATGTTCCACCCGATGGCCTTTACGGTTGTCACAGCCTTGCTTTGCGCGCTTGTGTTGTCTTTGACATTCGTTCCAGCAGCGGTGGCGACTTTCATCACCGGCAAGGTGCATGAGAAGGAAAATATGGTCATGCGCGGCGCGCGACGCGGATACGAGCCATTGCTGAAATGGAGCCTGCGCAATCCAGCGATTGTCATTTTAACGGCTGTCGCTTTGGTGATTGTCAGCCTGTTAGGGGCATCCCGTATGGGGGCGGAGTTTATTCCAAGCCTTGATGAGGGTGATATTGCCATGCATGCCATGCGTATCCCTGGCACCAGCATGAGCCAGTCGGTCGAAATGCAGTATGACGTAGAGAAAGCCGTAAAAGAATTTCCGGAAGTCAAAATGGTGTTCAGCAAAATCGGCACGCCTGAAGTGGCCACCGACCCAATGCCGCCAAACGTGGCCGATACGTTTGTTATTTTAAAACCCCGCGAGGAATGGCCTGACCCGTCTTTGCCAAAAGCGGAGCTTGTTCATCGTATCGAAGAGGCCGTTAGCAAACTGCCGGGCAATAACTATGAATTTACCCAGCCTATTCAGATGCGCTTTAACGAGCTGATTTCCGGGGTGCGCTCGGATCTGGCCGTAAAACTGTATGGTGACGATCTAAGCCAGCTTTTGAAAACGGCGCAGGAAATAGAGGCCGTTGTGAAAACGGTAGATGGCGCGGCTGATGTAAGGATGGAGCAAGCCGACGGCTTGCCGACCTTGAGCATCATTCCCGACCGTAAACGCCTTGATTTGTACGGCTTGAATATCTCTGACGTGCAAGATGTGGTGCAGGTTGCTATGGGCGGGCGAGAGGCCGGACAGGTATTCCAGGGCGACCGCCGCTTTGATCTGGTTGTACGACTGCCTGAAAAGCTGCGTACGGACATAAAGAGCCTAGAAATGCTCCCTATTCCCCTGCCGGATGCCGAGCAGGAGGGCGCAGACGAAACGCCCGATTATGTACCTTTGAAAGAAGTGGCCGATCTCGATATTGCTTATGGTAGCGCGCAAATCAGCCGAGAGAACGGCAAGCGCCGTATCTTCGTCACCGCCAATGTGCGCGGGCGCGATTTAGCCAGTTTCGTACAAGATGTACAAAAAACCGTGCGCGAGCAGGTTGATGTGCCTGCCGGGTACTGGGTCGATTACGGCGGCACGTTTGAGCAGCTTATATCGGCCCGCCAGCGTTTGATGATTGTTGTGCCGGTGGCACTGCTACTGATATTCGGCTTGCTGTTTATGGCGTTTAATTCCGCAAGGGCGGCGTTGCTGGTGTTCTCCGGTGTGCCATTGGCTCTTACAGGTGGGATTGCCGCACTCATGCTGCGCGATATTCCTCTGTCGATTTCTGCCGGGGTCGGTTTTATCGCTCTTTCCGGGGTAGCGGTGCTAAACGGCGTGGTGATGCTGTCCTTCATCCGCGATCTTGAAGCGCAAGGCAAAGCGCAGGAAGAGGCTATTATTGAGGGCGCTTTAACCCGCCTGCGGCCTGTTTTGATGACCGCGCTTGTGGCCTCACTCGGCTTTGTACCAATGGCATTTAATATCGGCGCAGGTTCGGAAGTGCAAAGACCGCTGGCTACAGTCGTTATAGGCGGGATTATTTCCTCAACCATCCTGACATTGCTGGTACTACCAGCCCTCTACAAATGGTTTCCCAGCCGTTTCAGCATCCGCCGGAACGGAAAATCTTAACCAACTTCTATAGAATGAGAAACGAAAGAAAGAACTCAAATTATGTGGAATGATAATCCAAAGGTGCAGAGAAGTTATAATAATCTGAAAAATTCTATACGAAATCTCTATCCGGAGGGGCTTTCTGAACAGGAAGCCGATGAGGCTACCCGGAATTTTGTAGGTTTTGGAAAATTGATGTTAGACATCAAGTGCCGGTTGGAACATGAGAAACGGGAAGCTGAGAAGGTTGCTGAAAACAGCACTTAATTATAACGGTCTTTATTTTTAAACGCCGGTTTCACCGGGTCTTTCCAGACCGGGAAATTTTTGATAACTAATAACCTTAGGGCCGGATCGGATCGCACGTCGTCAATCATGGCCTGCCACTTACAAGCGAATGTGTCTTTCTATGGCACAGTAGTGGCACAGTTTGGAAAAACTGCTCAAAAAATTCTGAAAGGAAATGCAACACAGTTCTTGTTTAGCAAGACTGCTTGGCTATTCGTGCCATGAGTGTGCCACACACATGCATTGAATTTCCAAGACATTGTTTTTGCTAAGCAATTTTAAATTGACCTACGGTTTAGACATCCGTGGATCGCATTTTTGATTGAGAAAAGGAGTAAAAACAATGGCATCCATTCAAAAGAGAAAGTCACCATCAGGAGAGATTTCTTACCGCGTCCAGGTGCGCTTAAAAGGGCACCCAGAGGCCAGAGCAACATTTAAGCGTCTGACCGATGCAAGGATGTGGGCGCAGTCCACCGAAGCCGCTATGCGTGAGCGGCGTTACTTCAAAACAGCTGAATCTCAGAAGCACACAGTTGCTGATATGATTGATCGTTATATCGAAATGCTGAAACGTGAAAAGCCGAAAAGATATAAAGACACAGCAGCTACTCTAAACTGGTGGAAGAAAAATCTTGGCTACTGTGTTCTTGCAGATTTAAGCAGTTCTATTATCAACGATAAGATTGACTTGATTACTAAACGTACAGTTGAGCGCATTGATAAAGAGACAGGCATCAAAAGGCCTCTGCCGATCAGCGCCTCAAGAGTCAATCGTTACATTGCAGTTATGAGCCACGTTTGTTCTGTTGCAGTAAAGCGCTGGGAGTGGCTTGAAGATAATCCCTTCCGCAAAATTGATAAACTTGAAGAGCCAAAAGGGCGTGACAGGTATTTGAGCAATGAAGAGCGTTCCGCCTTGCTCAAGGCATGTCGAAACGCGCCATATCCTTACACTTACTTGATTGTTGTCTTGGCTATAAGCACAGGCATGAGAAAAGGTGAAATTCTTAATATTAAATGGCCTGATGTTGATTTTGTTCGTGGACAGATAACTTTGCATGAAACAAAAAATAAAGAGAAAAGGGCTGTTCCTCTTACAGGACATGCCTTTGAACTCTTCCAAGATCATCAAAAAAATCGTCGAAATAGCACTGATTTTGTTTTCCCTTCAATCAAAGGTGACAAGCCTTATGAGATAAAAAAGAGTTGGGAAGGTGCTTTGAAAGAGGCCGGTATCAATAGTTTTAGGTTCCATGATTTACGCCACACAGCCGCATCTTATCTAGCCATGAATGGAGCGTCATTAGCAGAAATCGCCGCAGTGTTGGGACATAAAACCCTAGCGATGGTTAAGCGGTATGCCCACCTATCTGATGCTCACACAAGTTCAGTCGTAACCAGTATGAATGAAAAGGTTTTCCGCGATGTACGATAATTATTTAATTGAAAAACAGGATATTTGCATATCGAGTCTTTCTCGACATGCAGAGATGCGCTCAGCTAAACAGGTTTTTTCTGAAACTTTAAACGAGGTTTCTGCTGCTGAGAGGCGCGAAATAACGGCAAACCTCATTCGCATATTCACGTTGTGGCAAGAACAACACGGTGTTTATCCTCCAAGACCGCATAAATTCGTTCGCACAGCACGTGCTTTACTTCATGGGGAAGATTATCCTGCTCCTAAGAAATACAAGGAATATATTTTAAATTTACCTAGAGAGGAAAAATGTTCAATCAAGCCTTGGGAGTGTGACGAAGAAGCCAGATCGGCTGCCGATCTTTTGTATAAGCTGTTTGCAGAAAGTTATGAGCCCCTACAGTGTTATCTGGATGATGAAATATCACCCAGATTTGACCATGTGCTTTCAGTGGCAATATCAATTTCCGTTAAATCCAGTCCCGAAAGTGAGCAATTAATAATAGCCTATTGGGGAGTTAAATTGCTTGGAATAATAGAAAGGATGCAAAAATCTGTAGTGAAAAAATCGAAGCCATTGCTAAGCAAAGAGAGAAATAGAAGAGAAGGTCGAGTGAAGCGAGCAACAATTCAGAGAACCGAGGCTGAGAAGCGTATAAAAAAGGCTCTTATAAAATTCGCTAAAAGTGATGAAGGCCTTCCTAAAAACCTACATGAATCATTGGCCATAGAAGCTGGGATAGGACGCCCTAGTGTTTCTAAATATCTAAAGTCGATGAGAGAAGAAGACAGTGAAGTTAGAAAAATAATGAAACCCACTTCTAAAACATGTTCCTGACTTAAATAAGAACACAGACTTAGAATTTCCTATGGTTTATTTGAAGAGCAATAAAAGTCAGCAATTTAAAACAAGGAAACGAAATGTCAGAAAAAATTCCAAATCTTTTGACTGTTAAGCAGTTCTCCCAAAAGCATAAAGCGTTTCCCGAGGGCGGGTTACGTTACATTATTTTTCATGCAGATAATAACGGCTACGGTCGTTGTATTAAGCGTGTTTTGGGAAAAGTTTTAATAGACGAAGCGATATTTTTTGAATGTGTGGAGGAGCAAAACAAATTAGCAGTTTAAAAACTGCACTCTTCATGTGTTCGGGTAAGACGATAGCGCATGAGGTAGTATGGCTTACTATGGCTTGTGATCATAGGCCACCGCAGTCCTAGGGTGAAAGCGGGATCACTGGCAACATTCTCTTGTTGTCACAAGTAGTCACCAACTCTGGCGCAATAGAGATTTTGTGACGTCAGAGGCCTGTGCGAGGGCTGGCTCCGGCAAGCATAACGCAAGGCAGGGGGAACGGCTCAGCTTTCTTGCTGGGCTGTTCGTCCTATGCCTGAGATCAGGCATCACCAACAAGCATGAGATTTTAGAAGGTTAAAATGAAAAAAAAAAGAAACAGTTTTAGCAGAGATGGTCGAGAAGAAATCAAAGTATGGAAACCTCTACTTTGAAGGAAAAAATGACTCTGGCTCAAAATTTATCATGCAAAAGTCAAAAAATGCGCGTGGTGAAAAAATCTGGAAATTATTTATTACGAAATAGGTCGCGCAAACTGTAAAAAACAATAGGTTTACAATGCCATTTGAAAAAGGAGAGTCTGGAAATCCGAACGGTAGGCCGAAAGGTTCAAAAAACCGTTCTACTAAAGACATGAAAAAGGCTCTTTCTCAACTGATTGACGATAACTTGGACAATATGTCTGATTGGTTAGCTGAAATGGCAAAGGACGATCCAAAAGCCGCTTTTCAGTGCATGTTAAGTTTAATGGAATTTCACATGCCCAAGATGTCTCGTGTGACATGGGTGGGTGAGAAGGAAGAGATGGCAGACCACAAAATAAACATACATGCTCAAGAAATTGCAGATGCTGTAGAACGTGAAATGCAAAAAGTTCTGCAAAATTCGATATAACTCTTATCAAAAAGCCTTATGCAGCCTGGATGTTCTTGGTCTTACTAATTACAAATCCTGCAACAATCCCTATCACCCCAGTCCATGCAAATGCCGGAGCCAAATCAGGTTCTTTAATTGCTATCATAAAAACAGCCATGGCATTGCAAGCAATATAAAAGACAATAGCGATAAATAGGCTTTTGACCGACTTTCTAAGCACCACTTTCTTAAAGAGTATAACAACCCCTAGCGCGATTATGAGCATCGCTGGCAAAGAGACGCTCCCAGCGTAATCCTCTGGATAATTCAGTGCCAAAGGAATTGCGACAATATCAACCGCAATGATGATAAAACTCGAAATAAGCGCCAGCAGAAGAAATGCTCCCAAACGAGCCACCTGTTTTAAAGCCTTCATTGATTAGCGCCTTTTGGCTCAATCTTAAAATAACCAGATTGTTCAGAAACGCTGGCATTGATAGCATCGCCAGCCATCCCCCAAGCCGAGCCACTTACTAACGCACTGCCACGAGGTGTTACCTGGAAATTATATGTTTCACCTGCTTTTGCATCGAAGCTGATTACAAACTGCCCAAATGCTGTTGGTGTTGATACTGAAAGTGTATTTTGTCCTTTTGAAATATCATGTACAACACTTCCGCCACGACCCAAGCTGGCGATCTTTGCGCCATTAGAGCGAACATCTACCGCCGCCGCTAGATATAACAGGCTACTATCACGCTCTACAATAATTCGTGCTTTGTCCGCAGGGATGGGTTCATTCAGTTGTGATAGGTTGACTGGCCCTGTTGTCCCGCAAGCGGCTAGAAGAACCGTTGCGAATAAAGATACCAAGATTTTTCTCATATGAGACTCCCTTTTGTTTACGGAAACGGCTCTGAGATTTCTCTCAAGAGCCGGGGAGTTTAGAACCATCCTGTGAATGGCGCGGCGTATTTACGCTAAGCGCTATTGTATTCCGTCCGCCTCCCCGACATAGGTCGAGAAGGCATCGCAATTACGGCTCGATGCTGATAGCCGCACAGGTTGGGTTCTAACGCCCCAGTTGGTAAAATCACCAACCACCTTGATTAGTAGGCTGTAATGACCGAAAATTCAATCAAGAAAACATAGCAATAACAGATATTAAGGTGTCGCACATGACGTTGCCTGACATTAACTTTGAAAAAATACGGTTGCACAAAGGCTCACAAGATAAGGCCTTTGAAGAATTGTGTTGTCAATTAGCCGCACTTGAGGAGATTACTGAAAAAAATGCATTTTATCGCAAAGGCCCTGGAAAAGATGCTGGCGTTGAGTGTTTCGCAAGATTAACTGATACGAGTGAAATAGGCTGGCAAGTAAAATACTCTTTCCAGTTTGATAAAAATTTAGAAAAGAGCCTAAGTAATTCAATAGAAGCGGCCTTAAAAAAACACCCCGATTTAAAAAAGTATATAGTTTGTTTGCCTTTTGATTTCAGCGATGCTCGGGGCAAAAAAGATACCCCTTTGCAATCGTGGGAAAAATGGAAACAGCACTGGATAGATGAAGCCGCAAAAGGTGCGAGAGCGCTTACCATAGAACTATGGGGTGAAAGTGAACTTAAAGAACGACTTGGTCGTGATAACCCTCTTTACTCAGGGCGGGTAATGTTTTGGTTTGATGTTGAGCGTTTTGATACAACGTGGTTTGGAAAACATCATGAAAAATCCTGTGCAGATTTAGGTAAACGGTACACACCAGAAACTAGCGTTGATTTGCCATTGCGTAGAAGCCTAAGAGCGCTTAGCAGAGACCAGTATTTTAATGAGGAAATAAACGCTTTCTCAAGCGATATTGAGAGCGTTCTTTACAGGGCAATATCTTCAATAGACCGGCTGGCAGAGAAAGCGGAAGTCGAAACGCCATCAAATGAATTGAAAGAAGGAGTAGAAAACCTATTGGCTTGCATGAAGAGTGAGCCTATTCCTGCCAATCAAGAGTTTCCATTAGAAGATTATAAAAATCTCAGTCAAGAGGCATATCAGCAAGCAAGATCAATGTTTTCATGGTCTCACAGGCAAACCCCTAAAAAAGATGAAAATGATCCGATAGACGCATCTAGTAGCGCTCGTCATTACGCAGGTGAATTAATGAGCAAACTGGATGATTTTTATGACGAGTTGCACGAAGAGCATTGGCGTTTAATAAATGAAAAGCAACTATTAGTATTTGGGCAAGGTGGACAAGGTAAATCTCACCTGCTTGCGGACTCCGCCAGTTACTTATTGGGAAAAGATTCTCCCTCGATACTATTATTAGGAAGCAAATTTAATGATGGAGAGTTATGGACACAAATTCTTCAAGAGTTAGATTTGCCAAATCATTATAGAGCAAAAGATTTTTTAGGCGCACTAGATGCTTCCGCGCAAGCTGTTAACTCACGGGCTATAATTCATGTTGATGCTTTGAACGAACGAAACGGTCTTAGCATTTGGCCGCACCGACTATCTGGGTTTTTAAAAGATATAGAGTCGTTCCCTAATATAGCGGTGGTGCTTTCATGCAGAACAACTTATTTAAAATCGATTATCCCTGATAATTTAGATGCAGAGACCCTTCCTAGGATTGAACATTCGGGATTTTCAAGTAATGAGGCTCGTTTTTATCTTTCGAAACGAGGCTTCATACTGCCCGGTTCACCAAATTTGATGCCTGAGTTTACTAATCCGTTGTTTCTTAAAACATGCTGTGATGCTCTTGAGAAAAACGAAGAGAAGAGATTTCCAAAGGGGTTAAATGGCGTAACAAAAGTTTTTGATTTTTATAATAGCGCCGTTGTTAATGCTCTTAACGAGCGGATGAAACTAGAGCCTAAACGCCGTTATGTAGAGCGTGCAATAGAAGCCCTCATCGATGAATATGCAGATAAAGGCGTTGGTTACATACCGTTGATAGATGCCTTTGAAATTATCGATAAAATCTACGCCTCAAAAGATAGAGACACTGATATTATTTCCCAACTCGAAAGCGAGGGGCTTTTGAGTACTGAAATTATCTCTAATGAAAAAGGGGAAGATGCAGAATTTATTCGATTTACATTCGATAGACTAAGTGATTTGGCAATTTCTTCTAAGTTACTAAATGACTTTTTAAACACAGAAGATGTTGTCGCCTCTTTTGCAGAAAACACTCCTCTCCATAACTTCATATGCTCTGATGATTCTTATTGGAAGGGCGGTGTGATTGAAGCAATGTCTGTTCAACTACCAGAAATATGCGGACATGAGTTAATTGATGTTGTGCCTAAAAATGACAGGTCATACGTATTACTGGATGGTTTTCATGAAAGTTTACTTCTTAGAGAACAAAGTTGTTTTTCTGAAAGAACGCTTCACATCGCAAAAAAAACAACTCGACCCTATGCTTTTCAGCTAATTCTCGTTTCTATTGCGACGGAGCCGGATAACGCTTTTAACGCTGATTATCTCCATAAACTGCTGATGAATACACCGATGCCCAAAAGAGACGCAGGGTGGTCTGCTGTCCTCGCCAAGCATGGAGAAACCTTAAACTCATCTGTAGAAACTTTAATATCCTGGTCTCTTGAAAATGGTACAGAAACGTTAGATCAAGAACAAGCAAGGCTATGCGCTATAACGTTAAGCTGGTTCTTGAGTACAACTAATCGCGTTATAAGAGATAGGGCTACTAAGGCTCTTACGGCAATTTTATCTTCAAGAGCTGAAATTGCCCTAGAATTAATTCAAAGTTTTATTGATGTTGATGATCAATATGTTTTGGATCGCATATTAGCCGCTTTATACGGTGTTGTTCTTAAAGGCACTTTTACTGACAGTGAATTATCTGAAATTAGTAACTGTATTTACAAATCATTTTTTGAAAATGGTAATCCCCCTGTAATCGGACTGATTAGGGATCATGCAAACGGAATAATTGAGTATGCCAAATATCGAGAGTGTTTGGCTGAAAATGTGAAAATTGAGAAATGCAGACCACCCTATACAAGCCCTTGGCCAATAGAGCATGTGTCTGATGAACTTATTGATAGTTACAAAGAAGATTATAATGGGAGACTATTCGGTGACAGTATTGTTTCGTCATGCGTCAATGATGGAGATTTTGCAAGATATATTATGGATTATGAAGTTCGGAAGTGGAGTCCGGCTCTCAGAGGGGAAGAGTTCCCATCAGATGAAGACATCTATAACGACTGGCACAATGAGTTTCAAAAAAATGCCAGCAAAAGCGCATTAGAAGCATATGATAAACTAATCAAGGCACAAGATAAAACTTCTGGACAAGGACTATATGCCGACACGCCCGAAATGAAGGCTTACAAACAGGCTCAAGATGATTTCAGAGCCATTATTGGTGACGATACCTGGGAAGATTACAGGGTTAGAGGAAAAACTGGCAGAAGAACAGGCCAATTCCATTCTTTATCAAGAAAAGCAAGTTTCGATCATGGCTGGGCAAGAAGATGGGTATGTAAACGAGCTCACGACTTAGGTTGGTCAGACGCCATGCATGGTGAATTTGACAAATCTGATGGTGTAAGCCGAGGTCGCATGGGGCATCACACAGAGCGTATTGGTAAGAAATATCAGTGGTTAGCCTTGTTCGAGTTAATTGCTCGGATGTCTGATAACTTGGGTTATATTTCTGATGGATATGACGATGATCCCGAGACCTATGAAGGCGCT
>CAZBNG010000027.1:0-7485 GCA_964493095.1 uncultured Pseudobdellovibrionaceae bacterium
GCACCTTTCCAGCGCGGACCCAACTGCCGTGCGAAGGCTTTGGAGGTTGCCGCTTCGTCTATTTTACCGTCGGGCGCGGGAATACGGTTATAGGCGAACCATTCTTCCGGGCCCAGAGCCTCGGCGAAAAGCGGCAGATCTGCAGGAACCGGCGACCCGGGAGGGCGAGGCGGCTGTTTGGCAGGGTTAAATTCAACAAAGGGGCTTATAACAGGGAAAACAAGGGATTGGCGCGCAATCAGACCATCCAGTCCCAATTTTTTGCGGTACTGCGTTTTAGGTCCGTAAAATATGCACCAGCCGGCGCAGGCCAGCATTAGCAATGTAAAGGGAATTTTAAGGGGCTGCATCGCCAAAGCGCCAAAATACGACAAATGGGTGCGTTTCAGGGCACTGGCGTCCCATCGTGGAGTATCTCTTAATCCTTTAAAAAAACTTACTTTTTCTCCGCGAAACGTGACGGTGTAGTCGTCAGGCGCGAAAAACGAAACGATTTTCATTTCACCATAACGTATCCAGCGGATAACATCGCGCGTTTCAGTGTCAAAAAAATGCCAGAAAATCCAAGCCATTACGGCAAAAACGATCAGCATGATAAACCAGCCGATTGCGTTGTCATGCAGGGTGTTTTGTGCCTGATCTGCCAAGGTTAGCCCGCTTAATTCCTGTTAATGGTCATGTGTTTTATTACTTAAAATAATTTTAACAGAAAAATTCTGATAAAACCAATCTCGTGCGTTAAAATACTCTGTTCAATGTTGTTTTTTTTTGCTACATAGTCAGCGCTTTTTAGAAAATGCCGAATTAAAAGGTTTGCAGGTATAAAAAGCCGTACCAGTTACCTGTTGAAGCAGGTGTGGTGAAATCGGGGCTTGTGATTTTCCCTGCGATCTGTAAAAGGATGGCTAATAAATCGATAAAAGATATGGTGTGCCGCAATAGCTCAGTTGGTAGAGCAGTTGATTTGTAATCATCAGGTCCGCGGTTCGAGTCCGTGTTGCGGCACCATTTCTTTGTATCTATAGTACTCTTTAGTACTCTTTCCGGCCATTTTAGTTTTCAGGCCTTATCCGACAGGAGATGGAGGGTGTCTCATATATATGAAAATGAGATTCGTGCCTTAAAGCATCGCGCGGCGCTTGTTGTCAATCAGGGGGGTGTTCTTGCAAAAGCTGAACGCCAGGCTCTTGAAGAAATAATAAAAGAAAAAACTGTTTATATATGCGGCTCGCGCGCGGAATATGCCCGCGATTTTATCACGTATGCCCGAAATCAAAACTTACATGCCAATATTATTGACGATTTCCGTGAAGAAAGAGAGATAGCGGGATTCAAGGTGATCACCAGCGCCGAGTTTGAAGAGCAGGAGAAAGAACCTGGTTCTCCCATGGTTTTATGCAGTTTTTCCGCCAAGGGACAGAAGCATTTTTACGATTTGGCGAAAAAAGCCGGATTATCCGTTTTCGATTACATTGTTTATGCGCAGGTTCTGGAAAACTTTCCCCAAAATCATATTCTGAAAAATATAAGCATCGATACGGCCTCGCACATTGAGGAGCTGTGCGCAAATATCTCTTTGTTTGAAGATGATAGTTCCAAGGAAACTTTTCTTTCCATCCTGAACGCCCGTTTGCATATGGATCCCGCATTGTTAAAACTTGAGAGTGTATGCCGGACGCATGTGTATACTCATCAGGATATTATAAAGTGGGAGGAGTCCGAATATATCATTGATGGCGGCGCCTATGACGGCGATTCCGTTTCTGAATTTCTTGAGTATGGTGGAGAAAGAGTTCGGAGAATATATTCATTCGAACCGGACGAAGGCAATTTTGAGAAACTTCAAAACCGGTATGGTAGTGATCAGCGGGTTTCTTTGTATGCGCAAGGGCTGTGGAATAAAAAGGAGACTCTCTCTTTTGTTGCTTCAGGAAATAAACTAAGCGGTCTTAGCGGAAAATCTGAAAGCGACTGTGCTGTTCCGGTTGATTCTCTGGATAATCTGTTTGCAGGTGAGCCCATAACGTTTATCAAGCTTGATATCGAAGGCGCAGAAAAAGAAGCGCTGGAAGGCGCGAGACAGATAATAAAGAAAAATCACCCTAAAATTGCGCTTGCCTGTTATCACCGTTTTAAAGATTTGATCGACATTCCTCTGCAGTTAAAATCTTATAACCCCGGCTATAAATTTTATTTACGGCATTTCGGGGAGTATTTTGTGGAAACGTTGCTCTATGCCTTAAACGATTAACCTTAAAAAGCGTAGAGCACTGTCTCTAAAAAATAATCGCCGTAATGGCGCAGGTAGAATTTGTAATCAGGGTTGTAACCGCGCAGCTGCAGGGCCAGATCAACTAGGTCGCGATGCTTATGGTAGCAGGCAAGCGCCATTTTGGGTTTGCGAGTGGAAATTATATGCTGCGCTCCTTGCAGGGCTTCTTTTTCTGCGCCTTCGATATCAAGCTTGATAAACGTTATGGGCGCATCCCCCAAGAGCGTGTCCAGATCGATTACATTAATTGAGGAGACGTTACCATTGCCCTCGTTTATACTGCTGTGAGTGGTGGAGAGGGAGGAAAAGGAAAGGCTGTCTTTTTTGTTCCATAAACCATAGGGGTATGGTTTAACGCGATGGTCGTTGCTAAAATTAATTTCTAACCGGTGAAAATTTCCCGGGTCGGGTTCGAAGGCGTAAATTTTTTTAATACCGGGAACGGCAGATAAAAAGCTACGTGCGGTATCACCATCGTAGGCACCCCCATCAACGATATATTCGCCATCTAGCCAGTGTATAAAATCATTGCCGAGATACATTCGTTCATGGCCCTGATTAACTTTTTCCAAAAGCGGGTAATCGAGGGTAAGTCGTGAAAGCAGGATGTTTTTGTAAGTTTGTTGTGATGCTTCGTCATCAAAAAGGGACATGTTATCAAGGAAAAAGCCGATATCCTTCGCCGTGTTTAGGGTCAGGTTTTCCAGCATATGATCCTGCGGAAAATCAGGAAGTGTTTGTGCGCAGGTGAGGTAGTCAAATAAGGGTATGTTAGCCTTGTTAGCCAAAGAAATATAATGATTGCGCCCTTTTGCGGAGAAGCTGCACAAAACCATTATTGCTTCATCCCTGTGGCTTTGGTTCAGGAATTCAGCGCTGGTAAGCCTTGGGAATCCGCTAATAGTATCGTCAGGATGAAAGTCATCAATGATAAAGGCGTTCAGTCCTTTTTGCGCGGCGTAGGCAATCATGTCCTGTGCGAATTTTGCCTGCGACCCTCCGATGTAAATCGGTCCGGTCCTGATTTTGTGCTCAAGCTCGGCAGCGTCCTGCCGCGTGAGAAGGCCGTTTCGGTTCAGAACGGTTTGAGCGGCATTGCGGAGCGTGTCGTTCGTTATGCTCACAACGGTTTCTCCAGAAGCCGGTTGTCTTCGTGATAAATGTCGCCGAAATAACGGTAAAGGGACGCGCCGGTTTTATATGTACGGTCAGGAGCGGGGAGGGTTTCATCTCCTGCTATTTTTAAGAGGTTGCCGTAAAAACGACCGTCCGTGGCGGAATCTGAGAGAGTGGAGGCCGAGCCCAGGCGCGCATTGATTTCAATGATGCTGGGTTCGTCGTTTTCAAAAATCTGGATATTGGCGGATCCCCAAAATCCTTTCGAAACAAGTTTTGTGAGCAGGTTTTCGGCCAATTCAAGAACGGGGCCGGGGTTGATTGTTGTCGTTTTGACTGCTTCGCCGCCCAGGGTTTTTATTCGCTTGCGCGGAACAGCGACGTGAATTTTTCCCTCTTTGTCGACCAAAGTGTCGACGCTTATTTCTGCGGCTTTTATAAAGGGTTGTATAATAAATTCCTCATTCGCATTTTGCGCGTAATGTTTAAGCTGGCCGTTGCTTTCTATGATTTGCGTTCCCTGTGAGCCGTGGCCGAAACGAGGTTTGACAAAGAGAGGGAATAGGTTTTCTTCCATTGTTTCCGTGTTTAGAAACGTTGCCGGCACGTTTAAGGATTCCTGTTTGCAGAATTGGTAAAATGCCCATTTATCAAGAGATAGCGTGCACAAGGGTTCATCGTTCATACAAAGCTGGATTCCGGCATTGCGGAACATACGGTGGTGGGAAGACAAATATTTCAGGTCCACGTCCATCGTGGGAATAACGGCTGCCACATCGTTTTTTTCGCAAATGTGAAGAAGAGCGTTGGCAAAATCGGGATTTTTTGCGGCGGGCACGCTAAAATGTCCATCTGCAAAGCAGCCAGCCGGGGTAAGAGATTCTGTCGAGGCAATAAGGATTTTTCCGTTTTTAAAGCGCCGCGTCGTTTTCATGGCCAAGCGCATGCGCTTAACAAGGCCTACCCATCGTCCACCGCCGGTAATTAAAATATTAGAAGGGAGTTTTGTGGTCACGGGCGTATCTTTTTCGGCGAGATTAAAATATATTATACCTCTGAGATTAAAGCGAATATCACTGTGAGGCAATCATTATGAAACAGTTTGAAAAAGGGATTATTCTTGCTGGTGGTGATGGTTCGCGGCTTCATCCTATTACGCGCGCCGTAACCAAACAACTTTTGCCGGTCTACGATAAACCCCTTATTTATTATCCTCTTTCTGTTTTGATGCTGCTTGGTATTCGGGAAATCCTGTTTATCGTTAAACCCGAGGATTTACCGTTGTACGAAAGACTTTTTCACGATGGCAGTCAGCTCGGAGTCAGTATTAGTTATAAAGTGCAAATTGAACCGCGTGGTTTGCCTGAGGCTTTTACGCTGGGGCGTGAATTCATAGGCGATGATCCCGTAACGATGATCCTGGGGGATAATATTATTTACGGCTCCGGGCTTATCCAGTTTTTCAAAAACAGTATTCTGAAAAACAAGGGGGCCACCAGCTTTGCTTACAGGGTAAACGATCCGGAGCGTTTCGGGGTTGTGAACTATGATGAAGTTGGCGAGGTCGCCAATCTGGAAGAAAAACCGCAAAGTCCGCTTTCAAACTATGCAGTAATCGGTCTGTACCACTTTGATCAGAATGTGGCGCAAAAGGCGGCTGATTTAAAGCCATCACAACGGGGAGAGCTTGAGATTGTTGACCTGCTTAATACGTATTTAAAGGAAAAGCGGCTTAATATCCACCGTATGCCGCGCGGTTATTCCTGGCTGGATACGGGAACGAGCGAAGCCCTGATCAAGGCCGGACAATATGTGCAGATTTTGGAGGAACGGCAGGGTGTGAAAATAGGCTGTATAGAAGAAATCGCTTTCGCCAAAGGATATATCGATAAAGCGCAGTTTGGGGAATTGGCGCGCGATTTGCAAAAGAGTGCTTATGGCGATTATCTTTTTAAGATTCTGGACGAGGTAGCCTGATCGTGATCCCGGCCTGCAAACCGAAACTTCCCCCGGCAGACAAGCTTTTGCCCTATTTAAAACGCATTGATGAAAACCGTTATTACACCAATTTCGGTCCTCTTGTCTGCGAGCTCGAGGAACGTCTGGCAGGTTGGATTGGCGCTCCGCAAACGTCGCTTATTAGTTGTTCAAACGGCACCGTGGCGATAGAACTTGCTATTGCCGCGCATCATATCAGGCCGGGATCGTATGTCATGTTGCCGGCATGGACATTTGTGGCGACGGCGCATGCTGTGTTGGCGCAGGGTCTTTTGCCGTTTTTTGTGGATGTTGATCCTGAGAGCTGGGCACTTACGCCGGAGATTGCAGAAAAAGCAATGGCTGAATGTCCCGGGCCTCTCGCTCTGGTTTTGCCTGTGGCACCGTTTGGCCTTCCTCTGCCTGTGCGGGAATGGGAAGTCTTTTCAAAACGGCACAAGGTGGATGTCATTATTGATGGTGCTGCGATGTGGCCGCCTGATATCAAGGTTTCCGATACTGTTACAACAACGCTGAGCCTGCATACCACCAAGCTTTTAAGCGCGGGCGAGGGCGGGCTGATTTTAAAAAATGATAAGGATTTTATTGCCGATATCAAAAGTATCAGCAATTTTGACCTGTTTAATCCGGAGGGGGTAAGCTCTGGCGCGATGAACGGTAAAATGAGCGAGTATCATGCGGCGGTAGCTCATGCCTCCCTTGATGAGTGGAAAGACATTGAGGCGGATTTTATGCGTGTGGCGCGCCGCTATCGCGAAAATCTGAAGAGCTCGGAACTCGTTAAGGTCAGGCCCGGTTATGGTGAAAAACATTTCAGCGCTGTCACCGTTTTGCAAACGCGCGATGAAATGGAAGATGCCAGGCTACATGAACGCGGTATAGGGGCTAGGCCTTGCTGGCGGCGCGGTTGCCATCGGGAGCCGTTGTTCAAAGACGTGGCGCGCACCGAAGTACCGGTGGCTGAGTATCTCGCCTTCCGCAATACGGCGGTGCCGTGTTTTCGCGATCTCCCTGACAGCGATATCGATTTTATATGTGAAGAGATTTTGGATTATTTGGGCGGGTTATAGATGGGCAACGTTTTAATCACCGGCGGTGCGGGATTTATTGGGAGCCATCTTGCCGATTATCTCGCGGACCAAAAAACGTCTGTAATTGTTCTTGATAAGCTAACTTACGCTGGAGATAAGAAACACCTGAAGCAAGCTGAAAAAACCAGTTTTCTTACCTTTGTACAGGGCGATGTCTGTGATGCCCCGCTGGTGCTTTCGCTTCTTGCGAAGCATGATATTACTACGGTTTACCATCTTGCCGCTGAAACGCATGTCGATAATTCTATTACCGATGCTTCCCCGTTTGTTCAGACAAATGTAATGGGTACACAGGCGCTGCTCAAGGCGGCCTTGCAACACTGGGGAGAGCGGAAAAAACCTTCGGATTTTCGCCTTGTTCATGTCTCCACCGATGAAGTTTTTGGTTCTTTGAATGAGGGAGAAGAGGCGTTTACGGAGCAAAGTCCTTATGCGCCAAATTCGCCTTATGCGGCGTCAAAGGCAGCGGCAGACCATTTGGTGCGGGCATGGTTTCATACTTACGGCCTGCCTGTGATTGTAACCCATTGTTCGAATAATTACGGGTCACGGCAGCATGGCGAGAAGTTTATTCCCACCGTGATCAGGAATGCACTTTCCGGTTCGGCTATTCCCATTTACGGGGATGGAAAAAATATTCGTGACTGGCTGCATGTCGAGGATCATTGCCGTGGACTTGTAATGGCCGCAGCTAAAGGAGTGGAAGGGGAAAGTTATTGTTTCGGGCAAAATAACGAATGGCGCAATATCAATCTGGCGTTAAAGATATGCGCGCTTCTGGATGAAAAACGCCCACGTAAAGATGCTAAATCCTATAAAGATCAGATCAGTTTTGTAGCTGATCGGCAGGGGCATGATCGCCGCTATGCTATTAACTCTTCCAAGGCTCTGAAACACTTGGATTGGCAAGCAGAAGCCAATTTTGATGAAACATTTGCCACGACATGTGATTATTATATTAGGCTGCTTTCAGAAAAATGACATTCCATCCCTATAACAGCCCTGCCT
>CAZBNG010000027.1:7495-26619 GCA_964493095.1 uncultured Pseudobdellovibrionaceae bacterium
GCCTATGCAGCCAGTTTTAACGGACTGGCTGAAGTGATGAGTCTGCAGGAATGGGGAGCGTATTTTCGGCTGCGTGATATAGAAGGATCGGAGCGTCGTGATGCCATCATGCTGGCGCCACGCCTTCCTTTTCTTGACAATGCGCCGTATGGGGATTTTGCAGGGAAGGCGCGGGAACTCGGGTTGGTATCCCTGACATTTGTAACCGATCCGCTTTATATGCCGGAAATTCCGACGCTTGAAGCCTCCTTTGATACCGTGAAGCCTTTCAAGACCCACTATATTCATGATTACAGGCTAACGCCGGATTACAGCGACAATCACCTGCGTAATATTCGCTATGCGCAAAAACGATGTGCAGTGCGGGACGTGGCACTGGCCAGGCATCTTCAGGAGTGGCTGGCTCTGTGGGAAGATCTTACGCGCCGCCATCAGATTACAGGTTGGGGGGCGTTTTCTTCTGGACATTTTACGGCATTGGCCGAAGTCGCGGGCATTGTGTGTCACGGTGCTTACGATAGTGGAGGAAGCTGCGTCGCGATGAGCCTGTGGGCGGAAACGGATTACAGCGCGGTCGCGCATTTAAGCGTATGCAGCGCGGAAGGCTATCGCCTGAAAGCCAATTACGCGGTTTATGCCTATGCGCTGGAGCATTTTAAAAATAAAAAGTTTCTCGATTTCGGTAGCAATGTCGGTTTGTATGATGACCCTGAAGATGGTCTTTCCTATTTTAAGGCGGGGTTTTCAAACATAAAAAAATCCAGCTATTTATGTGGTATGATTTGCGATGAAACGGAATATGCGCGTTTAAGTGCGTCGTTCCTGCCGGGCCTCTTTTTTCCGGCATACCGTACGCCAAAGGCGGGCATGAATGATAAGTAGCGCAGAAAAATATATTGGCGGGTTTTTGGAGCTCGACCTTGCCGCGATAGCAGAATGTAAAGATTCAGTATGGAATGCCTGGCATAAAAACATGCGCAGTGCCTGCCATTTCAAAAATGCCCGCTCCGCGCTTTGGTATCTTCTTGATCAAAAAAAGCCCGGTAAACTCTGGCTGCCTTCATATATATGCGCCGACATTATGCAGGGAGCAGAGGCGGCCTGCACGCCTGTTTCCTTTTTTCCCTGCGATCCGGTTAACGGGGTTGATGTAGAGTTTCTTAAGAAAAATGTGCGGTCCGGCGATGCGGTTTTGCTCGTAAATTATTATGGAGTGATGCCGGAGCAAGAGGTGCTGGATTTTGTTGCTTCGAAGCCCGATATCCTCTGGATAGAGGACCGGTGCCAGATGCTGTGGAGCGAATTTCCGGCCTACGGGGATTGGCTGATTTATTCCCCTCGAAAGGTTCTAGGTGTTCCAGATGGGGGTCTTTTGCTAAGTGAAAAACACGATATAATTTTGCCGGAAGTCGAGAGTTCTGTTGCCGATAGGGAAGAACTGGCACCGGTTATTATGCGTTATGAGGATGAGGGGGGCAGCCATAACAGCATATGGTATGAAGCCTATAAACGGGCTGAAAAAGCGATGGAGGTTTCTCCTGCCCCCATGCTCCGTATGTCCCGGGATATCCTGAAACGCATTGAGTTGAAAGAGGCGGTTGAAGCGCGCCGGGCAAACGCACGTATTTTGATGGAAAATTTGTCCAAATCGGTAAAATTTAAGAATTTTTTGCCGCAAGATGTACCACTTTGTATGCCGGTTTTTAGCGAAAAAGCTACTGAAATTATTGAATTTTTGGCAAAAAACGGGGTGTTTTGCGCCCGTCACTGGCCGGAGCTGGCCTCCCCGCAGGCGGAATGGCCGGATTCATGGGGAATGGCACAAAATATGCTTAGTTTACCGTGTGATCACCGCTACAATGAAGGCGATATGATGCGTGTGGCAGGTCTGGTCAAAGAAGTTTTATCGTAATTTTTTGAGAGTGTGTCATGAATAAACCTATTGCTCCTGAAAAGGTTAAGCCGGTCGGCGTTAAGAAAACGGCGACCATTGCGAACGATGTTGAGAGGGCGGCTTTTGAGTTGCATATGTTGGGATATACACAGCTTGATTCGGGTTTTTCCGAGTCGGAACTGAAAGAGTTTTCCGACCGTCTTGATGCGGCGATGGAGATTCAGCGTAAAGAATGCGGCGGTGCCGAATATATGAAGACAACGGGAGAATCCCACTTTATCCGCGCCCTTATCGTGTATGACGAGACGTTTTTTAAGGTGTGCCGGCACCCGAAAATTCTGGAACTTGCCGAGATGATAATGGGGGCGCCCGTCTATTTAAATCAGCAGAACGCTGTTTTAAACCCGCCCGGTGATGTCGATTACGAAACGGTTTATCATCGTGATTTCCCCCACCAGCATTTTACGAGCAGTCACGCCCTGGCGCTTACCGTTTTGCTCTGCGTTGATGATTTTATGGTGGAGAACGGTGCGACCATGGTGCTCCCCGGTTCCCACAAAATCGAGCCTTTCCCCGATGAATCTGTATGGCGCAACCGCGAAGTCCCCATGACTGGTAAAAAGGGAACGTTTTTGATTATGGACAGTATGCTGTTTCATCGTACCGGTAAAAATAAAACGGAAGATTTCCGCCGCGCAGTTGTGCAGGTCTATTCCATTCCTCTGATCAAGCAGGTGATTAGTTTTCCGCATATGTTCGGCGATAAATACAAGGACGATCCGGAACTGGCGACGTTTTTGGGTTATCCTTACGAAACGGCCAATAACGTAATGGATTTTCGCCGCGCCCGCGGCATGGTTAAAGAGGGATTGTAAATGCCGGGAAACGCAAATGATTACGCCGTATCACTGGAAGAGTTTAGCAGGGAAATCGATGAGCGTGGCTGGGTCAGGATCCCCGGTGTTTTAAAACCGGATGCAGTAGAAGGGCTTGGGAAAGCTCTTGAGAGCGTTTATAAGAAACAGCGTGTTATCCAGGAAAAAAACGGTGTGGCCGAAGGGCTTACCGGCACAGTCCACTGCCTTTTAGGCTGGGAAAAGGCGTTCGATGATTTTATGGCGCACCTGCCGCTTCAGACTTATCTTCAGGAGTTTTTCGCTAAACCCTATATTTTGAACAATTATGGCGGCGTGATTAATTTTCCGGCTAATAATATCTACGCTAACCGCCCTCACCGCGATGTCCGCGATTTTACCGCTCCGGCCCGTCTTATGATGAACATGCTGGTTATGCTCGATGATTTTACCCTGGAAAACGGAGCCACGAAAGTTCTGGCAGGGTCCCACAAAAGGCGCGATGAAAAGGAAGCCGAATATTTCGAGGAACGCGCCGAACGCGTGACAGGTAAGGCTGGGGATATCGTGCTGTGGGACAGCAATCTTCTTCATTCCGCCGGATTCAATAAAACCGACGTGGTCCGACGCGCTTTGACGATATGTTTTTCGCGCCCCTATATTAAACCGACCATAGATTTTCTGAGCGCTCTTGATAAAGAGTTTATAGAAAGCCAGAATGAATTCGTGAAAACCATGATAGGGTATTACGCTCGACCGGCTGCGGATGTGAGCGCGTTTTTCCAGCCGCGTGAAAAATGGTCATACCGTATGCAATAAAAGTAACCTTCGGAGCTGCCTATGAAAGAAGCCGTTAACACCGCCTTTGATCTGGAAGAAGAAAGAAAGGAACTGGCCCGGATTGCTTCGGAAACCAGCCCGGACGCGCCTTTTGATATAAAGATGCGCGATTATATGATGCGCACTATAAAGCCGTTTGCACGTACAGGCAGTTGCCTTCAACTGGGGTGCGCGCACGGAGATCAGACATTCGTTCTGGCCCGTAATTTTGAAAAGGTCGTGGTTATCGAAGCCGTGCGGGAATTGATAGATTATACACAGGAACGCGCCAAGGAGGAAGGCGTCAATAACATCGAGTTCATACACACCATGGTGGAGGAATTCGATTCAGATCAGCGTTTTGACAACATCATTTTATCTCACGTTCTGGAACATATTCATGATGATGAAGGCGTTTTACGAATTTTGCTCAGGCACCTTGATGATGAGGGCAGGATGTTTGTTCTCGTGCCTAATGCCAATGCGGCATCGCGTTTGATCGCGGTAAAAATGGGTGCATTGGATATGACGGAATCTTTCAGTGCGGGTGATTTACAGGCAGGGCATCGCCGCATCTATCATATGGATCATCTTTGCGCCGTGATGCGGGCGGCGGGTGGAAATATTATTCATACGGCGGGTATATTTTTTAAGCCTCTCGCAAACTTCCAGTTTGACGCGCTGATGGGCGGGGACCTGATTTCAGATGCCTTTATGGAAGGGTGTTATGAGCTTGGAAAGGAATATCCGCTTTTATCGGCCTCTATCATGGTGGTTGCCGAAAAACCCCAAAGTTAAGGGTTTCGGATATTGAATACAGCGCTTCAAAAAACCTTAAATCTTATAAATCAGGAAAAAATAAATGCGCTTATTAATGCGCATAACTGGGGTGCGTGCTGGGAAGAGTTATCCGATGCACTAATCAAATTCCATGAGCAAAAGGAAGACGATCATTACAACCTTCTGATCAGCGAGAAGGACCAGCAGCAGGTAGATAGAACCTTTTCTGAGTTGTTTGTTCAGATTTTCCTGGCGTTCATTCACAGTCCACAGGTTGTTTTACCGCAGGACCGTTATGTGCCCTTTGTCGTGTTCCATGAATATATTCATGATGTGTTTTATCTGGCGGGTTTTGAAAACACGGATGAAGAGGTAGAGCGATTTCTTACCGCCAATCCGGCCCCGTTGGATGAGTCGGCACAGCGCAAGTTATGTCTGCTTCTTAGTCTGAATACGGATAAAAATATCGATGAAATTCTTTCCCTTATCGGTCCAGAGCAAAGAGGTCCTGCACTTGTCGGGTTTTTGTCAGCTAAAAAGATTTTTCAAAAGAACGTTCATGAAAACAAAATAAAAATCATGAAATACGGTTCCGATTTCGCCGCTATGAGCTTGCGTACGGATATCGTCAAGATGATGGTAAAAGGATATTTTTACACCAGCTATCTGGATTACCCGGACAAACATCTCATCCGTAAGGATATGAATGCTTATATTCACAGGCTTCTGGAAGGGCAGATGGCGAACTTCCCGCCGGTTGAGCCTAAGCCCTATGAAGGGAGTAAGCCGCATATCGTTGTTTACCTGGATGCGTTTTCCAGCGGGCATGTCATTTTTAAATGTTGGGGCGATCGTATTTTATCACTGAAGAAAAACTTTCACGTCACGATTATGGTCCCCAAGGATAAAATAGACGATGAAGTGCGTGCCTTGTTCGATGAGGTCTGCGAGGTCGATGAAATGGCCCTGGGTCTGGCTATTCTCAAACTTAAGGAACTGGCTCCCGATATATTGTTCTTTGCTTCGCTGGGGCTTTCTGCCATCGGCGTTATTTTATCAAATTACCGCTTCGCGCCTCTCCAGATTATGGGGCTGGGTCAGCCTGCTACGTCTTACAGCGATTATATTGATATCGTGTACGGATATGATGATCTTTACGATGAACGGGCGTTTCCTGAAGATAAATACGTTAGTTGCGGTGAGAGGCCTTTTTTAAACGAAAGTAAGGTCTTAAAGGCTATGAAATTTGAAAGGCCGCAGGACACTAAGCCTAAAAAAATTCTGGAATTAGGCGTTGTCGGTGCTACGTTTAAAATTTCGTACAGTTTTTTTAAAGCACTGGAAGAAATTTCAAAAGATGCGGATTTTGAAATTCATCTTTCATTTTTGAGTAGCTCTAAAGGTCTTGAGTTTCTAATGCTCCGTGAGGCACTTCAGAAAGAATTTCAAAATATTACCGTCTATGGTTATCAGTCCTATAAAAGCTATTTTGCCACGCTCAAAAAATTAGATATTGTTTTATCGCAATTTCCTTATGGACACAGTAATACTCTTATAGACACCTTGCTTGCCGGAAAGCCCTGTGTCGCGCTGATAGGGGTCGAGCCGCACGAAAAAACAGGAGAAATTTTAAGATATTGTAGCCTTGCGGATGAGTGTCTTGCTACCTCAGTTAAGGAATACAAGGATAAATTTTTCTCTCTGGCGCACCAAATTTTGGGAGGAAAGCGTGATTTTTTCAATCCTGCGGAAGTTTATGAAGCTATATACAGGCCCCCGGAAAAGTTCCATACGCTGGGGGATACCATGAAGTGGATATTTGAAAACAAAAGCATGATTATGTCTTCTGATGAAAAGTTCTTTTCTGCCGAATAACGAGAAGGAATAAGTTAATGAGTGCGCAGGAGTTTTTAGATGAAATTATTGCGGCTTTTTACGATCACCTTATAGTGAGGGAAGATGATAATTACGACCTGATACGTTTTCCGGCTGAAAACAAGGACCAGTTCAGGAGCGAAGACCACCGCTTGTTCATGCAGTATTTTCTAAAGAATTATCGCGGTTTTTACGATAGTTATGCCCTTTTGTGCAATGATTCCTCCCGTAACCTGTTCAGGAATCTTATTCTCTATAAATTACTGGGACACCAGCATGTGCGCATTAAGCCAGGGTCTTTCAGTGAATATAAGAGACAGATCGAAGAAATGAAAAACTATGAGATGGGCGTATCGGAATTTAAGGCCCGTTTCTCCTCCTACGATTTGATGCATTTTCGTGATATCCCTTTCCGCGGCTGCAAGCTATCCTTAGAGAGCCTTTATACCAACCTCGCTTATTCTTTGTTGAAAGATATGTACAGCTACCACGAGGGGAGCGTTAATATTGCCGTTGAAAGCGGGGATGTCGTTGTGGAAGGGGGAACCTGCATTGGCGAAAACACGGTGAAATTCGCCGTCATGGGCGGGCCCAAAGGGCATGTATACAGCTTTGATCCGTTGTCGCTTCATCTGGATATCGCGCGTTATAACCTGCGGCAAAACGGTGTTGAGGATCAGGTTACGTTGCTGGAATACGGCATGTCGGATCATGTTCACGAAGTTTCCGCGCAAAAAGATCAGGACCGGGAAATCAGCCCTGCTTTTTCTATTCAGGATGGAGACGAGGACATACCGCTTACAACCATAGACCATGTTGTCGATCAGGAATCTCTGAAGAAAGTCGATTTCGTAAAGATGGATATCGAGGGGGCCGAACTCGCAGCTTTGAGAGGGGCAGCGGAAACCATTAAAAAACACCGTCCCAAACTTGCCATATCGCTATATCATAAAATTGAAGATTTTATAGCGATTCCGCAATATTTGCAGAGCCTGTGCTCTTCTTACGATTTCTATCTCGACCATTACACGATTTTTGCCTCCGAAACGGTTCTTTTTGCCATCGATCGGGAAAAGCGGTGAGTTTATACCGCCTGAAGGCACGAAGGGGCATTCCTATTTTCTGTTCTGCTCCTGAATCAACTCCCGTATCTGATCTTCTGTATACTTGCTGTATTCTTCGTAATGGCGCTTTGCCTCTGCGGCTTCTTCTGTGAAGCAGCCGTTCTGGTCATAGTTTTTATTAAGTTCGCTTTGAATCTCATAGCGCCGTCTTAGTATGTTTTTTTTGACGTAGTTCGGTTTAAACCCCGGATCGTCCTTTAGGGTTTCGCTGAATAATTCGTCAGCGACAATCTCAAGGGTTTTCAGGAATGTCTGGTTGATTGCGATGTCAGGCAGACAGTGTTTGTGATAGGCGAAAGCTCTTTCGTTCAGATCAAAAAAGCCGACTAGAAAAGACAGCTTTTCAGGAGGTTTTTTGTTTTCCGCTCTAATAGGAAAACAAAACATTATACTAAGGATAAGGGTGCATAAGATGCGGGTGATGCCTGTGCGTAGGAAGTTCATTTTATGCCTATACGTATCAAAAGACAGCGTATTTGCTGATTTGAAAATCATTATAGGACTTTTTAGAATTTGTCGAAATCAATAATTTTATCAGCGTATTTTTGCGCCGTTGGGCTGTGGCTTATCATAATGACACTCATCGTTTTTGACAGGTTTTTAAGGGTTTCCAACACTGTTTTTGCGCTTTCCTGATCCAGGGCGCTGGTTGGTTCATCCAGTATCAGGTAAGCAGGCTTGCGGATAACAGATCTTGCAATAGCGATACGTTGGCGCTGACCTCCTGAAATATTGGCCCCGCCTTCATAAAGTTGGAAATTCAGACCTTCCGGCAGACCATCCACAAAGCGGTCAAGGTGGCAGAGTTTCAGGCATTTTTGAATATCAGCTTCAGATATGTTTTTACCATCCAGAATGATGTTATCGCGTATCGTGCCGTTAAAGAGGAAGGGGAACTGGTCTACATAGCCGATATTGTTTCGCCAGAGCGCCGTATTAAGCTTCCTGAGATCGTCTTTTCCAACGATAACTGTGCCCGAATCGGGCGCGATCAGGTCGCATATCATATCGATGCAGGTGGTTTTCCCTCGTCCCGACTCACCTTTGAACATTGTAAGTTCTTTCGCGGGAACTTTGAAAGATATGCCGTTTAAAACCTGTTTCTTGCCGTATGAAAAAGTGACGTTTTTAAATTCTATATCTTGCGCGCCCTTGTTTGGTTTCTTGCCTTTTCTTTGTAGGCGCTCGGCGTTTCCCCGTGCGGCTTCTATTCCGTTTTGTATGGAAATTAGGCCCGCTTCCTGACCGAGAAATTTCTGGTAATCCGCCAGCATGGTATTTACCGAAGACATCAGGCGGTAATAAACCACGAGGATAAACATGATGTAGCCGGGCTCCATTGCAAGGTATTCCTTGAAAATCAGCAGGCAAACAAGCGCAGAGGCAACGGTAACGGGATCCTGAATGTTCCTAAGGGTCTGGCCGACGATAATGCTGATTTCGTGGGCTTTTCGCAGTTCGTCAGAACCGCTGACTATATATTTTTCCAGGTATTTTTCTCTGCCTGTGGCCTTGGCTTCTTTCGCGCCGCGCAGGGCTTCGCCCATGTTTTTGGTGATTTCATGAATATGTTGCGTGGTTTTAACCCCAGCCTTTCGTGATCGGCTGAGTGTGCTTTTTACGGTTATCAACAAAATCCCCGCGGTTAAAATCGAGAGAAACGTGGCCTCAGCGGAAAGCCAAAGAGCATAGGCCAGATAAATGGATACCTGAAGAGTTCCCGCCATTACACGTGCGGCGGAAATATAAGCCGTGGCAGCGCGAATAGAGTCGTTGCTCAGGACCGAAAGATTTTCTCCCAGTGATTTAGAGAGAATGAAATGAATGCGCGATTTTAAAATGGCATCAATAAAAGAAATGCGCAGGTCATGGGAAAATCCGGATACATTACGGGCGATCAGCGTAAAGGCAACGCTTAAGATCAGGGATTTAAGAATAAAAGCGGCAACAACTATGCCTGAAAGCACATAGGGGCCAAGTGTGGCAAGTTTGTTTATAAAATCAGCGATATGACCCGCCGGTAATGCCGATCCCGTATCCAGGATGATCGTAATAAGGGGAAAAATTGCTGATATGCCCAGCGCTTCCAGAATGCTTGAAATCAAAAGGCAAAAACAAACCATTCCCATAGCTGCAGGGTAGCGCCTTGCCAGCAAAATGATCGATTTTATTGATTTGTTCCGCATACCCGTAATGGTGATTATGTTGATTTGTTATATAAACTCGTCATTATATAGGTCATAAATGCAGGCAGCGAAAGACTTAAAAGAGCGCGGAAACTATGTCAGAGCATGATTTTAACCGGAAAATTCTGGAAACGCTGCAGGGCGTTTTGCCCAAGGGCCGACCGTTTATAGGTTTGCATGAACCCGTTTTTGAAGGTCGGGAACATGAGTATGTCAAATCATGTCTTGATACGCGCTGGGTATCTTATGCCGGGGAATATGTTCAGGAATTCGATAGAAAACTTGCGGAGTATTGCGGGGTAAAGCATGCGGTTTGCGTGGCCAGTGGTACGGCGGCTCTGCATATGGCCCTGCTGGTGGCGGGTGCCCGGCAGGGGGATGAGGTGCTTATGCCTGCACTGACCTTCGTGGCGACGGCAAACGCGGCGGCTCAGCTCGGCGCTGTTCCGCATTTTATCGACAGTGATATGAACACGCTGGGCGTTGATCCTCGAAAACTTTCGAAATACCTGGAACAGATTGCTGATAGTGATGTGCAGGGGGCGTGCATCAATAAAAATACCGGGGCGCGCATTGCCGCTATCGTGCCCGTTCATGTTTTCGGTCATCCCTGCGATATGGATGCCATTGTACAAATTGCCCGGCGCTATAATATTCCGTTGATTACAGATGCCGCGGAATCTCTTGGGTCTCTTTATAAGGGAAAACCCTCCGGGTCCTTCGGTGATCTGGCAACGCTGAGTTTTAACGGCAATAAGATTATTACAACGGGCGGCGGTGGTGCGGTTCTGACCGATGATGATGAACTGGCCGCGCGTGTGCGCCACCTAAGCACGACTGCTAAAATCAAACATAGCTGGCGTTTTATTCATGACGAGGTGGGATACAACATACGCATGCCCAATATTAACGCGGCGCTGGGCGTGGCCGGGCTTGAATATATTGATGAATTGCTGGCGGCTAAACGTGAGCTGGCGCAGTCTTATGAGACGGCTTTTGCACCGCTTGAGGGCGTGCAATTTATAAAAGAGCCGGATTTTGCCGTAAGCAATTACTGGCTTAACGCCTTGCTTCTGGATGAGGATAAGGCGGAAAACCTTGAAGCCTTGCTGGAACTCGCCAATTCCGCCGCTGTTATGACCCGGCCCGTCTGGGACCTTATGAACAGTTTGCCAATGTATAAAAACTGTCCGTCTATGGTATTGGAGACGGCGCAGGATTTAGCGCGGCGCTTGATTAATATTCCATCGAGTGCTTTTCTGGCACCATCAAAACACTAAAAGCGGGAAACATGGATTTAAAAAATAAAAAAATTCTGGTGACGGGGGCGGACGGGTTTATCGGCTCGCACCTGACCGAGTACCTGATCGATCAGGGGTATGATGTGCGGGCCTTTGTTCTCTATAATTCCTTCAATTCATGGGGCTGGCTCGATACTCTTTCCAAAGAGAAAACCGAGGGTCTTGATGTTTTTTCCGGCGACCTACGCGATCCCAATGGTGTGCGCGAAGCGATGAAGGGCTGCGATGTTGTCCTGAATCTGGCGGCGCTGGTGGCTATTCCCTATTCCTATCACTCGCCCGATACTTATGTGGACACCAATATAAAAGGCACATTGAACGTGTTGCAAGCCGCTCGCGATCTGGGAACACAGCGCATCGTTCACACATCGACAAGCGAGGTGTACGGTACGGCTTTGAGCGTACCGATCAACGAAGATCATCCGCTACAGGGGCAATCACCGTACTCTGCCAGCAAGATTGGTGCAGATCAGGTGGCGCTGAGTTTTTACCGCTCCTTCGATACGCCCGTGATCGTGCTGCGGCCCTTTAACACTTATGGACCGCGCCAGTCGGCGCGCGCGGTTATCCCGACGATTATTACCCAGCTTGCAAGTGGACGAGAGGAAATCCATTTAGGCAATCTTACTCCTACACGCGACTTTACTTTTGTTGGCGATACAGTGCGCGGGTTTGTGGCGGCGGCAACATGTGATGAAGCGGTGGGCGATGTCACGAATATCGGCAGCGGGTTTGAAATTTCTATTGAGGATACGGCCAAAGCAATCGCCAAAGCCATGGGAAAAAACATCAAAATTACAACAGACGAGCAGCGGCTGCGCCCGGAAAAAAGCGAGGTCGAAAGATTGTTTGCTGACACATCAAAGGCGCAAAAGCTTTTTGGGTGGTCCCCGGAATATGGCGGCCATGAAGGATTTGTGAAGGGATTAAAAATTACGGCGGAATGGTTTCAGGATGAAGCCAATCTGAAACGATACAAGT
This sequence comes from uncultured Pseudobdellovibrionaceae bacterium, assembly GCA_964493095.1. Classification (GTDB taxonomy): domain Bacteria; phylum Pseudomonadota; class Alphaproteobacteria; order Micavibrionales; family Micavibrionaceae; genus CAYXSX01. Next base: position 19,310 of record CAZBNG010000027.1, read on the forward strand.
CGGATCGCTATAATATTTGAAAATCAGGGGCAAAAAATGGTAGATGCTGATTACAAAATGCATTGGGATGAAAAATTCAAGGCCCAGAGCTGGGGGCGTTATCCGCCGGAAGACCTTGTGCGTTTTATGGGGCGTAATTACAAAAATTGCGACCGTGCTGGCGTAAAAATTCTTGAGGTAGGTTGTGGGCCTGGCGCCAATATGTGGTTTCTGCACCGCGAAGGTTACAACGTCGCGGGTATAGACGGCTCCCCCACTGCTATCGATCAGGCACGCGCCAGACTTGCCGAAGAAAACGCCGGGCTTAATCCGGTAGCTCCTGATTTGCGCGTCGGTGATTTTTCCGTGCTTCCCTGGGAAGACAAAACATTTGACGTGGTGGTCGATATTTTTTCCATTTACGCAAATACTTCGGGAATTATTAGCAAAACCGTTGCGGAAGTTGAGCGCGTGCTTAAACCCGGCGGAGATTTTTATACGAAATTCTGGAGCCGCGGCTGTGCAGGATATGGCCAAGGTAAAAAAATCGAAGACGGCACCTATGATGAAATTCCATCCGGCCCATGCGCGCATATGGGCGTGTCACATTTTTTTGATCGCGCTGAAATAGACAGGGTCTTCGGGGCTTTTAGGATTATTGCAATCGATGTTGTCACGCGTACAGACAAGGCGCGTAACGAGGATGTGATAGAGGAATATCACTGCCATTTTAAAAAACCTTAACCGGCAATCGTGGCGGGAGCTAAAAAAATATGAAGCGCGTTCATTTTGTAACCCTTAGCCGTTCTGATTATGCCAGTACAAAGCCGGTCATTATGGCCGCGCAAAACGATCCTGATATTGATGTAAAAGTGATTGCCGGCGGTGCGCATCTGCTGGAGCGTTATGGCGATACCATTAACGATGTCAGGGCGGATTGCGACGATGTCGTTATCGCCAAATTCCTGCGTGAGGATGACAATAGCGACGCCGATATGGCGGCGGCTTATGCGCGCGCCTGCACTGAAATCGCGCGCATATTAACCGAAGATACGCCCGATATTCTTTTTATCCTGGGTGACCGCTGGGAGATGCAGGCCGCGGCCGGGGTTGCTTCGATGCTGCGCATTCCCATCGCTCATCATTCCGGCGGTGATATTACGCAGGGGTCGGCGGACAACCAGACGCGCTATGTTCTCAGCGCGCTTTCCCATCTTCATTTCACAGCGCTGGAGGAACATGCGCGCCGTCTTATCGCCATGGGAGAAGAGCCGTGGCGCGTCACGGCAACGGGGGAGCCCGCGTTGATGGGCCTGAAAAACTTTTCCTCAGAAATTGACGATATTCATCATGTGTTAGGAATTAAGCCAGCAAGCGCTTTTGTGCTGGCGACCTTTCATCCCACCTCGTATGATCCTCTGCCGCCGGAGAGACAGATCGATGAATTTTTAAAAGCGCTCGATTTAATCAGCGATCAAATCATTCTGACCGCTCCTAATCCCGATCCGGGGAGCGCATCCTTTGCTGATAAAATTTCGGCTTACGCCGCTACCCGCGATCATGTGCATTTATTTGAAAGCCTGGGGGCTGCCCGGTATTACGCCGCCATGGAAAAGGCCGAATTTATGATAGGCAATTCCTCCAGCGGGCTTTGGGAAGCGCCAAGCTTTGGTTTGCCCGTGATCAATATCGGCCCGCGGCAGGACGGGCGCGTGCGCGGTGCCAACGTTGTGGATGTACCCTTGGAGCCGGAAGCCGTTAGGACGGCAATTGGAAAAATAAGCGCGCCGAATTTCATTGCCGGTGCTAAAGAGGCACAAAACCCTTATGTGCGAGAGGATACTCTGGCGCTTATTCTCGACAAGCTTAAATCCGCACCAAACAGGAAAGCGCTTCTGGCTAAAAAACTGATTGATCCTCTGGGGCAGTGATGGACTTTACCCTGATCACAGCCGCAGAAACACAAAAATGGCGGGAGGTGCTCGCCCGTTTTCCGCGCGTGGATGTTTGCCAGATACCGGAATATCACAGCGCTTACGCCTCGCAGGCGGCGGGGACGCGGGCGTTGCTCTGGCACCGTGAAAGCGGTGGGTGGCATTTTGCCTATCCCTTCCTGCTTACCCCCGTGGTGATAGGGGGGAAAGATACGGGATATTTTGATATCAGCGCCGTATACGGCTATTCCGGGGCTTTAAGTACTCACGAAGACCCCGATTTCCTCGAACAATCCTGGGAAATATTTGATCGCTGGGCGCTGGAGCAACGCATTATTGCGGAATTCAACCGCTACAGTATTTACGCGGGGACGGAGCGTTTTGCGCACCCTCAGGCAAAAGTTGAATTTAACCGGCCTTCAAACGTTTCTCACCTTAACGGCGATGACGAGGCGCTTTTTGCGGCGCTGGGAAAGAAAACGCGTAACATGATCCGCAAGGCGGAAAAGGCAGGAATTACGGCACGGGTTCTTGATCCCCAAGAATGGCTTGGACCGTTTCGGGAGCTTTATGCCGTAACGATGCGCCGGAATGATGCGGATGAGTATTTTGATTACGACGATCATTATTACGAGGCGCTGTTTTCCCTGCCCTCCGACGAATTGCGTCTTTTCGGGGCCTTTCATGAGGGAAATCTTGTGGCTGCCGCGATGGCGCTACGTCATGGTCAGAGCGCGCTTTACCATCTGGGCGCCAGCCTGCACGAGTTTTCAGCGCTTGGTGCAGGCAATATGGTGATGTACGAGATGAGCCGCACGCTGGGGCGCGAGGGGGTTACTTTCCTCACCGTGGGAGGCGGACGTACGACCGCGCCGGATGATCCGCTATACCGGTTTAAGAAAAGCAATGCCACCGATCCTGCCGAGTATAAAATCGGCAAACGGATCGTGGACCCGGAAGGCTACGGAAATATTGTCAAACGCTGGGAAAACCTATACAAAAGCGGGGTTAACAAGGAACACCTGATCTTCTGGCGCTAGTACGGTAATTATGGATTTTGTGGCAAACCAGTTTGAGTTTAATCCCGGCGAGCGCTGCATTGTGATCGGTGAGATCGGCGTGAATCATAACGGCGATGCTGATCTTCTATTCAAATTAATTGATGAAGGTATCGCGGCGGGACTTGATGTGATCAAGTTGCAGCGCTTTAACGCGGCCCTTGAAATCTCGCGTCATGCGGCGCTGGCCGATTATCAGGCGGAAGCCGGAATGGTGGAAAACCAGCTTACGATGGCGCAGGCTCTTGAGCTGCCCGATGATGTTATCGTTAAGGCCTTTGAACATTGTCGCGAAAAGGGCGTAGGGTTCCTGTGCACGGCTTTCGAGCATGAAAGTGTCGATTTTCTGGCGGACAGGCTCGGGGTAAGCACGGTGAAAGTGCCTTCTCCGGAAATCAGCAACAAGCCGCTGCTGGAATATATGGCCCGCAAGTTCAAATCGCTTCTGGTATCTACCGGGGCGAGTTCCATGGATGAGGTCGAGCAGGCGCTTTCATGGATTAAGAGCGCCGCGCCGCAGGAGCCTGAACTGGCCCTGATGCACTGCACGTCGCAATACCCGGCCCCGCTGGAGCAGGCCAACCTGAAGGCGATTGTAACCATGCGCGCGCAATTCGCCCTGCCCGTGGGATATTCCGATCATACGCTTGGCATGGAAGCGGCAATCATAACTGCGGCGCTGGGCGGGGCGATGATCGAGAAGCACTACACTCTGGACAAAACCATGGAGGGTCCTGATCACCGGGCTTCGGCGGATATAGCGGAACTTAAATCGCTGGTGGAGGCCGTACGCAGGGTTCATACGGCGCTGGGCAGCGGGGTGAAAGTCCCGGCTGCTGCCGAAAGCGAAACAAGGCCGAAAATTCGTAAAAGCCTGTATGTGCATGCGCCGCAGATGGCGGCCGGTACGATTTTGACCGCCGACATGATTGAAAACCGCGTTATCGGGGTGAAACGCCCTTATAATGACAATGCGCTCAGTCCTGAAGAATTCGAGCATTATATTGGGCGGGAACTGAAGGCCGATAAGGGGCATGACGAACCGCTTTTAAAAGAGGATTTTAAATAGGCATGGGCAATAAAATCCTGATTGTTTCTTTCGGCAGTATCGGGCAACGCCATTTGCGCAATGCGCGGGCGCTAATGCCGGGAGCGGAAATTGCTGTCTACCGCCAGCATACCAAAGGCGAAAGGCAGGTTCCCGAGGGAGCCGACGTGGTTTTCGACAACCTGAGCGATGCGCTGGAATTTGCGCCGCAGGCGGTTATCATTGCCTCTCCCGCTAATACACATTTGGAAAACTCCCGCGCCTTTCTTGAACGTGGCGCGCATTTGTTTATTGAAAAGCCGCTGGCGGCGGATATGAACGGTGTTGAGGATTTTCTGCAAGCCGCCATGAAAGCGTCGTCTTTTGTTATGGTGGGTTATGTTTTGCGGTTTCTGCCCGCCATGCATTTTATTCGTAAAATTTTAAGTGAAGGGAAAATCGGCGATATCCGCACGGCGCATGTGCAGGTGGGGCAATACCTTCCCGACTGGCGTCCGGATAGCGATTACCGCAAGGGTGTGAGCGCGCAAAAGGCGCTGGGCGGCGGTGCTTTATTGGAACTAAGTCACGAGCTTGATTATGCTACATGGCTTTTCGGCAAGCCGGACACCCTGCAATGTTCCCGTGCAAAACTGAGTGATCTTGAGATCGACGTAGAGGACAGCGCGCATGTGATTTTGGAATACGGCGCTGAAAAACCTGTAAAACGGGTCATGGTGCAACTGGATTTTCTCAAGCGCGTTGCCACCATGCGCCTTGAAGTTGTCGGCTCACAGGGCACGATTATTGCCGACCTGATTAAAGAGAAAGTTACGCTGTTTTCGCCGGAGCATCCAGAGGGGAAAAATCTGGAATTTAAAGCGTCCGAAACAGGTAATGAGATTTACATGCGCCAGTTCGATTTCTTTTTCTCAAAAGCGTTTGACGGTTATTCACCAATATTTCCTGAAACCGCTGGATTTAAGGATTATGTGAGCCCGGCTCAGGCGGCTGATATTTTAAAGCTAGTGGATCTGGCCAAGGCTGCGGATGAAAAAGGGCAACGCGTAGTCTATGAAAGCGTTTCGCAAAAAGCGGCGAATAAGGAGAAAGCGGCATGACCTATACGGCGCTTATTTTCGCACGCGGCGGATCGAAAGGCATTAAGAACAAGAATATAGCGCCTGTGGCCGGAAAGCCCTTGATTGCCCACGCGATTGCTTGTGCGCTGGAAAGCGATAGCGTCAGCCGTGTTGTGGTTTCTACGGATGATCCAAAAATCGCTGAAACGGTCAAAAATTTTGGCGCGGATGTGCTGGAACGTCCGGCGGAACTGGCGGGGGATAAAAGTCCGGAAATCGATGCGTGGCGGCATGCTATCGAGTCTCTCCCCGATGTTTTTCAAAATGAAAAATCGCTTTTTATTTCCCTGCCCGCCACATCGCCGCTGCGTGCGCCGGAGGATGTCGATGCGGGAGTGCAGCGTTTTTTGAAAGGGGATTGCGACATTGTGTTTGGAATTTCGCCCGCGCACCGCAATCCGTATTTTAACATGGTCAGTATCGATAAAGACGGTTTCTTACATGTTGCGATCGAAGGGTCGGACGCGGTAAGGCGACAGGACGTGCCGGAAATGTTCGATATTACAACCTGTGTCTATGTAACGTCGGCTGGTTATGTGAATAAATGTAAAAAACTGATGGAGGGTCGGGTCGGATACATTACAATCCCTCCTGAAAGAGCGCTGGATATCGATACGCCTTATGATCTGCATCTGGCGGATTTGATGCTTCGTTATCCGTTTAAGGCCGGGAAATAAGGAGATTTTTGTGAAAGAACATGTGGCACTCATAACAGGCGGGGCGGGGCATATCGGCCGCGCTGTGGGTGAAAAACTGGCGCAGCGCGGGGTGAATATCGCCGTTCTGGACAAGGACCGCGCGGGCGCGGAGAAGTTCTGCGCGAAATTGGCGGCGGATTACGATGTTGAAAGTGCCTTTATCGATGCAAATTTACTGGAATCTGATACTTTTACGAAGGTGGCTACGCAGGTCGGGGATAAATTCGACCGTCTTGATTATCTCGTGAATAACGCCGCTTTCTACGACAATGTCCCGGGTTGGGGCGTTCCTTTTGAAGAAGAGGGGTATGAGGCATGGATGAAAGTCCTGCAAGTCAATTTGATGGCGCCGTTTTTCCTTGTGCAGGCTTTGGCACCGCTTCTTAAAAAATCTGATAGCGCGGCGGTTGTGAATGTCAGCTCGATTTACGGCGTGGTCGGGCCGGATTACCACCTGTATGAAGGCACGACAATGAGCAATCCTGCGGCTTATGCCGCCAGCAAGGGTGGTCTTGTCCAGCTTTCAAGATGGCTTAGCACGTCTCTCGCGCCTTCTATCCGTGTAAACACGGTCAGCCCGGGCGGCGTGGAGCGCGGGCAAATTGAATCTTTTCAGGCTCGTTATACGGATCGTACGCCGCTCAAACGCATGGCGACAGAAAATGACGTGGCCGGGGCTGTTGTCTTTTTACTTTCGCCCGAAGCGGGGTATGTTACGGGTCATAATATGCTCGTAGACGGCGGCTGGACCGCATGGTAGAACCCCGGGCATGAATTCTGGCATTATGACTGACACAAAACCGCGCAAGTTCCTTTATCTTCCTCTCGAGATCGTGATCCGCGAGCATGACGGCAAGGCGTCTCTGGCTTATGAGGCCGCCCAGGCTGGTTGGACGGTATTCATAGGGCCTAAACTCGCGCTTTATGATGCCTGTGGCCAGCTTCCCGAGGGAGTGTTTCTGATTAAAAGCGCTACGCCGCTGGAATATTCCCAGATAAAAATGCTCGTCGATGCCGGGCATAAGGTGTGTTCTCTGGATGAAGAAGGTGCTGTGACGTTCAAGGAATTTCTCGGTGATAATGTGCGTTTCAGCAATGATACGGTCGGTCTGCTTTCAAAAGTATTCTTCTGGGGTGCGGAACAACAGGAAACATTTAATGAATCTTTCCCGCAAAGCATTGAAAAGGGCTGTCTGAGCGGTAGTCCGCGCCTTGAGTTCTGGCGTGATCATGCGGCGGAAGTTTATAAGGATATCGCGCAAGGCTATAAAGAAAAATATGGTAGCTACGTTCTCTTCCCTTCCGGTTTCGGAATTGCCAATAACGCTATGGGCAAGGATCAGGGCTTGCAGTTGACAATGCATCACGGCAGCACGCTTTCAAAGGAGCAGACGGAGTTTGTGATCGGACAGGCGGAGCAAAACCTTGTTGTTTTTAAGGAATATATGGACTTCATTCCTGAAATTGCCGCC
>CAZBNG010000028.1:0-26419 GCA_964493095.1 uncultured Pseudobdellovibrionaceae bacterium
AAATTACGATCCGCTTGATTTGCCTCCCCATGAACTGAGAAATCTGGTTAAAGGCACGATCTGGCGGGAGGAGCATTTTAACGGTATGACCATGCCAGCCATCGCCGCCCGTGATGGGTTCTCCAAACAGCATGTTCACCAGATGATCCTGAAATCCATGGAAATCGGCGCAAACTGCCGATAAAAACCGTCAACTGCGAAAAAGCCCGCTAGAGAATAGCGGGCTTTTTTGATACAAAATTCAGATTCTCCGCACTTGACGCAACCCCCTTAACGCCAAAGCCTCGCGGACAGCGGGGCTTTACGGCGCAAATTCTCTCTATGGACGAATTTGAAGACTAAATGGTGGAGGGGACAGGATTCGAACCTGTGTAGACATAAGTCGGCAGATTTACAGTCTGCTGCCATTAACCACTCGGCCACCCCTCCACGGGTCTCTCGGAAACGAGAGAACAGATACGAGAAGAAAAGAGATTTTCCTTTTCATGTCAAGTGTGCAATTGTCTTTTCACGATGAAACACCGTAAAAACCCGAAAAAAAGGCCTCAAAATATCATTCCCGGCAAGCAAAGGGAAAAGGGGCCAGAAAAAACGCTTAAAAGCCCGAATCTTTTCGGCTTTCATGCCGTACGGGAGGCATGGCTGAACCCGAAGCGCCGCGTGGAGATGCTTTACCTGACCGATCAGGCCGCGCCGGGTTTTGAAAAAATGTTGCAAGAAGGGGCGGCTTTGGAACGGCCCTTCCCCTCTCTCATCGATAAAAAAACGATGGACAGGATTTTACCGCCAGGTGCCGTGCATCAGGGGATCGCGCTGGTGACCGACCCCCTGCCGGAAATGGATATCGAAGATTTAATTATCCGCAGCGGGGATGAGCGCGCGGTCTTTCTTATCCTCGATCAGGTCACCGACCCGCATAATGTGGGCGCGATTTTGCGCTCGGCCTGCGCCTTTGGCGTTGGCGGCGTGATCATGCAACGCAAGCATGCACCGGAGTTAACCGGAGTTTTGGCCAAAACCGCTTGCGGCGCGATCGAACATGTACCCGTTGCTTTTGAAACCAATTTAAGCCGCTCTATTGAAGCGCTGCAGGAAGCCGGATTCTTCGTGGTTGGTTTGGACGAGCGCGGCGAAGCGGATATCGGGGATTATAAACCATCGCAAAAAACCGCGCTGGTCCTGGGCGCGGAAGGACCGGGCATGCGCCAGTTGGTTAAGGAGCATTGCGATACGCTGGTGCGCCTGCCCATGCACGGACCAATGCCCAGCATCAATGTCTCCAACGCCGCCGCCGTGGCGCTTTATGCTTTATCTTCTATTTAGAGATATAAAGGTTATATAAAAAACGGCTTTAATATTATGCAAACATATTCCCGCTAGACATCCCCGGGCCCTTACGCCATTCTTGGCCCCATGTCTGCCGATATGATGCAATCGAACAAAATCATCGAAGAAGCGCTTCCAGAGGATGGGGAGCTGTTTTTGGTTGATGGCTCCGGTTTTATTTTTCGCGCCTACTTTGCCATGGCCTATTCGGGCCGCAGCGAGATGACCAACCCCGAAGGCGTGCCCGTTTCCGCCGTTTTTGGCTTCACCCAGATGCTGATGAAATTGCTGAACGATTACCACGCCCCTTACCTGGCCGTGGTGTTTGATCCGCCGGGAGGCAGCTTTCGCAACGATCTTTACGAGGAATATAAGGCCAACCGCGATGCGCCGCCTGAGGACCTGATTCCGCAATTTCCGCTGGTACGCGACGCCACGCGCGCTTTTGACATTCCGGCCATTGAGCAAAAAGGGTATGAGGCCGACGATATCATCGCCGCTTACGCCAAGCTGGCCACGGCGCAGGGTAAAAAAGTTGTAATTGTTTCTTCGGACAAGGACCTGATGCAACTGGTGGGCGGTAATGTCCGCATGCTCGACCCCATGAAAAACAAATGGATCGGCCCGGATGAAGTGGTGGAAAAATTCGGCGTTACACCCGATAAGGTGGTGGACGTGCAGGCACTGGCCGGAGATTCCACCGACAATATTCCCGGGGTACCGGGCATCGGCGTAAAAACCGCCGCCGAGTTGATTAACGAATACGGCTCGCTGGACCAGCTTCTGGAACGCGCCGGGGAAATCAAACAACCCAAGCGCCGGGAAAAATTAATCGAGCATGCCGAAAATGCCCGACTTTCCGAAAAGCTTGTGCGGCTTGATGCCAATGCGCCCGTTCCCATCCCGCTGGAAGACCTGAAGACGCATGACCCGGATAAGCCGGAGCTAATGGCCTTCCTGAAAAAACATGCTTTTAATTCCATCATCAAACGGCTGGGGGGTGACCGCGCCGCTCCTCAATCCGTCATTCCGGCAAAAGCCGGAATCTACATAGAAACAAATGAAGGCTCTATTGATCCCGATTTTCACAGCGATGACGTCAAGATAGTGGACAATAAATACACCCTGATCACCGATGAAAAAACATTGCAACAATGGATCGATAAGGCTTTTGAATACGGGTCGATTTGTATCGATACAGAAACGACCGGCTTAACCCCGGCCAAGGCTGATCTCGTGGGAATCTCCATGGCCATTATTCCCGGAGAAGCAGCCTATATTCCCCTTGCACACCGGGCGGAGCAGGCTGATCTGCTGGGTGAATCGCGCGGATCTGACATTCCACAGATTCCGATGAAAAAAGCTTTAGAAATGCTAAAACCCTTGCTGGAGGATGACAGCGTTCTAAAAATCGCCCACAACATGAAATACGACTGGCAGTTTTTTAAAAAAGCCGGCATTCACGTCTCACCCTGCGACGATACGCTGCTGATGTCTTATGTGCTGGACGGTTCATCGCATTCCCATTCGATGGATAACCTGTCAAAACTCAATTTCGATTTTGAACCCATCAAATATGAAGAGGTAGCCGGAAAAGGAAAATCGCAGGTTACATTCGACCTGGTGGATATTGAAAAAGCGCTGGATTACGCGGCGGAAGACGCGGATATTACCCTGCGCCTGCACCGCGTTTTCAAACGCCGCCTGATCGAGGAGAAAATGCTTCGCGTTTACGAAGATATCGAGCGCCCGCTTATCCCGGTGATCGCGCAGATGGAGCTTGATGGCATCAAGGTCGATCCGGCGGTTCTCAAATCGATGAGCACGGAATTTGGCAAGCGCATCGCGGCGCTGGAGGAAGAGATTCACAAACTTGCCGGAACGCCCTTTAATATCGGCTCTCCCAAGCAGATCGGCGAAATCCTTTTTGACCAGATGGGCCTGCAGGGCGGAAAAAAAACCAAGACGGGCCAGTATTCCACCGATGTCAAAGCTCTGGAGGAACTGGCGTTGCAGGGCCATGAGATCGTGCAGAAAATTCTCGACTGGCGCGGGCTGTCCAAACTCAAATCCACCTATACCGATGCGCTTCAGGATGAGATTAACCCTAAAACAGGGCGCGTTCATACCTCTTACCACATGACGGGCACCAGCACCGGGCGGCTTGCCTCCAGCGATCCCAACCTGCAAAACATACCGATCCGTACCGAAGACGGACGCAAGATCCGCGAAGCTTTCATCGCGGAAAAGGGCTGCGCCCTGCTCTCCGTTGACTACTCTCAGGTAGAACTGCGCCTCGCCGCAGAAATAGCGGGCGTTCACGCCCTGAAGCAGGCTTTCAAAGACGGCGTAGACATTCACACACTCACCGCCAGCCAGGTCTTCGGCGTGCCGTTTGATCAGGTTACCCCCGAAATCCGCCGCCAGGCCAAGGCAGTGAATTTCGGCATTATCTATGGCATTTCCGGCTGGGGGCTGGCCAAGCAGCTGGGATGCGACCCGGCGGACGCCAGCGATTTTATCAAGCGCTACCTGACGAAATTCTCCGAGATCAAGGATTACATGGAGGAGAAAAAGGAAGAAGCGCGGCAGCACAGCTATGTTCGTACACTTTACGGCCGCAAATGTTTCGTTCCCAATATCGGCGCGAAAGTTCCCGGCCAGCGTGCCGGTTCGGAACGTGCCGCCATCAATGCGCCGCTGCAAGGTACCGCCGCCGATATCATGAAAATCGCCATGGCCCGCATGCCCGGCGCGCTGAAAAAAGCGGGTATGTCCGCCAAAATGCTGTTGCAGGTTCACGACGAGCTGATTTTCGAAGTGCCGGAAGAAGAACTGGAGAAAACCGCCGCCCTTGTGCGCAAGGTCATGGAAGGCGTCTCAAAAACAGAGGTGCCGTTAACAGCGGAAGCCGGACACGGATACAGCTGGGCGCAGGCGCACTAAAGTTTCAGGCAAATAAAAAGGCCGCATAAAGCGGCCTTTTTAAATTTCTCAAAAAGACGCTTTTATTCTTCCGGCTCGTTGACGGGCGCTTCTTGCTCGTCGCCCTCAGCGGCTTGTTCCTCTTCCTTAGCTGCTTTTTTAGCGGCTTTGGCTGCCTTGGATTCTGCTTTCGCGGCGCGGGCTTCCTCTTTTTCCGCCTGCTCGGCTGCATCCGCCTGAGCTTTTTCCTTCTTCTGTTTTTGCGCCTCCAGAGCGGTATCTTCCAAAACTTCCTTCAGCTGTTCATCGTCTGAAGATTCAGCTTCGGTTGCCGATTCCACAACATCTGCAATGTTCTCTTCCTGGTCGGCAATCAGCGCTTTACCAGTTGAGGCCTGAATTTCAGCCTCTTCCGGCGTACGGGCGATATTCACGACCACTTTGGCCGCAACTTCGGGGTGCAAGCGCACGGAAACCGGAAACAGGCCGATCGTTTTGTAGTTCTGGTTGATCAGGACCATGCCGCGCTCAACCTTCACATCGGAATTAGCGGAAATCTGCTCGGCAATGTCGCGGGACGTAACAGAACCGTATAGCTGGCCGCCTTCTGAAGCCTGACGGATTAGGGCCACTTTCAGACCCTCGATCTTCTGGGCCAGTTTTTCGGCCTCTTTTTTACCTTTCTCGTTTTCGGCTTCCAGATGTTTCTTCTGAGCCTCAAAATAGGCCAGATTTTCCTTGCTCGCGCGCAGCGCTTTCTTCTGGGGCAACAGGAAATTGCGTGCATAGCCGGGCTTCACCTGAACTACGTCGCCCATCTTGCCCAGCGATTCAATGCGCTCCAGCAATATTACTTGTGTTTGTGCCATGATATTAAATCCTTCTTAAATCTGTTCAAACGCTTTAATAGCGTTCCGGACGGCCACCGGGGCGGACACTGTCCGTCTCGTGGCGTACATAAGGCAGAAGCGCCATATAACGCGCACGCTTGATTGCCTTGGCCAGCTCACGTTGTTTCTTCTGGGACACGGCCGTAATACGGCTCGGGATCATTTTCCCTCGCTCGGAAATGTAACGGCTTAGCGTACGCGTGTCTTTCCAGTCAATCGCCGGTGCTTTTTCCCCTGTAAAGGGGCAGCTTTTCTTGCGGCGGAAAAACGGACGTTTCGTTGTTGTATCGGGGGTGCTCATCTTATGCGGCCTCCTTCTTGGCAGGTGTTCTTTCATCGTCATTATCACGGCCACTCTTGTCCATCATGACGGACGGGCCTTTGCTCAGAGCCTCTGTACGAATCGTCATGTAGCGCATGATATCTTCATGAAGGCGCATGTTGCGCTCAAGCTCGTGAATAGCGGGGCCTTTCGCTTCCAGTTCAATCAGCGTGTAGTGGCCTTTGCGGCTTTTGTTGATTTTGTAGGCCAGGTTTCTCAGGCCCCATTGTTCGGTTTTGTGGACTTTGCCACCTTGGTCTTCGATGATTTTGCTCATCGCCTTGGTCAGGTCCTTGACCTGTGCCTCGGTAAGGTCTTGCCGTGCAATAAACACGGTTTCGTAGTAAGGCATTTCTGCTCTCCTCTCGGGTTACACCTCCGCCTTTTTAAAGGCCTGCGAAAACCATTTCCGCCGCCGGGCAAAGGGAAGCTGACAAACGTATTGCCAGCGAGGTTATTTAAAGTTGCGCGGAATATTGCGCATCAGGCGTCAAAAATCAAGCTTTTTATTGCCAAAACTTATTGCCAAAACGCGGAAACAAAACCTCGGTCGGATCAAGATATGCAAAGACGGCCGGCACCGCCCCTAAACTCCCACGGGTATTTTAAGACAAAAACCGGCCGCCCTCGTCATCCCTCACGCCCACAAACCGGATGAACGGCTTGTGCCGGGAGGCCTACAGACCCAAGGCCTGAAGCAGTAATTATTAAATCTTACTTTACGTTCGCATTCAGACTGATGTAATGCGCCATAAAGGTCGCCCAGCAATCCTTGGGGGCTGTCTGCCTGTGACTGGCGCCACCACTACGGAGCAATATGCTAAGTTCCCCGGCAGTCAGTTCCGCATTACCCAGTGCTGTTTTGAATTCGGGCAGGGATAGCGAGGCAAATTCCGCGTAATCACAATCTACATGACCGTTAACCGTACCGTAAGCGGCATTGGTTTCCTCGATCAGCGTTTTGATACGTCCGTGAAATGATGTATTCATTTTTTGTTTCCCTGTACAATTTTAACTTAAGGCCTTGAGATATTCCTCGGAAAGCCCTAGAAAAAACGCTACGCAACACACTCTATGACTGCGATATGCATCAAAGTTTTTTTATTGTTGTATTGGTTAAAGGGTGGCACAAAAGGGCGTTTTTTTCAAATTTTTTATTATTTTTCTATGATGCGATGCGCAATAATAATTCACAGAAAAATGCTTAACGATAATTTTGTTACCGCTATTTTTGTTTAACATCAAGGAGTTGAAATAAATATGTCACGTGTTTTTGTCTTCCCGGGTCAGGGGTCCCAATACACAGGTATGGGCAAGGATTTAGCCGAATCTTTCACGGAAGCCCGCGAAGTTTTTCAGGAAATCGACGAATCACTTGGACAAAACCTGTCTCAACTGATGTTTGAAGGGCCGGAAGAGGATCTCAATCTGACGGAAAATACCCAGCCCGCCCTTATGGCCGTATCGATGGCCGTTATGCGTATTCTTGAAAAACAGGGAGAGATTAACCTGGCCGAAAGCTGTAAATTCGTGGCCGGGCATTCACTGGGAGAATATTCGGCGCTGACCGCCGCGGGAGCTTTTTCTCTTTCCGAATGCGCGCGCCTCCTGAAGCTGCGCGGACAAGCCATGCAGCGCGCCGTTCCTGTCGGCGTGGGTTCTATGGCGGCCATACTCGGGCTGGATTTCGCCGATGTACAGAAAATTGCCCAAGAAGCCACAGGCGCGGAAATCTGCGAGGCGGCCAATGACAACTCAGTCGGGCAAGTCGTCGTCAGCGGGCATAAAGGCGCCGTCGAGACCGCAGTAGCGCTTGCAACCGAGCAAGGCGCCAAGCGGGCTGTTGTCCTGCCCGTTAGTGCACCCTTCCACTGCGCCCTCATGAAACCCGCCGCCGATGAAATGCATGACGCGCTGGCCGAAGCGACGATCAAGGCCCCGGTAGTCCCCGTTATTGCCAACGTAACCGCGCAGGCGGAACAGGACCCCGAAACCATCCGTAAACTGTTGGTTGAGCAAATCACCGGCATGGTGCGCTGGCGCGAGTCTGTAATCTACATGAAACAGCAGGGCATTAGTGAAACTGTAGAGCTTGGCGCAGGAAAGGTGCTGTGCGGTTTGATCCGCCGCATCGAGCGTGATATAGAAACAGCCAATGCAGGCACGCCTGAAGAAATTGAAGCGTTAATACAAAAATTGACTAAATGAAAAAACTTTTGAAATATTTTCTCCTTACAATTTTGGGAATTATTGCTCTTTTAGGGGGCCTGATAACACAAGGGGTTTTTCGTTTTAACGTTATTACCCACCCTATTAACAATCATATCAAATCACATGCCTCCCGATGGGGAGACGTGGTTGACTTGTCACCCGAAATCATGCGAGAAGGCACCCCTTTTTCAGAAACGGAAGAAATCCTGAAAAAGGCAGGATATACAAGGGTACCAGGTGACAAAGTCTGGAAAAAATATAAAGACCGCACTGGAAAAAATAAGCACGTGTACACACGCGACGCCAGCACGTTCGGCTGTAATATAAAAATGTATGTTTTTATTGAATTTGATGATGATTTAAAACTTAAAAACGCACAAGGTACCCAGCACGAGCATGGTTGCTTATAAGATCATAATGATAAAATTTAAACAGTAAGGAAATGAGGAAAAAAACATGTTCGATCTGACAGGAAAAACCGCACTTATCACCGGGGCCACAGGCGGCATTGGCGGCGCGATCGCCACGGCACTGCATAAAGCGGGAGCGCATGTCGCACTCTCCGGCCGTAACGAGGAAAAACTCAAAGCACTGGCGGACACACTGGGTGAGCGTGTAAGTATTATTCCTGCGGATCTTTCCAGCGATGAAGGCGTGAATGCCCTTGTTACAAAGGCTGAAGAGGAAATGGGACAGATCGACATCCTGGTGAACAACGCGGGTCTCACGCGCGATAACCTATCCATGCGTATGAAAGACGAGGAATGGCAGGAAGTCATCGACGTTAACCTGACCGCGCCCTTTAAGCTGGCCAAGGCCGTGCAGCGAGGCATGATGAAACGCCGCCACGGGCGCATCGTCAATATTTCCTCCGTCGTCGGAGTGACCGGTAATCCGGGCCAGTGTAACTATGTGGCCTCAAAGGCCGGAATGATCGGCTGGAGCAAGGCGATGGCGCAGGAAATCGCCTCCCGCGGCATTACGGTGAACTGCATTGCCCCCGGTTTTATCGCCACGGCCATGACCGATGCACTCAATGATGAACAAAAGGCCAAAATTAATGCCACAATCCCCGCCGGAAAAATGGGAACATCGGAAGATATCGCCGCCGCCGCAGTGTATCTGGCCTCCGACGAGGCCGCTTACGTAACGGGCCAGACCATTCACGTAAATGGCGGCATGGCAATGATTTAAATCGCAAAATATTTCTTGCTTTTTTATATTATGACATTTAGTTAATGACATAATATAATATGAGGGACGAGAAATGACCGTTACTACGATCGAACTGGCAGACATTACACGGGAAGAGTTTGAACGTATTCTGCCTCATCTTAAGGAAACTCCAAAGGCAATCTCCGCTTATGCACGCATATTGGCTGTAAGTGCGCTTTTTCATGGTGGCATTCTTAATGAAGAAGAAATTGCGGAGATTAACCTAAGATCGCCTGTTGATGCGGATCTTGGTATCGATTCATTAGAAGCAACAGAACTTCTGGCGGGACTAGAAGATATACTTGGCGTTGACATCACTGGTAGAAATGACGAAGAGGACGAAGCCACAGCAGGGCTTGACCTTCGGGATGAAGAAGACCCTACCTTTGAGAGACTGGTTGCCGGTATAGTAGATTATATTAACTTCAGGGTCGATCACTTTGCCCCTCGTCCGGCTGGCACAGATATACAACCAGCCTAACTAAAAAGAGATTAATCCACACCCGGGGGTGCCCGAGAGCGATAAAAACGCTTTGTCTGCCGCGTCCCTTGTGGTACCCAGACAAAATGACTTGCGTTTGGGCGACAGATGTATAAAGTGCCCTTCCATTCGAACATAATTCAAGAAGAGATAAGGAATTAAAAATGAGTGATATTGCTGACCGCGTGAAAAAGATTGTTGTCGAGCATCTCGGTGTTGATGAGGACAAAGTTGTCGAAGGCGCGAGCTTTATTGACGATCTGGGAGCGGACTCTCTGGACACAGTCGAACTGGTTATGGCTTTTGAAGAAGAATTCAGCATCGAAATTCCCGATGACGCCGCCGAAAAAATCGCGACCGTTGGCGACGCTGTAAACTTCATCACAGAAGCTTCCAACTAAGCTTTTACCGGCAAAAGCCCCTTGAACGTATGTCACGGGGCTTTTCATTGCCCTCTTCACATCATATATTACAGCCATGAGACGCGTCGTTGTCACAGGAATGGGTATGGTTTCTCCCCTCGGCATGGGTGTGGAGCATAACTGGCGTGAGATTACCGCCGGTAAAAGCGGTATCCGGAAAATCGAGCATTTCGACGTTTCCGATATAACCTCCAAAATCGCCGGTATTATCCCGCGCAGCGATTCCGAAACCCCGGAAAACGGCGCCTTTAATCCCGATCTGTTTATGGAGCCGAAGGAACAGCGCAAGGTCGATATTTTCATCACCTACGGCATGGCCGCCGCCAAAGAGGCCATTGAAGATTCTGGCTGGAAACCTGCCGATGAAGAAAGTCAGAACCGCACGGGCGTGTTGATCGGCTCAGGTATTGGCGGACTGGACGAAATTTATAAAACCTCTACCCTGATGAATGAAAAAGGGCCGCGCCGGATTTCTCCGTTCTTCGTGCCCGCTGCGTTGATCAATCTGACTTCCGGTCACGTTTCCATTAAATACGGATACCGCGGGCCCAATCACTCTGTGGTGACAGCCTGCGCGACAGGTACGCATGCCATCGGCGATGCGGCCCGGCTTATTATGCTGGATGACGCCGACGTAATGATTGCCGGCGGTGCGGAAGGCGCGGTCTGCCGGATCGGTGTCGCCGGATTTGCCGCCGCGCGCGCCCTTTGCACAGCCTATAATGACAACCCGGAGGCGGCTTCCCGCCCGTGGGATAAAGACCGTGACGGCTTTGTGATTGGGGAAGGTGCGGGCGTTGTTGTGCTGGAAGAATACGAGCACGCCAAAAAACGCGGCGCAAAAATTTACGGCGAAATTATCGGCTATGGACTATCCGGAGATGCCCACCACATTACCTCCCCCGCAGAGGACGGCAATGGCGGATACCGCGCTATGGAAGCCGCATTAAAGCGCGCAAAAGTAAACCCCGAAGATATCGATTACATCAACGCGCATGGTACTTCTACGCCCGTGGGCGATGGTATTGAGTTCGGTGCAGTCAAACGCCTGTTCACAAACGCACTGGACAGCGTTTCCATGTCATCCACAAAATCCGCCATCGGGCACCTTCTGGGAGCCGCCGGAGCAGTAGAAGCGATTTATTCACTCAAAGCCATGGAAACCGGGATCCTGCCGCCCACGCTAAACCTCGACAACCCGTCGGAAAATTGTACAGGAATGGATCTTGTGCCCAAAGTGGCGAAAGAAAAACAGGTTACAACGGTGCTTTCCAATTCCTTCGGTTTTGGCGGCACCAATGCCAGCCTTGTGATGCGCAAGGTTTAGTATAAGCGGTTAATAAAGCTCTGCTTTCACTGCCTCGGGGAAACTTTTCGCATAATCGCGCTCAAAACTTTTGTTTATCCTTGCAGCCTTAAGTGCTTTTTCAAATAGCGGAGCGAGCTTGATACCCTCAAGTAGGCCCGCCTGATCACAACGTCTTATGACCTCCCGGTAAAAACGTATTGCGGTACGATCATCTATAATTTGAGGAAGTTTGGCTTTAAGATTTTCAGGATAGACTGAGAGTTTAGCAAGCTCCCGAACAGTAACCTGAGCTTCACGGACAGGAGCAGGTTCACCTGACCCCAAAGCGGCAGTTGTAAACAGATCATGTAAATCCAGAACATGGTTAAGAGCATCTATTTCATCTTCATAGAGCCTTGCCACTTCCAACATGACTCTGCGCGCCGCTAGTGTTCCATTTTCTGCCAGAGCGTCAAGTAAACCATTGCGGAATTGAGAAACCTCTCTTAGAAACCTTCTATCACGTTCATCGAAATTACCAGAATGAATGTGATCTAAAGCAAATTTCATACTATCGGATAAGCCAAATAGTCTTTCTCCAATTTCTTCTATCGCTTCTGCAGTACCCTCCTGCAGAAGTTCGCTGATTTTCTGCCTCCTGTTTGACAGGTGACCCTCAAAAAGCCTTACAACATTTCCGGGATCGTCCCCCGTAACATCGCTCATTTTTCAATCTTTCTTACACTTCACTTTAGATAGAGCATTGGTAGTCTCTATCAATCACGTGAAAATATGTCAAAGCAATAATCATGGAATGATAATGCGCTGTATGTTATGAATTTTTTATGATTATTACCGGATTTTACGCGGGACTTCTTGGTCTCTGGCTGGCTTTTCTTTATCTCTACGTTGTAAACGGGCGAATGAAGTACAAGATTGGCCTCGGCGATGGCGGGCTGGAACAGCTTACCAAGCGCATCCGTATCCATGGCAATTTTGTTGAGACGGTGCCTTACCTGCTGATCCTTATGGCTATACTAGAAGATACAGAACATTCCATTTATCTGCTGCACGCTTACGGAATTGGCATTATTTTAACGCGCATTTTGCACTTCATCGCCATTAGCAGAACATCCAAGGGCAGCAATACACGCTTGGCGTCAGGTATTCTTACGATAACTCTTATTGTTATTGCTTCTATTTTGCTGATTTCCAACTACCTCCAAAGCGTTATAAATTAAAGGCATGAAATTTTTTCTGGCGCTTTGCAGCATGTTTTTTCTCGTGATGATATTATCGGCGGGCGCAACAGGCGCATATTTTCTGCATCAATTTTACAAACCCGGACCGCTACGGGAAGCGACACTGATTGTTATCGAGCCCGGTAGCACGCTTTCCCAAATCGCGCAGACCCTTCACGATGAAGGCGCGATTGAAAAAGAGGTTATTTTTAAAATTGCAGGCCGCTTAAGCCGCGTTGATTCCACGCTCAAGGCCGGGGAATACGAACTCCAGCCTAACATGAGCATGGCCGGAATTATGAATGTTTTGCACGAAGGGAAAACGTTCCAGCGCCTTGTCACGGTTCGTGAGGGGCTTACAAGCTATGAAATCGTACAACTCCTTAATAGGACACCGGATCTGAGCGGTAAAATCACAGCCATTCCCGTGGAAGGCTCTCTTCTGCCCGACAGTTACAGCCACAGCAAGGACGAGAGCCGCGCTGCGATTCTGGAGCGTATGAGCGCATCAATGAAAGCACTGCGGGAAGAACTTCTTGCTTCCAAGGCAACAGAACCCGCTCAAGCAAACGCTGTCCCGCCGTCTGTGGTAAAACTTTGTAGTCTATCGTCCGATGTTACAACCCTTAGTGATGAGTGCTGGAACAAGATTATTACTCTTGCCTCTATTGTTGAAAAGGAAACCGGAAAGCCGGAAGAACGCCCGCGCGTGGCCGGTGTGTTCCTTAACCGCCTGGAGCGCGGGATTGCCCTGCAAACCGACCCTACTGTGATTTACGCCATCACCAAGGGTGAGCATAAAAACGATGGTAAAGGGCCGTTGGGACGGAGACTGCTGAGCAAGGACCTGGAAATCGATTCCCCTTATAATACCTATAAATATCCGGGCCTCCCCCCCGGACCGATCGCCAACCCGGGCCGCGCATCGATTGAGGCCGTGCTTTTTCCTGAAAATCATGATTACATTTATTTTGTGGCGGATGGCACCGGCGGACATGTTTTTGCCAAAACGCTCGCCGAACACAACGCCAATGTCGTTAAATGGCGGAAAATCCGCAAGGCGAGCGGCAAGTAAGATTTTTATTTCTTACTATCACCTTTGGAAGAGCCTTTGTCTTTTCCTTTTAAAGCCCCCGACGAAGAAGATCCGTCCGAACCGCTTCTCACGCCCCCGCCACCACCGGAGCTGCCCAAACCGAGGCCGGGAACGTGACCAAGATCAAGCTGCGGCTTGATTTCCAGATTGCGACGGCGGGCCAGATGCGGGGCAAATTCCAGTGCACCGGGCGATGCATCGCCCAGCACGCACCCCATGGAGTCTTCATCACCCAGATCGTCGCGGTGGACGGATTGCCCGGTAATGCAGCGCTTAATAAAGCTTTCAAAAGCGGTCAGGGCAAAAGCCTGTTCCTCCCGCGTTGCCTGCATCAGGGCTTCGCCGCGATAGGGATCGTCCTGAAACATAAGAGGCACCTGATAGGCCTGCGCGATATGGCCCTGCTTGACCGCTCCGATATGCAGGCTCTGCGTGTAATCCAGCGCTTCAAAAAAACCCTGCTCAACAGGGATATTAAGCTCCATATAATCACCGTCGGCAAATTCGATGCTCATCAAACCGTTCTTGTTGTCAAACAGTACACCGATGGCTTTTTGCACAAGATTGCCCGAGCAGATAAGGCCCCCCTCTCCTTCTCGTGTGAACAGCAAATCAATATCCATAGGCGTGCACTTTCATTTCTTGTATATCTAATATTGTACCAAAGGTTTTGAGATCAAGAGTAGTATTAATGTGCGGAATTACGGGTTTTTATCAGTTTAAGTCAAAGCGTGGCCGGGAAACCCTCGCCGCCATCGGTGAAAACATGGCGGCCACCATGATACACCGGGGACCGGATAGCGGCTCGCTCTGGCAGGACCCGGTAGTCCCGCTTTTACTGGCGCACCGGCGATTGGCAATTATCGACCTGAGCGCGGAGGGCGCGCAGCCCATGATTTCCCCTTCGGAACGCTATGTTATTACTTTCAACGGCGAAATTTACAATTTCCTGTCCCTGCGTAAGGAGTTGGAAAGCCACGGCGTACATTTTCGCGGTCACAGCGATACCGAGGTTATTCTGGCCGGTATCGATCACTGGGGCCTGAATCTCACATTGCAGAAAATGAACGGTATGTTCGCCTTCGCCCTGTGGGACCGGCGCCAGAAAACCTTGCACTTCGGTCGTGACCGGCTAGGCAAAAAACCGCTTTATATCGGCTGGGCGGGTGATGCCCTTGTTTTCAGCTCGGAGTTGAAAGCCCTGCGGGCACATCCGGATTTCAACCCGGCGATAAACCGCGATACGCTGGCCTTGTTTATGCGCTACGGTTATGTACCAGCGCCTCACTGCATTTATGAACATGTCTGGTCCCTGCCCCCGGGTTTCCGCATGACGCTGGATTTCGAACAAACCAAACCCGGCGTAAATTTAAAGCCGTTGATGGAATCTTACTGGCACCACCTGAGAGTGCTGGAAGAATGCCACAACCGCATCATTAATAAACCCGACAAAGAAATTACCGATGAATTCGAAGCGCTGCTTTCTTCCTGTGTCAGCGACCGGATGGTTTCCGACGTGCCGCTGGGCGCGTTTCTCTCCGGCGGGATCGACAGCTCCGCTATCGTCGCGCTGATGCAAAAACAGGCGCGGCAGCCTGTGAAAACCTATTCCATAGGGTTCAAGGAAGCCGGGTTCAACGAAGCCGAGCATGCAAAAAAAATCGCCGCCCATCTGGGTACGGACCACCATGAGATTATGCTGGGCGCCAATGAAGCAGGCGGGCTGGTACCTTATCTGGGCGGCATGTATGACGAGCCGTTTGCCGATATCTCGGCAATTCCCACCTTCCTTGTTTCGCAATTCGCCCGCCGCGATGTCACCGTCGCACTGTCCGGGGATGGCGGCGATGAAATGCTGGGCGGTTATAACCGGCATTTCACCGCGCCGAAAATCTGGAAACGGGTAAAACTCATGCCCATGCCCCTACGTCATATTCTGCACGGGGGAATTACAGCCCTGCCTACGGAAACGTGGGATAAAATCCTGCGGCCTTTATTAGGACCGCAGGGTGGGGAACGTATTCATAAGGCCGCATCTATTATGGGTCTGAAAACCCCTGAGGAGGTTTACCGCCGCTTGATCAGCCGCTGGGATGATCCAGAATCAATTCTGGTTGACGGCATAGAGCCTGAAACGTTCCTGACACAGCCCGAGTGGCAGCCTTCCCACCTGACATTTTCCGAACGAATGATGTATGGCGATGCGCTTTCCTACCTGCCCGGTGACGTGCTGACCAAAGTCGACCGCGCCTCCATGGCAACCAGCCTGGAAGTACGCGCACCACTGCTGGACCGGCGTATTTATGAATATGTCTGGCGCCTGCCCGAACATATAAAAATACGCGGCAGCAAAGGAAAATGGCTGCTGCGCGAGGTGCTCGCCCGCCATGTCCCACGCGATATGTTCGAACGGCCCAAGCAGGGGTTTACGATGCCCGCTGGAGAATGGCTACGCGGACCGTTGCGCGAATGGGCGGAAGAGCTTTTAAACGAAAGACGCCTGCGGGAGGAAGGTTACCTGGAGCCCACTATCATACGCAAAACATGGCAGGAACATCTTCAGGGACGTGGCCAGCATACTGAAAAATTATGGACCGCCTTGATGTTCCAGTCATGGCATGAACGCTGGATGGGGTGAGGCATGGCTGACAACAAGTTGAGAAAGTTGCTTTATATCTTTGATCACACAGACTGGAAAAGCCGTATGCCTGTAGCCATAGAAGCGCAGCAGCAGGGATGGGACGTCACGATCGGGATTATAGGCCGGCCCGAGAACGATGCCTTGCTCGCAGGATTTCATACCGTTTTCCTGCCCTGGGCGTCTTCAGGTTTCTCCCCTTTGGCGATAGTACAAATGATTTTGGCTCTGCGGAGGCTGGTGGATGAAACGCGGGCGGACCTTGTTCACACCGTAACGCTGAAATACGCTTTCCTGCTCGGCATGGCGACGGCCTTCCGCAGCGGTTATGTGGTTATTTATACATTGGCAGGTCTCGGCTTCCTGTTTCGTAGCAAAGGATTAAAACCACAAATCATGCGCATTCTTCTTACTCCGTTTTTGAAATTTGTCCTGCGTGACCCGAAAGCGCATATCATTTTTCAAAATCCGGATGATCAAAAAATCATGCTGGACATGGGATATGTACGGCAAGGCCGTGCGCACCTCGTGATCAGTTCTGGCGTCGCCCTGGATAAATTTACCGCCAGCGCGCCGCCACAGGAAGAGCAACCGCTGGTGCTGATGCCGACGCGACTTGTACGGGAAAAAGGTATTTCGGTCTTTATTGAGGCAGCACAGATTTTGAAATCAAAACGCATAAAAGCTCGTTTCGCCATCGCCGGGGGAATAACTAAACATAACCCGCGCGCCATTTCAAAAACCGAAATGGAGGAAATGGTCAAAGACAGAAACGTGGAATGGCTGGGACGCGTGGAAGATATGCCCGCGCTTTTAAAAAAAGCGGCTATAATTGTTTATCCTTCCTATTACGGGGAAGGCGTTCCGCGTGTGTTACTTGAAGCCGCCGCCGTGGGAAGGCCAATTATTACCACCGATCACCCTGGTTGCCGCGAAGCTGTAGACGACCGGATCAGTGGGCTGTTGGTTCCCATTAAAGACGCCAATGCTACCGCCGCCGCTATAGAGAGCCTGTTAAACGATCCTAAAAAACGAATGGAAATGGGCCGTCATGGCCGCCAAAAAGCCGAATCTAATTTTGATATAGACCGTATCGTTTCATTAACTGCCGATATTTATAAAAAGGTAATACAGTCTTAAAACTGAAGCTCTTTTTCAACGGCGCGGCTGCCCTTTGAAATGGTAAGAATAATTTTTTTGCCCGCCAGAAACGCACCAAGATCTTTCACATCATAAGGTTTTTGAATTTTAAAAATCGCATGCCGCTTGTCTTTTTCATCAGGCACAATTTCAGGAACGGATGTCAGCGCAATTGTTTCCTTGCCGTCACTCACTTCGACAAATATATCAGCGCCCTCAAAACCTTCATTCGAACGGACAGAAACGGCCAACGCATTCACCGAAGCCACAGCCGTGTCGATACTTAAACCTTTAACTTCACCTTTATACGGCACTTTGGTTTTGGCGTAATCAATCAGCTTCGCAATATCCGAAGACTGCCCAGCCCCCGCCGGAATGCTTAAATTTGCGGAAAGTATTTGCGGAATGCAAATATCGTTACACACCATCGTTTCTATTTTGAGATACAAGATTGCAGGTTTTCCCGTCTCTTTAAGTAAAACGTGCAAGGGAAACATCACACTGCTTCCGTAACCGAAGGTGGAAAGCCCGTATTCGTCAAAACGCTTCGGCGTAGGATATAAAATTTTAACGCTGTCAATATTTTCGGAATCGCTCCAGTCAAAACGAGGCGGCAAACCGGAATCACCGGGTGTCCGCCAATAGCTGTGCCATCCTTCATCCGTGCGCATGTCGATTGCGGCGTCGAAATTGTCAAAATTTCCGATAGTGTCCACCCCTGAAACCAGCCTGATCTGCATATGATCCGCGCTAGTCCAAGGGGTTTCAAGTGCTAGAGCGGGTGCCGTATGTATAAGCACGAAAAAAAGGAAGGCGATTTTTAGATTTTTGATTTTCATGAAAATAATATACTGTGCCTGTATAGCTTTGAACATCCAGAAATAGAAATGCCTGATAAAAAAGAAACGCAGGATGGCACATATCTGACGGGAAAGCTCCTTCTTGCCATGCCTACGCTGGGGGACCCACGCTTTCACCGCGCCGTTATTTTGATGTGTGCCCATGACGAACACGGGGCGATGGGTCTGGTGGTTAACCATCAGATGGCGGATATAAAATTCGAGCATCTCCTGAAGCAGATTAACCTAGCTTCGGATATCCAAGTAGACCCCGACAAGCTTTCCCTTCATGTCATGAGTGGCGGTCCCGTCGATCCTGCACGCGGATTTTTACTTCATGGCAGTGATTTCTCTACGGACGATACCATAAAAATAAACGACGAGTATTTTGTCACAGGGACCGTAGATTCCCTGAAAAAAGCCGTACAGAAAGGCGGGCCCGATAAAATGTGCTTTATTCTCGGCTATGCGGGATGGGGAGCCGGGCAACTGGACGCGGAAATTCAGCAAAATGCCTGGCTGGTGGTTGACGCGGATCCGGACCTGGTTTTCAGCAGCGATATTGAAAATGCATGGAGCCGCGCCGTGCAAAAACTTGGTTTCGATCCGGCGATGCTTTCCGGCGATGCCGGCCGAGCCTAATAAACTGTGTTAGGCGGCCAGACGCCGGGCTATCATTTCATAATTCTCAAGATTTTGAAGCGGCCCAAGAGCCGCAAGTGTCAGCTTGGAAGAAAAAATTCGCCACGCTGCATTTTGGACTGCATTAATATCCAGATTTTCTATTTTTTCTGTAATAGCATTAATATCAATAATCTGATTACGGCTCAGCAAATGCTTGGCCTGACGATCCGCCCGGCTCATCATGGATTCGGAAGCCATCAAAAGAGAGGCTTTCATTTGTGCCTTGGCGCGCGCCAGTTCAGCTTGCCCAATACCAGTCGTAACTTTTTGTGCTTCTTCGCAAAGCAACGGAACAAGCTCTTTCAGCTTATCCGGCCCCGTACCGGCATAAATACCGAACTGCCCGTCATCCTGATATGCAGAATGGAAAGAAAATACCGAGTAAACCAGACCGCGCTTTTCACGAATTTCCTGAAACAGACGCGAAGACATTCCGCCTCCGAAAAGGGTGGAAAGCGCCTGTGCCGCGTAAAAATCCTCATCCATACGGCTTAAACCTCGAAACCCTAGGATGACATGGCTTTGCTCCAGCTCCTTGGAATTACGTCTTTCTCCACCATGATAAGCGGCGGCAATTTTTTCATGGCCGGTATCGGATGGCAAACGGGTGAACAACTCCTCTACCCGCCTTACAAATTCATCATGATCTACACCGCCCGCTGCGGATATAACCGTGCGCGAGGGTGTATAAAACCTAGAAATATAATCCTGCAGAGTGGAGCGTTCCATTCCCTGAACATATTTTACCTGTCCTAAAATCGGCGCGCCCAAAGATTGATTGGGATAAGCTGTTTCCTGATACTCATCGAAGATCAGATCATCGGGAGTATCATTGCACATGCCTATTTCCTGTAGAATAACGTGGCGTTCGCGTTCCAGCTCATCCTCAGGCATCGTGTAATTCTGATACATATCCGCCAAAACCTCGATGGCAAGCGGCAAATGCTCGGAAAGAGAATGGATATGATAGCTCGTAACTTCACGACCCGTATAAGCATTCATGCTTCCGCCCACATCCTCGATAGTATGGGCAATATCCAGTGCACTGCGGTTTTCCGTGCCTTTAAAGAGCATATGCTCCACCATATGCGCACAGCCGTTATGGATCAGGTCTTCGTGGCGTGTCCCCACACCCGTCCATATCCCAGCCGCAACGGAAGCTGCATCTTCAATGCTGTCAGTGATAACGCGCAGACCATTATCCAGCTCGGTCATTCGAATCTCAGAACTCATGGTTTAAGGGATAAAGCAGCCATGAGAAGAGCGCAAGCGGGAAACGTTAAGCTGCCTTCTTTTGCGCATGGTTACGCACAAAGTCTTTAAGGGTTTGAATATCGTTGGGAAGAACGTCTACATATTCCTCCCTGTCAAATAAACCCGAAAGATGAGCAGGCAAGTCAGGACGTATGCCAATCGCCTTTTCCACCGCATCGGGAAATTTGGCCGGATGGGCACAGGCAAGAGAAACGACCGGACCTGTCACCTTTTTTGCCAGTTGCAACGCCCCGGCAACACCAACAGCCGTATGCGGGTCCAGAATATAACCCATATCCCTGTATACATGGGCGATAGTTTCCAGCGTTCCTTCCTCATCCGTGCGAAAAGCCACAAAATCCTCACGCAGCTTCTGCATAACCTGCGGTGGTAGAAAGAAAGAACCGGCGGTTTTAAATGTCTGCATAAGTTCGGCCACTTTTCGTGCATCACGGCCTAATGCCTCAAACAAATAGCGTTCAAAATTGCTAGAAATCTGGATATCCATAGACGGGGAAAGAGAAGGATCAACGCCCTGCATTTTCATCTCTCCGCTATCAAAAAAGCGCTTAAGAATATCGTTTTTGTTCGTGGCTATGCCCAGTGTATTGATTTGCAAACCCATAGAGCGCGCCACATGCGCCGCGTAAACATTGCCGAAATTACCCGTCGGCACCACAAAGGAAACTTCCTTTTCCGGCGCACCCAGTTTCAGGGCGGCAGTAAAATAATAAACAATCTGCGCCATTACGCGCGCCCAATTTATTGAGTTAATGGCCGATAAATTCATCTGGCGGCGGAAGGTCATGTCGTTGAACATATCTTTTACCGCGTTCTGGCAATCATCAAAATTTCCCTCAAGCGCGATATTGTGAACGTTCGGCTCTTTTACCGTCGTCATTTGTTTACGCTGCACATCAGATACGCGGCCATGCGGGTGCAGAATAAAAATATCGACATGGCGTGAGTGACGGCAACCTTCAATTGCCGCGGACCCGGTATCGCCAGATGTTGCCCCGACAACGGTTACATGCTCGCCGCGTTTTGAAAGCACGTAATCAAACAAGCGGCCCAAAAGCTGGAGCGCTACATCTTTGAACGCGATTGTCGGCCCGTGAAAAAGCTCCAGCGCGTAAAAATTATCGTAAAGCTTGTGCAACGGCACAACGTCAAAGGAACGGAAGTGTTTCTGACCATAAGTCTCTTCCAGAATCTGGCGGAAAGTATCACGGGGAATGCATCCTTCGACAAACGGATACATAACCGCCTCAGCTACTTCCACGTAAGATTTTCCTTTTAGGACAACGAGATCTTCATGATCGAAATGCGGCAGGGTTGCGGGAACATATAATCCCCCGTCAGGGGCCAGACCTGTGAGGAGAACATCTTCAAAAGTCTGAGGTTCTTCGTTAATACCGCGCGTGGAAACGTAATTAATCATAGGGTTTTTATATACGGGGCGCAAAGGCGCTGTCCAGTCGGATTTACGCGGTTTAGCCCAGATAACGTTTACGCAGATGCTTTTCCAGATAGGCAGGCGTAAGCGGCATGCCGGTGGCGCGCTCTAGAAGCTCATTACGGCTGTACAGCCTGCCTTTTGAGTGTACATTCTCCTGCAACCATTTCTGGATTGGCCCGAATTCCCCCGTTGATATCAGGGAACCGATTCCGTTCAGATCCTTGCGCATCGTGCGAAAAAGCTGTGCCGCGATCATGTGACCCAGCGCATAAGCGGGAAAATAACCGAATTTTCCGACAAACCAGTGCACGTCCTGAAGACAGCCCTCAACATGGTTGTTAGGAGTAACACCTAAGAGTTTGTGCATGCCTTCAACCCACGCTTCCGGCAGTTCATCAACCTCCATTTTGCCTTCAATCAGGTCACGTTCAAGACGGAACCGAAGGAGTATGTGGTAAAAATATGTAACTTCGTCTGCTTTTTTGCGATCCACACTTTGTTTTACACGCGTTTTAAGAGCAAAAAGATTTTCCGGCGAAAGCATCGGAGAATTGATGCTATGAAAGAGTCCTTCAAGCCTGGGGGAAAGAAATTCAAAAAACTCCTCCATCCGGCCAATGATCATTTCCACCAGCAACGCCTGGCTTTCATGTACCGCCGCGCCCATATCCATGGCAACAGGCTGGTAACGCCATGTCGCCCGTGGCAAGCCCTGAATATAAAGCCCGTGCCCACCCTCATGGAGGGCACTTTTCAGCGAATACATAAAATTATGCGTATCGACGTTCGATATCACGAGGCGCGTATCATCCACGGTGCCCCCTTCTACCGGGTTATGCCCTGTTTCATAAAGACCGCCCCGCTCGAAATCAAAACCAATCACTTCCAGAAGCGAGCGGTTAAGCCACATCTGCGCTTCGGCACCATATTTTTCTTCAGTACTGTCAAGGGACACTGGTGTAGATTCTGAGGCCTGTTTATCGAGAATTTGCGGCAAAAGATCCTTCAAGACCGCCTCATGTTCCGCGAACATGCTTTCAACTTCCGATACTTTTGCACCGGGCATAAATTCCTGCATCAGCATCTGGTAATGGCTTTGTTCCTCCGTGGCTCGACAGCGGGAATCCGCAATCCGGCGGTGCAGTTCTATCTGTTCTTTAAGGAATCCTTTGGCCTGCGGCCAGTCGCCGGTTTTCAAAATTTCGCGGTGGCGGCGACGGCCTTCGTAAGACAGGCGCGCCTTTTTCTCCATTAACTCCGCATCGACATGACAATACATGCGGTATAATTCTTCCATCTGCTGGAGATTGGCGCTGTCCCAATCGTCCCATTTCCCGGGCTCTGCATATTGGTGTTCTCGTGCGTCCTGCAACAACCCATGCACCTCGTCAGAGGTCAAATCTTCGTGCATACGGCGGTAAAGATAAGAAATCTGACCCAGACGGCTTTTATAGGCTCCTTCCGGCATAGCGGTCAGGAAATCCCGGCCTAAAATCTCGATAATCGCATTCATACGGCCCACGTCACGAAAACGTGTTTTAAGTGTGGTATAGCTGTCGCAGGCGTGAAGCTGATCCTGCTTGGGCACAGGCCTTTCGAAGTCTACAGACGGATGGGGCAGTTTGGATGGCGGCGATTCTGTTTTTCCCGGCCTTAAACGCTTTATGATATTGTCGAAAAAGGGCATTCTTTCAGTATAGCCGCGTATGGGGTTTTTACTAGCTTGATTTTCCTGACTTCACCATCACCACAAAATCATCATGCATGGGAGAAGGATAATCCAGCGTCAATTCGGGGTGAAACGTTGTCACCATATACGGCCCGTATTTCAGCCAAACGGGTGTATCCTGATGACGGGCCAACACCTCCACCTCGTCACTTGTTTTTGTAATCACGGGAGCGCGGATCAAAGATACCGGGTAACCATTAATTTCGTCATGGTGGCTGTCAATCTGACGGCCGTAACCGTTACGCTGAACTGTAATGGGCAGAAGGCCAAATGATTTTTGCGCCGGATTTGTTACCTCTTGCGCCATTAAAATGGAACCTGCGCAAATACCCCAGACAGGTTTTGCTTTGAAATTTTTTACCAAAGAATCCCACAGCTCGAAACGGTCTATCAGTTTAAGCATCGTCGTGCTTTCTCCGCCGGGAAGGATAAAGCCGTCCACTTCATCGAATTGTTTTGGTGTTTTGACGGCGCGAAACTCCGCCCCCGCCGCCTCGATATGCGAACGATGCGGTTCAACAGCGCCCTGGAGAGCGAGAACGCCTATAATGGGAGAGCGGCTCATATTCTATCTCGCTATAAACAAAATGGACGCTATGCCAAGAATAACACCTATAATTTTATAGGCATCAAGAGGCTCTTTAAAGAACACACTGCCAATAAAAGTCGTAACCAGCAGACCGCCAATAAGCCAGACCGCATTTGTTTTAACAAGGCCACCCAGCTTTACTGCGTAAAAAAACGAAAAATCCACGCTGAGCAGGCCAAGGGCGGCAAAAAACAAAAACACCCAGGCCGTGGGGGAAATACTCAGAGCAGCCTGTGCGTGCGTTGCCTTATAAACGCCCAGTACAAGCAAATGCATGACAGATGCCAAACATGCCAGTGCCGCCATAAAGGAAAAAGCATTTGAGCTAATGGTTCCGTATTTAACGGCAACGTCATAGCCCACGATGCCTATAACGGATAAGACAACACAAAAGGCCCAAACCAAACCGGTGCCAATCATTACCAGCCCCGGTTGGCCATTTTCATCGGCTCTTCCAACTCGGAAATCTCGGTGCCGCGCATGGCAACGCCTTCGAGTTCCTTGGAGGCCTGAAGCACGATCGCCGGATCATCGAAATGCGCGGTCGCTTTCACGATGGCCTTGGCAAATTTTTCAGGGTTGTCAGATTTGAAAATACCGGAGCCGACAAACACCGTCTCCGCACCCAGCTGCATGCAAAGCGCGGCATCAGCCGGAGTAGCAATGCCACCCGCTGCAAAGTTGGGCACCGGAAGTTTACCTTCTTTGCGCAGAACCTGAAGCAGTTCATAGGGCGCGCCCATATCGCGGGCGATAGTCATCAGCTCGGATTCATCGGCATTAACAACCTGGCGGATTTCGGCATTAATACGGCGCATGTGACGCACGGCCTCAACAATATTGCCTGTACCAGGCTCGCCCTTGGTACGCATCAGGGCCGCGCCTTCGCCAATACGGCGCAGGGCTTCGCCCAGATTTTTAGCGCCGCAAACGAACGGCACTTTGAAATCGTGTTTATTGATGTGGAATTCCTCATCCGCAGGGGTCAGAACTTCGGATTCATCAACGAAGTCCACGCCCATTTCCTGCAGAAGTTGAGCCTCAGCAAAGTGCCCTATACGACATTTCGCCATCACAGGGATGGAAACGGCCTTCATCACTTCTTCGATAATCTCGGGCGGGCTCATACGCGCCACGCCGCCCGCCTTGCGGATATCGGAAGGAACACGCTCCAGCGCCATTACGGCCACCGCGCCAGCGTCTTCGGCGACTTTCGCCTGCTCGGCCGTGACCACATCCATAATCACCCCGCCCTTGAGCATTTCCGCAAGACCGGTTTTGATATTAATAACTTTGCCTTTCGCGTCGGACATCGCTTCTAATCCTTATATATGCTTGGTTTTGAGCGCTTACTTATACATATTTACGGCGCCCGGTCAATTACTGCTTACAAAAGATATAGGATGCCTTTTGTTATAAAAAACCCGCCGAAAATAAGCCAGATAAATAATGCAAGGCCAAGATAAAACGGCTTCATCCCCGTCTCCTTAAACCGGCGGATATCCGTGCCCATGCCCAGCGCGCTCATGGCCATGACCAGAAGGAACGTATCGGCGTTTACGATATAGCTAAGAACCGCAGAGGGCAACAGGTGCAGGGAATTGAACCCCACCACGGCGATAAACCCGACCGCGAACCAGGGAATGAGCGCCGGACGCTCACCTTTGGCGCCTTTTTCAGCGCCGCGCCAGAACCACAGGCCCAGCAGGATCAGGAAGGGCGCCAGCATCATGACACGCGTCATTTTCACGATTACCGCCGCATTAGCGGTTTCCGGGTCGATCGCCATAGCGGCCCCGACCACGTGCGCAACCTCGTGTACCGATGCGCCGACATAGATGCCCATGGCCCCGGGCTCCATTGGCACCAGCCCGGCAAGATAGGCCGCGGGATAGAGGAACATCGCCAGCGTGCCGAACAGCACCACGGTTACCAGCGCGATCACGGTCTTGTGGGGTTTGGCCTTAATTACGCCCTCTGTCGCCATGACAGCGGCAGCCCCACAGATTGCCGCACCGGAAGCGCACAGGATGGAAAGCTCGCGGTCCAGCTTTAAAACTTTCACACCCACAAAATAACCGAAAAGGAAGGTCAACCCGACCATCAGCGCCGCGATAACCACTCCTTCCGGACCGACAGCGGCAATATCCTGAAAGCTCAGGCGAAACCCGTAAAGAATGATGGCAAGGCGCAAAATCCGTTTCGCGGCGAAATTAATGCCGGGCAACCAGCGTTCCGGGGCGTACGCACCTAGCGTATTGGCGTAAACCATGCCCAGAACCATGCCGATCAGAAGCGGGTGGAAATGCAGGGCTTGGAAGAAAGGCAACGTCGCAAGAGCGCTCGCCAACGCGGAAATCAAGGCCACCAGCGCCAAGCCGGTAAAAAATCCGCGGTCAAATTTTGGCATTTTTAAAAATTCTTACTTTTTCTTGTGGTCGTCGTGACCATGGCAACAACCTGGGCCGTGCTCATGCTCTTCATGGTGATGATGCTCGTGGTCATGACCGCAGCAGCCATCCTCATGATGATGGTGGTGATCATGATCGTGGTCGTGATTGCAGTGCGGCCCGTGCACATGCTCGTGCCCGCCGCCCAAAAGACCGGAGAGCCAGTTCGCACCGCCACCCGCACCCGCAGGCAGGGTCGTGGAGAGGGACAGGCGTTTTT
>CAZBNG010000029.1:0-26278 GCA_964493095.1 uncultured Pseudobdellovibrionaceae bacterium
TTGCATGTGTTAGGCCTGCCGCCAGCGTTCGTTCTGAGCCAGGATCAAACTCTCATGTTTGAATCCATCAAATGCCCAAAAGAATCTTGGTTATTTGAAGTATATAATCTTCAAAGACCTGCTTGCATTTTTGTACTTTGTACACTGATGATTTCGAATAAACGAAATCATTAGTTGTGCGTCAAAAGAAGATACACATTCAATGCAACAGGCTTTTTTGTATCAATGTATTCAATACATAGTTCGTCCGAAGACAAACCGGGCGCTGCTGCCTGCGTATCTCTTTTTTCCTTATCTACGATGTCCAAGAACCGGATTTAAAGCAGGAACGAGACACATGAAATAAGAAATAAGAAACCTTATTTCTTATCTTTGAAATCCCGAACTCTAAAATGATGACCTTTATATAGTCTAGAAAGACAAGATCGTCAACTTTAAATCCCGCAAGGAAAGTTAAGTTAAACTCCCCTGCTAACCCATCGTTTGGATTGCTCCGCCCGATGTGTGGAGGGTGTATACAACGATACTTTCCCCCATGTCAAACATGTTTTTCATCTTTTTTTAATTTTTTTTTGTTTTTGCCCTTACGATGGTTCAAAGCCGGGTTCAGCCGCACCGAAATCCGCCACAAGCTGTGGCGTAAACCCGCGGTTAAACAGCATGTTATTCAAAGAGTCGCCATGGAACGTAAAACGGCACTGCCTTCCCAGCTCCGAGTTAATGATCCGTTGCATCTCCTGCGCCTGCCGCCAGAACTTGGTTTGGACCTTAATAGTCTGCGTCCCCACACGCACAACGACATGATCACGGAAAGCGGCGGAAAATTCGGGATTTTCTGTGAAATCCGTCATATCATAGGCATAATCCTCGGGCAGCGCGTCAAAAGAACCGCCATCAACGCCAAAAAACTCAAAGTCCCTGTGCCCCATTTGAATGAGAAGAGTGACAGCAGGAATCACGGATGTACTGCCCGCACCGATCGCCCATTCATCCTTAGGATAGTCAACACCCGGCAAACAGGCATTCCATAGATAAGTATCTTCCGGCGGTAACTTATCCAAAAACGCGGGGTGACACAGCGAAGAGGCCCAGTATTCAATATCGTGATCCGTAGCACCGATAATATCCTTAAATTCTTCGTCCGGGGAGGTAAAAACGCCGATATCGGCACCGTTTACCAGTTGATTGTTGTCTAGAAACCTATGTGCCGACCCGGCAAGCACCTTGATCACATCGCGCCGGGCGTCCAACTGCTGCAACCTTGTCACACCGCCGAGATCATCACGTAAAGTAGGACCGCCGCCGATAATGGCTACAGGACTGTCCCGAAGAACACCTTGATGGTCCAGAGAAAGCATAGGAAGCTCGCGCCCTCGTGATAGAGCTGCCTGCTCCCTCACACTTTTTATATCAAACTTCTCATCCGTGCTGTGATCCGCCGGAACATCTTCAAAAAACACCCTTGTCATTATTTTTCCTCTACAAAACAGAAATTTTCCGCACATTACCCTTCACTTGTTGTTATGTCAACAAAATGGTCTTTCCGTTAATTTTTTCAGGAGTGTTATTCAATAATGCTGCAACTTGTTGTACAAAGAAGGTTAGGCATTGCGCTTTCCGCGCCGGGAAAATGCCGTCAAAACCTTATTCCGGAGACTTATCATTCACCCTTCTGTAATCCTCCTTCATCTTGCCGGGTCCGTGTGTTTGCTCCTTTGGGGGACGCGCATGGTCAAGATGGGCCTGACACGGGCCTACGGCACATCACTGCGCAAGGCCATTTCCATGGGAGCGAGCAACCGTTTTCGCGGTTTTTTCGCCGGGGCCTTCACCACCATCCTGCTGCAAAGCTCGACGGCCACGGCGCTGCTCCTGATTTCCTTTGCCAAAAGGCAGGCGATTCCCGCCACCGTGGCGCTCGGCGTCATACTGGGCGCGGACGTCGCCACGACGCTGGTGGCGCAAGTGCTGAGCTACGACCTGTCATGGCTGTCCCCGGCGCTGCTTATCGTCGGCATTATCACCCATATGAAGTTCGAACACGGCGGACGCAAGCGCCACCTCTCCCGTGCCCTGATCGGGCTGGGCCTGATGCTTCTGGCCCTCTCCCTTATCAGGCAGGTTTCCGCGCCGCTGGAGCATTCCGCGACCCTGCCTCTTGTCATGGCGCCGCTGAACAACGACCCGGTACTGGCCCTTATCGTCGCCGCGCTGCTGACATGGCTGCTGCATTCAAGCCTTGCGAGCATACTCCTGTTCGCCTCGCTCACCGCCAATCACATCATTTCGCTGGATCTTGGCCTGCTCATGGTACTGGGCGTCAATATCGGCGGCTCCATGGTCGCGCTGGCCATCACCTTCGGGCAGGGGGAGCAGGCGCGCCGTATCACCTTGTCGAACCTCCTGGTTAAAGCGATCGGCACGGGATTGTTCATCCTCTTTATGCCGCTGGTGCAACATCTACTCTCTGATATCAACACCGACCCGGCACGCATGCTCATCAACCTTCACACCGGGTTTAACGTTGCACTGGCGCTGCTGTTCCTGCCCGGCGCGTTTTTCATCACAAAACTGGCCGAAAAACTGATCCCCGGAAGAGAAAAAGAAGGGCGGCACGTAACGCAGTATATAGAACAAAGCATGCTGGACACGCCCGTGGTGGCGCTGGCCGCTGCCGCGCGCGAGACGCTGCACCTTGCCGAGATCGTCGAGGACATGTTCAAAAAAAGCATCAAAACGCTGGGACCGGACGGCGAAGCGCTTATCAAAACCATCAGCAAAACAGAAATGCGGATCGAGGAGATCTTTACCGAAATAAAGCTCTATATGACCCGCCTGTCACAGGAAGGGCTGGACCCCAAGGAAGCGGACCGTTACATCCAGATCCTGACCTTTGCCACCAACCTGGAGCACGTGGCCGACATTATCTGCAAAAGCCTTATGAATCTGGCGCAAAAGAAGGCAGAAAAGCACGAAAGCTTTTCAAAGGAAGGATTCGCCGAAATCTCCGCCCTGCACGCCAAGGTGCTTGAGAATATGAAGCTGGCGCAGGCCATTTTCATGTCCGAAGACCCCAAGCTCGCCGCGCAGCTGGTGGAGGAAAAAGGCGCCATACGCGCCGCCGCCGATGAAACCTCGGCCCAGCATTTCAAACGCCTGCAAAGCGGCAAACCGGAATCCATCGCCACCAGCGCGCTTCACCTTGATATCATCCGGGATTACCGGCGCATCAACTCTTATATTACGCGCGTTGCCTTCGCGATTATCGAAAACGCGCAGAAATATGAGAACAAGCGCAAAGAAAACTGATATTTTTATGCTGAAGGACCGCCGCCGACCGGAACAGTAGAAGGTACCCCGGCAACGCGATCCACTGACGAACCCTGTTCAGGCTGCTTTTGCGCAATATCCGCATCAGGCGTTTTATCGCCCAGCGTTGCCTGCACAAGCTCTCCTACCGTTTGCCCGTTATTTTCGGCATGTTCTTTGAACTGGTCATAGGCATCTCTGAAGTTAGCCAACGCCTCGGCATGCGCATTACGCAATTCATCAAGCTCGTTATACCCTGTTTTATGATCCCTCTCTGCCAATACCAGTTTTTGGCTTAATTCAAAAATCCTATTATAGGCAAGAGACATTGCAACCAACTCTGGATTCTGCCGTGTGAATTCCTCTGTCATAACCTCGGGAGATAAAGGCAACCGCTCCGTTACCGATCCCGACTCTGCGGCCCCCAGGAAGAATGCCTCAAGTCCTGGATCAAAATAACGAGCAGCTTCTATACCAGCTTCCTTCCAATTACCTTTGGAAGCTTCTTCTTTAACCCTCGCCCCCGCCTCTATAGGGTCCATTATTTCATCCCCGGCCGTTTTAATTCCAGCTTCTGCAGCGGCCACAACACCCCCTCCTGAAGCCAGCGTTGCTCCCGCTACAATAAGA
Organism: uncultured Pseudobdellovibrionaceae bacterium; assembly: GCA_964493095.1. Taxonomy (GTDB): domain Bacteria; phylum Pseudomonadota; class Alphaproteobacteria; order Micavibrionales; family Micavibrionaceae; genus CAYXSX01. Next base: position 3,940 of record CAZBNG010000029.1, read on the forward strand.
GGCCCAACGACAGCCCCTGCTACATGCCCCCATAAACCACCAGCCTTAGAAACGTCGCGAACTATTTCGGCGGCCTTGGCGGGGCCTCCATGAATAAGCTTAAAATGATCCGCATTCGCCCTTAAATGAAGGTCTGTAATACTGCCATCAGGGTTTTTCACATGAATAACATCGTTATGCGGCAAAACTTTATCAACCTCTCCAGCGCGGAGTTCTCCCGTTTCATTATGCTTTACAATTACACCATCTCCTACTTTAGGCGGCCCGCTTTTTACGAATTTATCAGGGGAGCTTTGCTTGGCTTTTGCTTCCGGCGTGCTTGCAACAACATCAATTGGAGTATCACCGCTATAAAAAGAGTGATTGACACCATTAATAGAGTGAACATTGTCTGAAAAGCTTCCATAATTTAACCGTACGGTATCGCCATCCGGATGACCTGAAACTTTTAGATCCAGAATCGCCTCGCCTCTGCCCTGAGAATTGTTAGCTACGACCTCACCTTGATAGTGCCCTATCACTTCCCCATTTTTACGAGATTCAAATATAATAATATCGCCGGGTTTGATTTCTTCTGCGGTTGGGCTTGCCATCTTACTTCCCCTTAATTGTCATCAGGCTTGCATTAAATTACCCAGTAATGATCGCAAAAACCCCTTAACATCCGGTTAATGAAAAGGAGAAAAAATTAAGCTATATCTGCAATTCTGTAATGATGCGACGCCGAAAAAACCGGGGACAGAGAGATCCTAAAAGCCCTTGAATTTATAGGAAAATTAAAGCAACCCGGCGGCGCGCAGGCCTTCGGCCATTTCGACGGGCGGCTCTTCTTCATCGCCCGTATAAACACCGATGTCTTTGGGCGCTTCGGCGGGTTTGAGATAGCGCCAACCCTGGAACGGACGGCGCGGCGTGCTTACGGTTTTTATGATGGTGGGGTCCTGCATAATCATGCACATCGTGCCTTTTTCCTTTGTCTCCACCATTTCAAAGCCCAAAATCCGGTGACGGCACTGAATACGGTTTTTAATGACGCGGTAAATCGAGCCGCCCTCGCGCAGAATTTCGTCGGCCTGTTTGGGCATAAAGCGCGTCCAGCAAGGCACAGCGGGCCGGCCGTGGTAATCGATCACCTCACGGGCCTGCCGCGCAGCGTAATCCGCAAGGTCTTCCACACCTACCACCAGCTTGATTATATGTGTGCTCATAAGTCTTTATAAGATAAAATTGGCGGAGATAAAAACCAATTACAAATTATCTGCCGTAATCAAGGTCAGGGTCTTGTAATGGTGGCGGTTGACGATGAATATCTATTTCAGGCGTTCCATCAAGCGAAGCATTTTTATAATCACCTCTGGGTTTTTCTCCATAATACTTCGCCATAAATGCATCCGCTTCCCTTACGGCCCTGTTTTCAGTAGGGTAATGGTAATTAACCTTAGTTCCATCCGGCTCTACAAAGCCGGAAACCTTCATTCTTTTCATATCAACAGCTTCAGGATCTGCCGCATGAACCATTTCATGATAAACCGCCCGCTGTAAAGTATAGTTAACTCTGGTACCGTCCTTGGCAAGATACGCTAGGCGTGCAAGGTCGGCTTCTGCAATCTGAACTGCAACCTTATCACCAGTATCGCTTCCAAAAAGCCGCTCCCTATCTCTTTTTGACATATATGGAGGACGTATAATGGTAGTCATAGCATCAGGATATTTTTTTTCAGAAAGCACAAAAACCTGCACCGGGTTTCCACCATTCAACTCGGAAGCTTTTTTAAAAAGCGCATTGCCTTCTTCCGTTTTAAATATTTCTGGCAGCACGGCCTCAACCTTGCCGCCAAAGTCAGACCCGTCACTGCGAACCGTTGCATATTCCTCATGAGGTGCTGAAAATAGACTACTCATTGTTTTTCCTGCTCAAACCTATATTTTCATATAAAATAAGCAAAAAAACTTAACAAAATAATAATTTTTTATAACAAATGCTTATTATTGAGGGGATTACAGGACATATACAATTCACACCATCGTATTATCCCTGTATAAATACTTATATCTGGGTTGAGTCTTATAATTTTCGCACGCCATGAGTGTTTTCCCAATGCCCTTAAGAACAATCCTGCTGGTTTTATTATTGTTTACTTGTGCCGTTGCGGGTGCGGCGCACAGCTTTGCCGACGGCATCTCTCCCGCTTTTTCTCCTTTCTGGCAGCAACAGCGGGATGCGCAGGATGAGATAGGGCAGGACGAGGTCGGGCGCGATCTCTATATGCCCCGCCGCCCGGCAGAGCCTTACCCTTACCAAACCCCCGGTCAGCCGGTAACGGCGCCACGATTCGAAGCGCAGCGTTTCGCTGCCCCGCCCCCCGAACAACCAGCAAAAAAATCGGCGCTCGAAAAGTTTTACTCCGAACGCATCGTCGACGAACTCGAACAGTTCGGCTACGACATGTTCGGCGTCCCCAAATACGAAACCCGCCAGCGCCTTGATTCCTTAAGCGAAAACAATCCCTCCCCGCGCAACGGAAAACCGGAGGAAACCATCGTGCAAACCCCTATGGGGGCAGTTCAGGACGACTTTGTCCTGAGCAGCGGCGACCAGCTTGAGGTTATTTTCACCGGCCAGCGCACCGAGCGCAACTACTACACCATCGATAACCGCGGCACGCTGATCATCCCCGATTTTCCGCCTATTCCCGCCGCCGGACGCTCTATCGGGCAGCTTCGTGTCTCCCTCGAAACCGCGGCACGCAACCTGCACAATACACAGGCTTACGTTTCCCTTTCCAATGTGCGCCAGATCGGCGTATTGGTCGTCGGCCACGTCAAACGTCCGGGGCGCCAGAACCTGACGGTCTTCCATACTGTACTCGACGCGCTGATGCTCGCGGGCGGGGTGGAAAAAACCGGGTCCCTGCGCCAGATCAAACTGGTGCGTAACGGCCGCAGCACGATTATCGACCTTTATGCCCTGCTGATGCACGGCGCCACCAATATGGATTTGCAACTGCGTGACGGCGACCGCATCATGGTGCCCTCTATCGGTCCAACCGTGGCGGTCGCCGGGGAAGCCAAACGGCCGGGTATTTATGAAATAACCACAACAATGCCGGAAATGCGCTACGACCCACGTGCGGCCAGCGAGAAGCTATCCCTCAACGATATGCTCGATTTCAGCGGTGGCGTGCTGGCGCCGGGACAAAACCGTTTTATCAAACTCGATTTAACCGACGACGGCCGCGAGACGGTGGATGAGACGCACGACCCCTTTGCCCCGGAGTTCGGGGACGGCTCTATCCTCATGATTTCCAAGGGTAAGGAAAAACGCGCCGGAACGGTCGAACTTACCGGCCATACCCGAAAGGCCGGGATTCACGCACTGGATGAGGCAAAAACACTGCGACAGCTTATCGACAGCGATCAGGTGCTCGGCCCCGACGCCTATCCATTGGTCGGTGTAATCGAACGCTGGGACGGCGACCAGCTTACCGGCAGGCTGATCGGTTATCCGCTCCGACTCGTATTGAAAGGAAAGTTTGATATGCCGCTGAAAGACGGCGATGTGGTTCATATTTTCTCTCAAGAGCAAATGGTGGCGCTCAGCGAGGAAGTTCTTACTGAGAACAATGGTGGCGACGTCCGTAAAAAACGCAAGGAACGCCGTGAAAAAGCCGAACAGCGCCGCCGTCTCGCCGGTGAAGGATCAACTGATGAAGAGGAAACGCCCGAACCGGATTATATCGAAAACGAAGCCATCAACGACTTCCTTAAGGAACGGTCGGCCTTTATACGCGGCGCCGTGCGCCATCCCGGCGCATACCCGGTCGCCGAAGGCACGACGCTCGACAGCCTGCTTGCCGTGGCAGGCGGCCTCGCGCTGGAAGCCAACACGCATAATATAGAAGTGACCAGCGTCCTGAGCAGCGGCGGGACCGCAAATACCGGCCAGCCCCGCCGCGAACAAATCGACATGGCATCCCTTAATCTCGCCGATGTAGCCATTCAGGCCGGCGATGCCGTGCGCGTAAACCAGAAGTTCAAAAAGGTCGAAGACAACAGCGTCCTGATTATCGGCGAGGTAAAGAACCCGGGGCGTTACGATCTGCTGCCGGGCGACAAACTCTCCGACTTGCTGGAACGTGCCGGCAACATGACCGATCAGGCCTACCCGGCCGGCGCGATTTTCAGCCGCGAGAGCGAACGCCGCGCCGAAGAGGCGCGCTTCAAATCCCAGGCCCGCGAACTGGAGCGCGCCATTGCGCTGGCACTGAACCAGGACGAGAAGAAGGTCGATAATGCCAAACTGATGGAAGCGCGCACTCTTGCCAAGGAACTGCGGCACGCCGAAGGCGTCGGACGCATCACGGTAGAGGCAAATCCCGCCGTTCTCAAAACGCAGCCGGAACTCGACCTGCTTCTGGAGCCCGGCGACCGCATCTATATCCCGCGCCGCAGCCTGACCGTGCGCGTCTCCGGTGAGGTGCTCTCCCCCGCTTCCCTGCAATTCCGCAAAACCAAGAACGCAATGGATTACATCAACGAGGCGGGCGGGTTTTCCTTTAACGCCGATAAGGACCGCACTTTTGTACTTTACCCCGACGGCAGCGCCCAGCCGCTGCAGGTCAGCTCGTGGAATTATAACCCGGCCTTTATCCCCCCCGGCTCCACCATCATCATTCCCAACGACCCCAAGCCGTTTGACTTCATCGAAAGCGCAAAGGATATCAGCCAGATTCTCTCAAACCTCGCGATCACCTCCATCTTTATAGACGATATAAGGGATAATTAGTGCAAATGACTAAAAGCGCCCTCTTCTCCATCGTCACGATAACGAAAGATAATCTCGGCGGTCTGCAGGCCACCGGAAAATCCCTCGCCGTGCAAACTAACCGGGATTTTGAGTGGATCGTCATTGACGGCGGGTCGCACGACGGCACAAAGGAATTTCTTAAAACCGCACCCTGCGAATGGATATCCAAACCGGATAAAAGCCCTTACGAGGCGATGAACAAGGGGCTGGAGCGCGCAGGCGGTGCCTATATCCTGTTTCTTAACGCGGGTGACACCCTCGCCACGCCGCAGACTCTTGATAAAATTTCCCACACCATCACCGCGCAGGAGGAAATCCCCGATTTCATTTACGGCGACGCGCTGGAAGGGGCACAGCCCCATCCGCATTATAAAAAGGCGCGCTCCCACACCGCCGCAGCGCTGGGAATGTTCACCCATCACCAGGCGATGCTATACGCCCGCGATACGGTGCGCGACATGCGCTATGACACGGATTATAAAATCGCCGCCGATTACGATTTCACCCTGCGGGCGCTCAGAAAATCCCACCATGTGCTCTATGTCCACGAAGCGCTTTGCGTATTCGCGCCCGGCGGGATATCGCAAAGGAACGCCGCGCTGGGCCGGGCCGAGCAATTCCAAATCCGCAAGGTCTTACGGGTTAATAACGTGGTTGAAAACGCCGTGATTTTCACGGCTCAGTTTGCGCTCTGGGGCCTGCGGAAAATGTTCCCTGCCGTATACTGGGCAATCAGGAAAAGGCGCTGATCTTCCGGTAATAGCGCCGCCGCGAAAGAGCGAAACGCAGCCCCGCGCCCCCATCAAGAAAGCCGAGCTTCAACACATAGCAATGCAGGAATGCCGCGACGCCCCGGCAGGGCAGCATGCGAAACAGAGCTTTCATCAACGCTCTTGCCCGGTTCGTCTCCTGCGGCCATAATCCGCGCGCGTTCATCGCGGCCTCCCAGCGGGCATAGCGTTCATGGCGCTCCTCCCAGCGCGCGGCATCGTCATAGGCATCATGGATAAGCGGCGATTTAAACACACCAATTTTTTCATGTGCGTATTCCGGCTTTAAAAGCGGCTGATAATGTCCTTCTATTTCCCCCATCCCTTCGGCGATCTCCAGATCGTCGATCACCGGAAAATAGAATTTACGCTTGTCAAACAGGCACAGTTTTTTATTCCTCAACCCAAAACGCAAAAGACGGTTTTCAAACCGGTATTGCCCACTGACGAAATACCCTGCGCACGTTTTTTTTCTTTCAAACGCCGCTGCGATTTCACGGGCCAGCGCCGGGGTGACCAGTTCATCCGCATCAAGAAAAAAAATAAAATCATGCTTTGTGGACAGCGTTTCAAGGCAGTACTGGCGCTTTTTCGGATACGCGCCGTTCCATTGAAAATCAACCACCTTAACCCCGGATTTACCGGCCTTTTCGGCGGTGTCGTCATCGCTGCAGGAGTCCACAACGATCACCTCGTCAAAGGATGACAATGCCCGCAGACAGGTTTCAATACGGCGCGCTTCGTTTTTGGTGACGATAATGACGGAGACGGGAATTTTTTTAACCTTATCCCGCCCGGACATTTCAGCGCTCCCGGACACAGCCATGCAGGATAAAACCGAGGAACGCGCCGAGCAAAATTCCGCAGGAAAGCAGCAGATAATAATCCGGCCATTCCGGCTTTTGCGAAGAGGCCGGCGGCTCGATCACGGCGGCGGCATAAGGCTGGTCGATCGACACCAGCATGCGCAAACGCTCCTGTTCCAGCAGCAGCGTGGTAAGCGCGCGGCGATGCTCCGGGTTGTTCGTCCTGTCGATAGCATCCTGCAAATATTTCACGCGCTGCGTGGTTTCCTCGCGGATATCGCTGCGGATATGATGGTCGCTCAGGTCGTGGATACGCCCCAGAAAATAAGCGGCAAACTCTGGATGGGGGTGCCAGTAAACAAGCCGCCGCAATGCGGTTGTTCCCACAGGCTCCAGTTTCACCCGCTTTTCAAGATATTCAGACAGCTCGGCAGGGGTGTATTCTTTCCTGCCGCCGGAAAATTCAACACTGCGGTCCAGCATCAGCCCTTTGACCACCGCAGGGTCCTCCAGCAGTTTCGCGGCAATCGACGGGCCGTTATAAATATTTTCAAAGCGCAGGAAATCCGTCGTATTGGCACCCCCCACACGCTGCACGAGATGGCGCAGCGCATACAGATTGTCATTGGCCAGCAGGGATGAAACCTCAGCCCCGTCCATCGGGTTGGCTGGGCCGACAATCATCGTGGCCTTGTAATGCGGCACAGAGACAAAGCCAATCAGAGCGGCCAGCGCTGCGCCGATCAATATTCCCGTTACAATGAAACCCCGCGCTTTAACGATATCGCTTAATAAATCCCCCAGCGTCTTATCGCGATTTTGTACGGCGCTATCCATGATTTTTAAACTCTATGTCGTTTTTCGCCACGTCCCAGGCCCGCTCGATCCACGCATTGATCGACTGGCCGGGCACAAAAACCTCCCCGGCGCGCCCCGCCCCCTGCTGGGCGGCAAACCAGTCATCGCCGCTAAAGCGGAAATGCCTGATAGCCTCGATCAGCGCATCTTTCTGGCCCTGCGCGATCACAACGCCGGCCTTGAAGTCGTTAATGATCTTGGCGGCCTCACACTGCACCGGACCAAGGAAAATGCAGGGGCGGCCCACGGCCAGCGCAGAATAAACCTTGCTCGGCACGATACATCCGGCGGCTTCCTCTTTCATGGACACCAGATGCACATCACCGCTTTCCATGAGGATACGCAGCTTTTCCACCGGCTGGTAGGGAACAAGACGGATATTATCAAGACGGCGCCTGTCCCTTTCGCTGGCGATGTAATCAAAACGCGGGCCGTCCCCGACGAACATAAACTCGATCTCCGGATTTTCATGACACAGCGCCTCGGCAGCCGCGAGGATCGTATCGACCGGGTGGGCCTTGCCGATATTCCCGGCATAAAGCACGCGGAATTTCGGCGCCTCTTTGAGCAAATCGGCGGGCAATTCCGATGCGGTGGATTTTTTCGGGGGCTTGTCCTGGTTGGCAGGCTGGGAAAGCTCCACATCGGGCCAGTTGGGAATGACCGTAATACGTTTGGGATCAACCTCGTAATAGCTGAGCTGACGCGCCATACAGCGCCCGATCACGATGGTCTTGTCGCACGAACGCATGGCCTTGCCGCTCATTCCGCGCAGCAGGTTGTTCAGCGGTGCGGGAATGTTAACACCCAGCGCCGGCATAACATCGGGATACAGGTCTTGGCACCAGTGAATATGGCGGGATTTTTTCCAGCGTGCGAGAATACGCCCCAGCACGGCAAGCATCGGCGGATCGGTCATGGTCACAACAATATGGCGGCGCGGCTGGCGCAGCCCTTTGAAAAACATCTTGAGCCATATCCAGCTGTACCCCAGAATACCGGGCCGGGCACTGCCCTTTACACGGAAAACGTTCACCGCCCCGTCACGCTCCCGCCCGGCTTTTTGGCCCGTGGTGATGACGGTCACGTGCCACCCTTCTTTAGCAAAAGCCCGCGCCAGATCACGCAAAACGCGCCCGCTTGCGCCGCGCATCGGCGGATAAACCCGGTTAAAAAACAAAATAGATGGTCGTTGCATACTTTAGTCGTGCCCTGTTGCCGTATCCTGCCGGGCCTCCGCTGCCAGGCTCTTTAACGCGTAAAGAGCCGCCGGAATAAGCAGCAGGATGATCCCGAAATCCAGAGACTTATAACTGGCATACAGAAAGACATTGATCAAGACCGGAGCAGCGATCGCCAGCCCTAAAACGGGAGCTTTTAGAATAACGTCAAGCAACATGCGGCCCAAAGCGGCAAGATAGAAAAGGGTAAGCAGTAAGCCGCTTAAACCCGTTTTCAAAAGCATGGCTGTCAGCAGGCTATGGGTAAAATTTACGCTGACCCCACCCACGGCGGGAGAATGGAAATGAGCCCCCCACCCCATTCCAAAAACGAGGGAAAGCGGCCCGGCGCCGACAACTTCCCACACCGCCCGGGCTTCCTGCCAGCGCATATTCAGCCCGACCAGGGCGTTCTTTTCCGCCAGCACGCCCGCCATCCCGGCAATCAAAGGCCAGAGGAAATACCCGGCTGCGCCCGTCATCAGCAAGGACAACGGCATTTTATAAGGCGCGCGGATAAACCCCAAAACACCCAGCACCGCGATATAGACCGCAAAAGCGCCAAGGGTCGCGCGTTGCAAATTCGCCGCCATCGCCGTGACGGGCAGCACGGCGAAACAGACCAGCAAAAGGCCGAACAAGAAGCGCCGTCCCGTCTTTATGCCCGTAAGATAATACCCGCCCCAGCCGGTTAAAATCAGGGCGCTGAACAGCACGCTGGGCACGTTGGCGAGGTAATATAGCGCCTCTGACTTTAAAAAATGCACAAAATCAAGACCGATCAGGGGAGAAACAACCCTGAAAGCGAACAAAACCCCAAGAAATATATAAGAAAACAGGATTATTTTAAAAAAATTTGAATTTTTTTGAAGCTTTTTAGAAAAAAACAACGGAAAAAGCATAAAAACAAAGGGAATATAGTCGCGCATCATCATCTTTATGCCATTTTCCTGAAAAACCCCGGTAAAAAACGGCATAACGGAGCCAAAAACAAGCAAAACAGCGCCTATTTTGCGGTAGCTCTGGGCGTTTACGCCGGGACGCAGGGCGTCATAAACGCCGCCTACCCCTGCCGAAATCAACAGCAGCGCGCCAATGACAAGCTCCGCAACACTCGGCTTGTCCGGCGTAGGTGAGCCAAAAAACGCATAAACGCCAAGCGCCAGCACAAAGGCTGTGCTTTGCATGTCCAGTCTTTTAAACAGGGTAAATAACGGCGGAATACGAAAGGCGGAAAATTGCGCTACCGCGCTCATGACAGAATGCCGATCCACATTTTCACCGCCACGATAACCATGAAAACGGCAAAGATACGGCGCAGCGTATCCACAGAAAAACGGTGGGCGGTTTTGGCGCCTAGCGGCGCAACGGAGACACTGATCGGTATAATCGCCGCCCATGCCAGCACGTTAACGTAGCCGAAGCTGAGCGGCGGCAGGCCTTCGGCCCCGCGCCCGATCCAGAAAAATCCGGCAGCAGCGGGAATGGCGATAAATAGCCCCAGCGCCGAGGCCGTGCCGATCGCGCGGTGCATCGGCACCTGTCCCATACTCATATACGGTACGCTCAGGGTCGCCCCGCCGATACCGATCAGGGTGGAAATATTGCCGATGACGAAACCGGCAAGACCGGAGCCCAGCGGCCCGGGCACCTGTTTGAAAAGCTTTATGCGCGAGGGGTTCGTTACCATCATGACGGCAAAAATCAAAATCGCCGTGGCAAAAACCATCTTCAACTCCACCCCTGTAAGCCCGGAGGCCAGCGCCGTGCCGCTTACCACCCCCAGCAAGATACCGGGACCGATCACACGTAAAAGCCCCGTATCGACATTGCCTTTTTTCCAGTGTGTCCTTGCGGAAGAAAACCCCGTAGGAACAATAATCGCCAGCGACGTTCCCACTGCCAAATGCATAAGATGCGGCGAAGTAAAACCCAGCGCGCTAAAAATGAAAAACAGGCCCGGCACCAGGACAATGCCCCCGCCAATCCCCAGAAGACCGGCAAGGAATCCGGCAAAAGCTCCAAGAGCGGCTATTCCTGCAACAAGCATGAGCCATTCCTGAGGCGACAATAAACTGAAAACTTCCATGCCTTAACAGCTAGCACGTAAATCGTTCCGGCTAAAGCCCGCGCATGTAAACAGTGCCCAGAAAATTACGACATGAAAGATTCAAGGAACAGGTTATTGCGCGGAATTGAAAACCGGCTTGGGAACAAAAGAACTTTCAGGCTTTTTATAGACCTGTTTTTTAGGTTTGACCGGCTGCTGTTGCTGGATCGGCAGAGCTTCGCCTTTTGCGGCAGCGGCAAGAGCAGCCTGTTTCTGCGCTTCATACTCAGCCTCTTTTCTGGCGATTTCAGCTTTCACCCGTTCACGGCGCGCCTCACGCTCGCGCTGCTCGCGCTCTATTTTTTTACGCAGCGAATCGTTCTGCATATTTACCATGGCCAGATCGGCCGCCTGGTTGGCCTGCACCATTGCTTGCAGTTCCTCAGGCTGCGGAGTCCGTCCGCCGCGCATATCGATCTCCCCATTATATAAAAGACTGTTGGCTTTTCGCAGACGATTGAAAACGGCCGCCTGCTCTTCCTGCTGTTGCCGGATGTTTCGTTTGTAAAAAACGGGCGCATTGGCCGAGGATTGATTGTTCTTTTTTAAAAACAGCGGTTTACCGGCAGAATCTTCGGAATTACCCTGGTTTTTCTGAGGGGTTAAAAAGATATTGTTATCGGCATATGCCGCACCGGAAAACACAATCGGCCACAGCAACGTCAGCGCCGCTAAAAAATGCAATGCCCCGCTTTGTTTAACCATAAGCCTAAAACCTTCAAAATCCTTACAAAAACATCAAATCCCAGTGTAACAGAAAACCGGGTTCGCCTGCAAAAAACATTCTTTTTTTCAAGACCGCAAACTTAACTGTTTTTTAATTTTTTCCAGACATTATTGAACTACGATTTGCCGTAAAAAACGAAACAAACGGATAGAAAATACAAATAACAAGGAGCAGATTATGAAGGTCAACGTGCAGGAATTTTTGCGTGATGCAGGCGTGAAAGAACCCTTTTACCCGGGCAAGCGCCTGGTTTTACCCTGCCATCACACCGGCGACTTCAAGGGTCACTGCGTGGTGCTTGACTGGCGTATCTCGGAAAAAATCCGCATCGAAGTCAAACCGGGCCTGAGCGGAAAAACGCTGGCGCCGGAAAAGGTGAAAAAATATCCCGTTTCCTTCCAGCTTCCGACTTATGTCGACATCGAGATTGTAAACGACAACGCTGAAGACGAAGAGGATGAAGAAGAAGGCAAGGACGGCGCCAGGGGAAAAGGCGGATCGGGCGGTAAAAAACCTGGTAAAAAGCTCGATGAGCTCAAAAAAATGACCAGCGCGTTCGGACAGGTTGTAGAGGGTAAAATTCCCGAGCTCGGCAAGATCAAAGAGATGGTGGTCATGGGGACGCAGATCGCCGCCGAAGCATTCGAAAAAGTTTTCGACAAACTGACCCAGCAAATTGCACACGCCAAGATCGCCGCAACCGATTTATTGGCCGAAGCTGGCGATTTTGTCACACGTTATACGCCGCCGAGCTTCCTCTCCCCCAAGGGTGACGAACAGGCGACTTACAAATACGACCGTGAAAAGAACGCCGATATCGGCTTTAGCCGATCGCTGGGTTAAAGACACACGGAATTTAAAAGTTTTCATTTTCTCCAATTGTACAACCTTGACATGCCGTTTATTCTTAACTGAATAAACGGCTTTTTTTATCTGCCGGAAACAAGGGATTATGACGATAAAAAAGAACGGATCCGGGCATAACGGCAACGGCATCACACCGCCCGAAAATAGTGACGGCGAAGAGGCCAGCGTCATCAAATTCCCGACGCTAGCCGAACGCGACAGGCTGCGCCGCGAAAAGCTGGCGGAGGAGGAGCGTTACCGCAGACAATACCGGAACGAACAAAAGGCCGTACGCGAACCTTTTTTCAATGCGGGAAAAATTCCGCCGCTCACCCGCGCAATCGTCATCGCTTTCCTGCTCGTACAACTGCCGCTCTACTTGCTTGTCAGCGCACCGGAGCGATACGATATTTTCTATACATTCGGCTTTGTGCCCGCGCGCTTTACCGGCGGCGAAGCGTTTTTGTGGAGTACACCGCTTACGCCGCTGACCCATCTTTTCCTGCACGGGAGCTGGATGCATTTCCTGTTCAACACCATCATGACCCTGGCCCTGTGTACCTTCTTTGAAAAGCAATACGGTGCGCCGCGTATGGCAGTATTCCTGGCCTTTTGCAGCTTAACGAGCGCGGCATTGCATTTTGTGCTCAGCCCTTTTTCCAATATTCCTGTAATTGGCGCATCCGGTGCAATCAGCGGCCTTTTCGGTGTCGTCCTCCTCACGCTTTATGAGCATGGCCAGATGGGCGGAGCAGGAAAATACGGCATCTATCCCCTGCTGGTTTTCTGGGGCGTTTTAATCGTCGCGGGCGGATTTATAACCGGGGAAAGCATTGCATGGCAGGCGCATCTGGGCGGCTATCTCGGCGGGCTTGCCCTGCACTTTGCCCTGCGCAAAAAACGCTATTAAAACACTTGTAAGGTAAACGCTTTGAAATTTACGCTCGCTTATAGGGCGCATCAAGAAATCCCCGGGCATCGCCCAGCCCCGCAAACGGGTGCCGGTAAGAAAGCACGCTGATGCTGGCACCCTGCGGATCCCCCCAGATGATGGAATTGAAACTGCCGTGCGGTTGGGCCACAGGCTGCCAACGTGGATAAATCCGGCCCGATACCGTGCACACCCATGCCGGGGCGGGCGGCGCTTCGGCTGCCTTTGCGCGCCACGCCTGAACCTCCTCAAAGGGGCGGCCCGCCTTTTCCTCAAGCTGCGCGCGCAAATCATAAACCCGGGCATCCGCGCCGCGTTTTTCCGCCGCTTCAAGATGCTTGCGCGCCTCACCCCACAACGCCATCTCTATACAGATTTGAGCGGCGGCCAGATGGCTTTCGATGCTTTCGGGATTGAATTTTAAAAGCCGCTCCCCCCATTTCAAACGGGCCATGGGGTCGCCGCCCTTGCGCTCAGGCATAGCGCCCATCCACAGGGGAACAAGCTCGGGATGCGGTGCCTTCTTCCATGCTTTTTCGATGGCCTTAACGGTCTTTTTAATCTCGTTGCGGCTAGAAAAGATCGCCGCCGCACGTTCCACCGTCGGGGTGAAGGATTCATCAAGGGATAGCGCCTGCTTCACAAACCGCAGAGCAGCAGTGACATTCCCCGCCGTCGAGGCTTCATCGGCACGCAGCAACAGCATGGCTATGCGGTCGCTCTTCGCCTTTTCGGAACTGAAAGCCCCCGTACGTTCCGCCTTGGTCAGCACGTTTTCCGCCAGCGCCCAGTTCTGCGCCCGCACCTCCAGATCGTAAACCAGCTGTAAAATCCACCCCTGCTTCGGATAGAGCTTGAGGGCGCGCCGTCCCATATGAAGGGCAGCCCCGTTATCGCCGCTGTCCAGCGCCGCCTGAAGCAGGCCGCGCACGCCCAGAAATGCCGCATCCTTATGCTCCAGCAGGGTTGTGAAATGTTTTTTCGCTTCGTCCTCATGCCCTTCCAGCCGCGCGGTTTGTGCTTCGAGAAGCTCGGGCAGGCCATTTTCATGCGGCCAGTATTTTCGCAAACGGCGCACCTGCGCCCGCGCCTTTTCCGCATCGCCCGCGGCCACCGCCGTCAGCCCGGCGGTCAGCGCCCTGTAGCCTTTTTCCCGCGCCTGTTTTTCCCGGAAACGCCGCCATGCGCGGGGAATACCGGCAATTGCGCGGATCACGCGGTAAACCATAAGCGCCGCCGCCAGCGCGATAATGGAAAATGCCAGAAACGCCCCCATCTGGACGGTCAGGGTATATCCCCCCCACTGCATCACCACATGCCCCGGCTGCTGCGCCACCCACAGGGCGAGGGCAACCAGTATGATGATTTTTGTCAAAAACCAGAGGGATTTTATCATACAGTCCTCTTAAGGATAACGGACGCCGGGAACCCCCGCCGCCGTAATGGGTTATTGCCGCCGCCTCGCGCCTGTCCGCCTAGTTGCCCGTTTCCAGGTTAAGCTGTTTGAAATGACGCCCGCTCGGCTTGTAAACTTTCACGCCGGTTTCCGGATTGATATAAAGCTCGCCCCCCGGAATAGATTCCACGATCTGCCCGGCTGCTTCCTTAAGATTGGCGCTTAAAACCTTGTCGATCAGGCCGCGTGTCTGTTGGGCGCTTAGGGTCGCCTGCGCCTGCTGCAGCCATGGCTTAAGTACCTCCGCCGCAGGTCCCTCAATCAGGTTAGCCTGAATGATTGCGCCTTCGATATCGCCTGCATCCAGCAGTTTTTGCGTCTCGTTAATCTTGGCCTGCGTCTCCGTACCCGTAATCAGTTCGCCATCTTTCTCGACGCTGAAAATCTGGTTCAGCCGCGCCTTGGCCTTTTCCTGAACGCTGACATCCTCCCCTTTGAGAGAGGCCACTACCGCCTCCCCCGCCAAAGAACGAAATTCGGAGTTCAGCCCTTCCGGCGTCAGAACGCCGTGATTCGCCTCTGGCGCAAGACGTTCAAGAGAACTGCGAAGAGCCGGGTCTTTGTCGCCGACAAAGTTCATCAACAACGCAAGGTCGTCATCAAAGGGCTGGTTGCTGCGGTTAAGTGATTCGCGCAACTGGGAAAAAGCCAGCAGCATCGCCGCCGCTTTTAAATCCTCGGCAGGGACGCCCTCAAATGTCTGGGAAAGAGCCGGGCTCTGCTCGCGGGCGGCACTGAGTGTCTGGTCGAGATTACCCTGCCCCTCCGGCATATTTTGCGCGCCGGTTACAAGGGCGCTAAGCTCGCTGACACTCTGGTCAAGCTGCTGCTGCCCGGCGGGAGACTGGCTCATGCTCTGCATGCGCGCTATCAGCCCCTTCATCTGCGGGGAGGAGGTTATCTCCGCCACCATCATTTCCAGGTTGCTCAGGCGCTGCTCTATACTGCCCGCATTCTGCCCAACCACACCGGCGGAAAGTTCTTCGGCACGCTGGATGGCATCACCCAGCGCCTGCTGGGCGCTCTGGGTCTGCTCGCGCAACTGCCCTAATCTTTCCTTAAGGTCGGAGGGAATGAGATCGCGCAACGAGCGCTGTTCCTGTTGCACCTGCTGCACCTGGTTCTGCATATCGCCAAGCTGCGTCTCCATTGCTGCGATTTCCGGTGATTCCGAAACTTGCTCAGCCGGAGCGAAAGGCTGGATCAACACATAAGCGCCGCCAAGAGCCACCACGATTAATATAATTGTTACGAGAGCGCTTTTGGTCACGGCATTTCTTTCGGCGCGTTTAATCCTTGCCTCCAGTGTTTGGTCAAAATCATTCAAAGTCAATATTCGTGCGGCGACCTCGTCTGCTTTTTCCTCTGCACGCCTTGCCATGCGCTCTTCCATCTCCGCCGCAGCTTCCTCGAAACTTTCTTCTCCCGCTTCACCAGCGGGGGGAACGGAAGCGCGCGAGGCCCTGGGGAAAGAGCTTTCTTGCGGCTCCTGCAGGGCTGAACCATTTTCATTGGCGGCTTCATTGGCGGCTTCATTGGCGGCCGGTCCAGCGCCTTGCGTCAGGCCCTCAATTTCAATTCCATATTCTTCCGCCGCATCTATCACCACTTCGCGGCGGTTGGCGGGTATCACGCCGCGTTTTTTCCAGCCCTGCACCGTCGTAACCGCAACGTTGATCTTTTTCGCCATAGGGCGGATACCGCCAAAGCTCTCAATCACCTCTTCGGCGTTTTCGATATTTTCGGAATTTGCTTTACTCATTTTTGACTCCCCATTTTTTAATACACATAGCGGGAAGGTTTATCTGTCGACATAGTCGCGCAACAACTCATCCATTCCCTGCCGGTCCGGTGTCCGGGCGATGTACGTCTCTTTCCACACGAGGGACTGTACGCACTCTAGCACGGGCTTCCCAATACACAAGGCTTTTATATCCTCAAGCCTAGAGGCAAGCCCGTTTTTTTGCACCAGCGCCACGAAATTTTCCGCTGTACGTCCGGAGAAAAAAGTCACTGCGTTAATCGTGCGGTTTTCAAAATTTGTGATTAATTGATGTGAAAAATCCGGCGTTTTTTTCATCTCGTAAACAACTAATTCAGAGACATCAAAACCGTTTTCGGAAAGTTTTACAGCCAAAGAACCTGCGGTATGTCGCCCCCGCACATGGATAAGGCGCCCGCCCGCCGGATCGCATTCCCGGAAAATCAGTTCAAGCAGCGCCATGCTCTCGCCATGGGCGCTGACCACGTTTTCAAACCCCAGCGCCCGCGCCTTCTTCGCCGTATTGTCCCCGACCGTAAACACGCGGCATGGCGGCGCGCCGCAGCGCGCCGTAAAGAGATTAACTGCCGCCGCGCTGGTGAAGATAAGGGCCTGAACCCCCTCCATAACCGGCGGACTGAAATCCAGCTCCTGCTTTATCAACAGCGGCTCAACGAAAACCTGGAAACCTCGCTCTTCAAGCGTCCTGCCGTAACGCCGGGCTTCTGGTTGCGGACGGGTGACCAGCACGGCACCGCTCATCGCCCAACCTCCACTGCGGGCATGACAAAAATATCCGAAGGCGCCTTTTTCTTCAGCGCTTCCCCCACCTGCGCACCCAGCCGCGCGGCATCCTGCAACGTGGCAATTTCCGCGCTATCGCTGTGTGTGTAGGTCGCACTGCCATCGAAGGACCAGAGCTGTGCCTGTAAATTCATGATATCACCTACCGGCGTGCGGCACGACCCATCCAGCGCTGCCAGTACGCCGCGCTCCGCCGTTACCTGCGTGAGTGTCAGCGCGCAGCTTATGGAATCGAAAAGCGCGCTTACCCCTTTATCATCCGCCCGCGTTTCAATGCCCACAGCCCCCTGCCCGGCGGCGGGCAGCATTACCTCCGGCTCAAGGACACAGGAAATCTCGTGGGCAAGACCAAGGCGCTTTAACCCGGCATGCGCCAGGAATGTGGCGTCCACCTGCCCCTCGCGACATTTTTTAATGCGGGTTTCAACATTCCCGCGCAGCGGCACAACCCTGATATCCGGGCGCAGGGATTTCAGCGCCGCTTCGCGCCGTACACTGGCCGTGCCCACAACAGCATTTTCCGACAGGCCGTCAATCCCGCCAAGTTTTTGCGCCGGGTCGCTGACGATCAACGCATCGCGCACATCCTCGCGCGGCAGCATATGCCGTATCTGCAACCCCGGGGGCAGCGCCGCCTCCATATCCTTCATGGAATGCACAGCGGCATCGATCTCCCCGGCCAGCAGCGCCTGTTCTATCTCCTTGGCGAAAAGGCCCTTACCCCCCGCCTGCGCATTCAGGCGCGTCTCCCCTTCTTCAGGCCGCCAGTCGCCGGAGGTTTTAATAATAACCACTTCCGTCTGTAATTCAGGGTACGCCTCAGTCAGCGCCGCGCGCACCAATTCCACCTGCCGCAGCGCCAGCGCGGAACCTCGCGTCCCTATTTTTATAATTTGTGTCTTTTCCTGCATGTTTTCCTTGGGTATCACGCGCTTTCACAGTATTTTGTGCCGAGAATGCTGGTTTTCGAGAACCGGAAGCGCAAGTGTACAACAAAGTACATGCGAACCGGAAGCGCAGAAAAACAGCATTCGCAGGCCAAAAGACAAAGAAAGCTATTATGAACATATTGGGCATCGAAACAAGCTGTGACGAAACCGCCGCCGCGGTTGTCAACGACAAGCGTGAAATCCTGTCCAACCTTGTGCTGGGGCAGATGAAGGAACACGAAGCTTTCGGCGGCGTGGTGCCGGAAATTGCCGCCCGCGCCCACCTCGATCATCTCGACACCTTGATTCAGGGGGCCATGAAGGATGCCGAATTATCCTTTGCCGACCTTGACGGTGTGGCCGCCACCTGCGGCCCCGGGCTGATCGGCGGGGTGATGGTGGGCATGATGGCGGGCAAGGCGATTGCCGCCGCTCATAACCTGCCCTTCATGGCAGTCAACCACCTTGAAGGCCACGCCCTGACCCCGCGTCTGACCGATGGCGTGGAGTTTCCTTACCTCCTGCTGCTGATTTCCGGGGGGCACACGCAAATCCTCGTGGCCGAAGGAGTAAACCGCTACAAACGCTGGGGCACGACGCTGGATGACGCCTGCGGCGAGTGTTTCGACAAGGCGGCGCAGCTTATGGGGCTGGGTCATCCGGGCGGCCCACGCATACAGGAAATCGCCGCCACTTGCAAAAGCCCTCAAGATGCCCTGAAGCGTTTTGACCTGCCGCGCCCGATGAAGGGGCGAGAGGAACTGGATTTTTCCTTCTCCGGCATGAAAACCGCTGTCAGGAACCATATCGAAAAGCTGCCCCCCGGTGAATTGCAGCGCGGTGATATTGCGGATCTGGCCTATGCGCTGCAAACCGCGATTGCAGAAGTGCTGGCCGAGCGCTGCGATAAGGCCCTTACGCACTTTAAAGCGGAATATAGCCCGGCACAGACATCCCTTGTCGTTTCCGGCGGCGTGGCGGCCAATACCGCTATCCGCGCGGCGCTTGATACTATGGCGGCAAATCACAAGGCAAAGCTCTTTGCCCCGCCCCCCGCACTTTGTTCGGATAACGCCGTTATGATCGCCTGGGCCGGGCTGGAGCGCCTGCAGGCGGGGCTCACGGATTCCCTTGATTTCAAAGCCCGCCCGCGCTGGCCCCTTGACCCCGAAGCTGAGCCACGGCATGGTGCTGGGGTAAAAGCCTGAAGGCTAACGTACCTTACAAAAACATCTGGCACAGGAACAGGAGGGTATATGCGGACAATCGGAGTGATCGGCGCAGGAGCTTGGGGAACCGCTTTAGCGCAGGTTCTGTCCCAAAACAGCGAGCAATATAACCGCAGCGTGACCATATGGGCCCGCGAACCCGAAGTGGCGGAAGCCATCAATACCAAGCATGAAAACACAACATACCTTCCCGGAATCAAGCTGGATAAAAGCCTGAAAGCCACAGACAGCCTGTCCAAGGCTTCGGCCTGCGATATCCTGCTCATCGTCACCCCGGCGCAATTTGTGCGCGCCACCCTGAAAAACATGCGCAGCGACATTGCCGACGGTAAACCCATTGTATTGTGCGCCAAAGGTATTGAGCTTGATACCGGCTTGCTAATGTCTCAGGTTGCCGCCGAAGTCGTTCCCAACGCCACCATCGCCATTCTCACCGGCCCTACTTTCGCCAGCGAAATTGCCTCCGGCCTGCCCTCCGCCGTGACGATTGCCGCCTCCGACAAGGATGTGGCACAGGAGCTTCAGGAAGCGCTAGGCGCCAAATTGTTCCGCCCTTACATCACCGAGGATATTATCGGCGCACAGCTTGGCGGGGCCATCAAGAACGTTATCGCGATTGCCTGCGGCATCGTGCACGGACACAAACTGGGCGAAAGCGCCCGCGCAGCCCTTCTTACACGCGGCGTGGCGGAAATCGCACGGCTGGGCGTGGCAATGGGCGCGCAGAAGGAAACCCTCCTTGGGATGTGCGGCATCGGTGACCTGATGCTCACGTGCTCTTCTATGCAGTCTCGAAATTTCTCGCTTGGGGTCGCCCTTGGGGAAGGTAAAACGCTTGAGGAGGTTCTGGGCCCGCGTAAATCAGTTACCGAAGGCGTTTATTCCGCCACTTCCACCTTGTCGCTGGCCAAGAAATTCGCCGTCGACATGCCGATCACCGAAGCGGTCCATAAATGCCTGCATGAGGGCGTATCCGTGGACGAGGCCATACAGGAAATGCTCAACCGGCCGTTCCGGTATTGATTACCTTATTGCGGGCTTATAGCTTTTGAGTCAAAAAGTGTTATCTTTTGCTCGCGGGACATAAAAAGTGAAGAGGAGAGAATTATGGCTTACTGGCTGCTGAAATCCGAACCCTATAAATTTTCATGGGAAGACCAGGTAAAAAAGGGTAATGGACGCTGGGAAAAGCGAGTGCGCAATTTTCAGGCGCGCAATAATCTCTCCGCGATGAAACCGGGGGACAAGGGCTTTTTTTACCACTCCAACGAAGGGAAAGAGATTGTCGGCATTCTGGAGGTTACAGGCGAAGCTTACCCCGACCCCGACGATGAAACGGGCAAGTTCGTGACTGTTGATGTTAAGCCGCTCACCGCGCTGCAAACCCCGGTTACGCTGGCCGATCTGAAATCCCACCCCGTTCTGAGCAATATGAAAGTGGTGCGGCAGGTACGCCTGTCCGTTTCCCCCGTAACGGAAGAAGAATGGGAAATCGTCTGCGCCATGGGCGGCCTCAGGAAAGCGGCGTAAAGAAAAATCTCAATAGGCTTTAACTAAAAAAAACGTTTACTTCATGGTGAAGGATAGCCGCGGCCAAGAACAACTTCTTCAAGACTCGGACGATAGCCTTCTTCGCCCGGGCGTTTAAGCGTTCCAAGAACATATCCTGTCGGATCATCTAGAATTCCGTCTATGGTTCTTTTTATTGCTTCCTGTTGCTGGACAGTGGTGGTCAACCCATTTGCATGCCCCCACAAAAGCGCTTTCATTCCTTCGATTTTTTGTAACGCTTCTCTTACTGCGTCGTCTTCATCGGGGGAAATTTTCACATCAGCCGGCGGACGTCCCATATGATATTTTAGTTCAACGTCTGTAACGGCATGAACCCCTTTTTTAAAAACGGCAAAAACAAAAAGGATAGCTGCTCTTTCCGCATAAACACCGTATCTGGCATCCAAAAGGCAGCTTACTGCCGCAACAACGTCAGACCATTCACCGTGTTGGACAATATCTTCACCTTCTTTCCATGTTCCATATCGCTCAAGAGCTTTTCGCACAAAATTTTGAATGGCAATGCGCGTGTCACCAGTATTATCTCTCTGCTCTATCGCCGGTACAATATAATCTTGCCACACTTCCTGTGTTACCAACGCCCCGTCCGCAGCGCCTGCGATACTATTGATAACCCCTGCCATTTCCCTGTCACTCAAGGTTATAAACGTCAAAAAGTCCCGCGCCTGCTGTAAGCTCGCTTCATCAAAGTCTCCTTTAGGTTTTTTATCTGCAGTCATCGCGCATACTCCTTTTAAGAATTCACGCTAAAATCCCACAGAAAAAACAATATGTCAAATTTATAATTTAGGCGCTGAAGATTGATAATGCCTGTGTTATACAGATACTTATGATATCTACCCGTGATTTACTCCTTGCTCTTCTTGTCATTACAATCTGGTCGATCAACGTTGTGGCCATCAAGGTCATCGTCGGAGAAGTCGGGCCGTTCACGGCCATGTCTTTCCGTTTCGTTCTTACCACGCTTTTATTCCTGCCCTTCGCCCGCTGGCCGGGGAAAGATAAAGTCTGGCTGATTGCGCAGATCGCCATTCTTTTATGTGTTCTGCACCAGGGGGCGCTCTTCTGGTCACTGGTGCGGCTGGAAGCTTCGGTTACCTCAATCCTGCTGCAACTGCAGGTCATTTTCTCCGTGCTTTTGGGATGGCTGGTTTTCAAGGAAAAATTTGGCCTGCGCACTGGTGCAGGGATAGCTCTGGGCGTTTTGGGTGTGATTATCCTTGTCGGGCTGCCGGCGCAAAAACCCGATATGGCTGGGGTCATTGGCATGGTTGTGTGCACGTCAACACTGGCATGGGCCTATGCCCGCATGAAATCGTTGCAAAACATTGGTCCCGCGACCTACCTTGTCGTCCTGCACGCGGTGGCAAGCGTGCCCGTGGTGATGATCGCTTTTGCTTTAGAGACCCCGCTTCAGATTGACTGGAGCACGGTCAATATGCCGCTTTTTATCGGCGTGCTGGCCTTCCAGGTTACCTTTACCAGCATGGCGCATATGCTCTGGCAGCGCCT
>CAZBNG010000030.1:0-24260 GCA_964493095.1 uncultured Pseudobdellovibrionaceae bacterium
GCAAAAGATTGCCGCGTCGGGCTGTTTGCCCTCCTCACAATGACGAGGCGCGCGAGGGTGTTTGAAGTGTGTATTATTGTGGGAGAGCCAGCGTCTATGCCGTCTTATCCCTGAAGGCGCATAAATCGTAAACCACGCAAGAACCGCATTCCGGCTTGCGCGCCTTGCAGATATAACGGCCATGCAGGATGAGCCAGTGGTGGGCGTAGAGCATGAATTCATCCGGTACGACCTTTAACAAGGCCAGCTCCGTCTGGTCCGGCGTTTTGGTTTTGACCATCCCTGTACGGTTGGCGACGCGGTGAATGTGGGTGTCCACTGCCATCGTGTGCTGGCCGAAGGCGACATTTAAAACCACGTTGGCGGTTTTGCGTCCGCAGCCGGGAAGTTTGACCAGTTCCTCCCGCGTACCCGGCACCTTGCCGCCGTAATCGCGCACCAGCATTTCCGCCGCCGCCATCACGTTTTTGGCTTTCGTATTATAAAGACCGATGGTTTTAATGTGTTCCTTTAGGCCGTCAAGACCGAGATTTAACATGTCCTGCGGCGTGCTGACGATTTTAAAAAGCGCTTTCGTCGCCTTGTTCACGCCGATATCCGTGGCCTGCGCCGACAGGGTGACGGCAACCAGAAGGGTATAAGGGTTGGTCCATTCCAGCTCGCTTTTGGGCTCCGGATTTGCCGCTTGCAGGCGGGCGAAAAACTCATGTATCTTTGTTTTGTTCATAGATTCATTGATAGAGGCAAAGGGGGCGCAAGTCATGAAAAAAATCACCTATGGCGTGGCGGAGACGCAGGTTGGGAAGCTGGTGATAGGCCAGACGGAAAAGGGGCTTTGCTGGCTTGGGTTTGCGGGCGGCGGTTATAAGGGCGGTGCGGAAGAGCGCATGAAGTGTTTTTACGCGGGTTCCGATTTTACGCGTGATGATGCGGCGGTAAAGCCGATGGCGCAAAAGGTGATGAAAGCGTGGGAAGAGGAGCGTCTTTCCGACATTCCCCTCGACCTTGAAGGCACACAGTTCCAGCGCGCTGTCTGGAAGGCCTGGCTGGCGATCAGGCGCGGCAAGCCCAAAACCTACAGCGAGATCGCCAATGACATTGGCCGCCCGAAGGCCGTGCGCGCCGTGGGCACGGCGGTGGGGGAAAACCCCGTATCGCTGATTATCCCGTGTCACCGGGTTTTGCCCAAATCAGGCGGCGTTGGCAATTACGGCTGGGGCCCGGAGGTTAAACAGCGCCTTTTGGACATGGAGAGCAAATAATTTATTGTCATAATTCTAGTGCTGTGCTATTTTCTGTAAGGTTTCTTAGGGAGTAGCGTTATGTCTGTGTTTAATGCCATTGGATTATTTCGTGCGGTTGCTGCCAATGGTTTTGTACAACGGCATCCGCATTTATTTAGGGCTGTCGAGGTGCTTTCACATAATTTCGATCCCGAATTCCAGCCCAAAATCCAGCTTATCAAAGCGGCCCGGATTGCCGATGTGAGTGACATGCGGGCGGCGGCGGCGGCCGGGGCCAGTCCTGAGGAAATCATTGATGGTGATAATGCCGTTACGGCGATTGCCCTGGCGGATCAGAATATAGTCGAAGCGCTGGATTACCTTATCAACGAAAAGGGCGTGTCCCCCGACATTTATGTGCCTGATCCCGATCCCCGCTCGACCGTTAAAAAGACGGGGCTGATAAGGTCGCTGGAGACAGGAAATTCTGGCGCTATTCTGGCGCTTTTAAAGTTTGGCGCGCGGCCAGTGACCGTTGGTGAAGCAGGTGAAGTGGAAACCAATGCGCTGGCGTTTTTGTCTCAGGCTTTAAAAAATTTTGGCGTAGAGGATCGCAAATCGCGGAAGCCAAAAAAACATGTCTATGTTTCCCCTGAATGGTCGGAAGTACTTGAAGCTATGATCGAGGCCGCCATGCCATATCACGCAAAGAACGCAGCAGAGGCGCGCGCCATTCAATCTGTCTGGAATATCATCCTGAGTAAAAAAGGCGCCGACTACGTATTCCTGAGGTCCCTTAAAACGGCCGATGGCACAGGGAGCCTCGCCAGTATTTATTACGGCTTTCTGGCGCAATCAAAGGGGCGTGGCCAGCCACAGCCTGATGGCGTAGCACCTCCGCACGCAGCCTAAAGCCCTAAAACATCCTTCATGGAATAAAAACCGGCGGGCGGTTTTCCGGAAAGCCAGCGCGCGGCACGCAGCGCGCCTTTCGCAAACAGGGCGCGGTTGGTGGCCTTATGACTCAGGGTAATGCGTTCCCCCGCCGCGTAGAATGTCACGTCGTGTTCGCCGACAACATCGCCGCCGCGCGATACGGAGTATCCGATATCGCCTTCCTTGCGCTCACCCTGGCGCTCGGTTACGAAATCCCCGCCGCCGCGCCCGGCTTGCGCCGCTTTACCCAGAGAAAGGGCTGTGCCGGAGGGGGCGTCGATCTTGTGCTTGTGGTGCACTTCGGCAATTTCAATGTCCCATTCGGGTCCGAGAACCGAGGCAGTTTTTTGAACCAGTTCGAGAAGCAGCGTAATGCCCGCGCTGGTGTTGGAAGCATAAACGATGGGGACTTCGTGAGCGATATGCTCGATATCGACCTCTTCGTCGGAGTGCAGGCCCGTTGTGCCGATCACCATCGGGGTCTGGTGTTCGTGGGCGAGTTTTACATGCTCGCGCGTGGCTTCGGGCACTGTGAAATCGATGACCACATCGGAAACCCTGAATAATTCCGCCGGGTCGTTGGTGACGAAGAAATCATAGCCGTGATCCTTGCCGATACGCGCCGTGCCGCCTGCAAGTTCCAGCCCTTCCCATTGGCCGGAAAGAAGCTCTTTCACCAGTAATGACCCCATGCGGCCTGTGCAGCCTGCGATTCCTATCTTAAGCATCGTCCGATTGAAGCATAAGTGCTCCCGATACTACAAGGAGCAAATACAGGGGCAGGTAACTTTTCTTTAATTAAATGTATTTATATTAAATAGGGCAAAAGAAACAAAAGGTTAGATGATGTGTCCGGGCTGAATACAGAAAATCACAGGCTTTACGCGACAGATTACACGCGCGCGCAACTGGGGTGGATTGGCGATGAGATCGTCGGAATTGCCGATGCAGATGTGATTGTGCTGTCCCGGGACGATATTCCTGCACTCAATATGGACATGATTGAGTTTTTTTCTAAAACAGATGCGGAAAAGGCGCAGGTGGTGGAGCAGGCGTCCACCCAGCTAAATGAAGTTTTTAAAAGGGTATCTCTTCCTGAGGCCGAGCGGCAACAGGCCGTGCAGGTTTCCCTGAGGATGATGGAATTTCTTTTAACGCAATCGGCGGGCGCGACGGGAGTTGACGTTAACGGGGACGGGAAAAATGATTTCGGCATTATTGTTGCCCCGGATTTCAATGCGCCGCCGGAGAAGTATATCTCCGGTCTGTCGCGTGTTCCCGCCAGCAAATTAATCGCGATCCCGGGGGATTCAGAAGATGCTGCGTTTGTTGTGATGTCTCATGAGGCGGGGCATATCAAGCAGGACGCAGGGACAGTAACCGGTTACGACCTTGCAACCAACTCTCCACAAACGGCTTATGGCCAATATCCGCTGCTGTTTGAAAATGACGCGGATATTGGGGCGCAAAAAGCATATCAAAGGCATGTTGACGGCGGGCGTCTCAATCCGGAGTTCTGGGATGCTTTTGAAGCGGCGCGGGCCGCAGGAAGTCTTGGTGGTGGCGGCAGTTTGTTCGCCCTTGCCGGGGCTTTGTCGAAAGGGGATTATGAAGGCGCAGTATCCGGGGCGCTTCCCTCTCACTCAACGCATTTGGCGCTGGAGGGAAACTCTTCCCTCCCTTTTTCCAATGAGGAGGGCGCTTTTGCCTATAACGACATGTTTATAGTCAACGATGCTGTGAATTTTATGGTGGGCATGGTGAAGCTTCCTGAACTGGTGCGTAACAATCAGGATGAATCGGAGCCTTTATCGTGGAGGGCGGAGGCGCTGTTCGGAGATCGAAAAAGCCTCATGGAGGCTGTCTTTTCAAGTCCGTTCGAGCAGGCAAGGGTGGGGGCCTTTTACACGCATCAGGACCCTATACTGGCTTACGCCGTTGTAAAGGTTATGCAGAATAAAGGCTGGTTTGATAAGGAAGGCTTGGAAGGCCCAGGGAAATACATAGAATCGCTGGACCGTTTTTACAAAAATTATGTCAGGGATATCGAGAATGATCCCGATTACCTGGCTTACAAGGAACAGTATTCCGGCTTTATTCCCGATGCTTCCGAGATGGAAGGCCGTGAAAAAACCGGTCCTGAGGCATTGGAGGCTCACCCCGCCGCGGAAGGTATACCGCCTTCTTCTCCCTTTAAGCTTTAGTCCTTTAAGTCGTCCCAGAATTCGCGGGCCTTTTTGAAAAACCCTTCGGATTCCGGGGAGTGCCTGGCGCCGGCCTTGCCGTCGCCTATGGTGCTGTCGAGCTCACGCAGAAGATCCTGCTGTTTTTTATTCAGGTTTACGGGCGTTTCGACAAAGATTTCAATGTACATGTCACCGCGTGCATCGGAACGCAGGTTGGTCATGCCCTTGCCCTTCATGCGCAGTTGTTGCCCGGTCTGGGTGCCGGGCGGGATTTTGATTTTGGAGCGCGCGCCTTCGATAGTGGGAACCTCCACCTCGCCGCCGAGCGCCGCCTTGGTGATGGGAATAGGGACGCGGCAATACAGGTTGTCGTTTTCCCGGCGGAAAAACTTATGCGGCTCGATGGCGACCAATACATAAAGATCGCCCGCCGGGCCGCCGCGCAATCCCGCTTCGCCTTCGCCGGAGAGGCGGATGCGCCGTCCGTGATCGACCCCCGCGGGAATTTTGATTTTCAGCGTCTTCTCTTTCCTGACCCGGCCTTCACCGCCGCAGGCCTTACAGGGATTTTTAATAGCGCTGCCCGCGCCCTGGCAGGTAGGGC
Organism: uncultured Pseudobdellovibrionaceae bacterium; assembly: GCA_964493095.1. Classification (GTDB taxonomy): domain Bacteria; phylum Pseudomonadota; class Alphaproteobacteria; order Micavibrionales; family Micavibrionaceae; genus CAYXSX01. The sequence goes on from CAZBNG010000030.1 coordinate 4,950, forward strand.
AGGTGCGTTCGATGGTAAAGAAGCCCTGTTGCTGGCGCACGCGCCCGACGCCGCCGCAGGTTTCACAGGTTTCCGCCGAGGTTCCGGGCTCGGCGCCGGAGCCTTTGCAGGCGGAGCAGCTTTCATTGACCGGGATTTTGATGCTGGCTTCCTTGCCTTTATACGCGTCCTCCAATGAAATCCGCATGGTGTATTGCATGTCGGAGCCGCGCGCCGGGCCTGTGCGTGCACCGCCGCGCCCCGCGCCGCCGCTCATAAATTCGCCGAACATGTCTTCAAATATGTCGGAAAACGCCCCGGCGCCGCCCGCGCCCCCGAAACCGCTGAAGCCACCAGCGCCTGCGCCAAAGCCGCCTGCGCCCATGCTGCCGTCGAAAGCGCCGGAGCCGTAACGGTCGTAAGCCGCGCGTTTCTGCTCGTCTTTCAGCACGTCGTAGGCTTCGTTGATTTCCTTGAACTTGGCCTCGGCCTCCGGATTGTCCTTGTTCTGGTCCGGGTGATATTTCATGGCCAGCTTGCGGTAGGCTTTTTTAATTTCCGCCGCGTCAGCATTCTTGTCTACTTCGAGTACTTTGTAGAAGTCTTTTTCAGCCATGATGTTTACCGGGAACGGGGACGGAGTAAAACAGGGTGTTTTTACTCCGTCCCCTTTTTGTTGTTATTTGGATTTAGCGGATTTCTTGCCGTCGTCGTCTTCGTCCTCGATTTCAAGGTCGATGACCTCGGCGTCAAGCGGCTCGTCCTTTTGCCCGGAGGAACCGGAATCGCCTTCATCCACGACTTCGGCGTCGAAATTGTCAGGGTCGCCCGCGGCTTCTTCCTGTGCCTTGCGATAGGCCATTTCACCGATGCGCATGCTGGCCTGAGCCAGTTCCTGCGTCTTGGCTTCGATGTCGTCCTTATCGTCTTTTTCCATGGCGGCTTTCAGCGCTTCGATAGCGGCCTGCGTGGCTTTTTTGTCCTCTTCGGGCACCTTGTCGCCAAGCTCTTCCATGGATTTTTCCGTGGAGTGGATCAGCGCCTCGGCATGGTTTTTGACCTCGACGGCTTCGCGGCGTTTCTTGTCGGTTTCCGCGTTCGCCTCGGCGTCCTTCACCATGCTTTCAATATCGGCATCGGATAAACCGCCGCTGGCCTGAATACGGATTTGCTGTTCCTTGTTCGTGGCCTTGTCTTTGGCGGAAACGTTCACAATACCGTTGGCGTCGATGTCGAAGGTTACCTCGATCTGCGGCACGCCGCGCGGGGCAGGGGGAATGCCGACCAGGTCGAATTGTCCCAGCATCTTGTTATCCGCTGCCATTTCACGTTCACCTTGGAACACGCGGATGGTCACGGCATTCTGGCTGTCTTCGGCCGTAGAGAACACCTGTGATTTTTTCGTGGGGATTGTCGTGTTACGGTCGATCAGACGTGTGAACACGCCGCCCAGCGTTTCGATTCCCAGAGACAGGGGTGTTACGTCGAGCAGCAGAACGTCCTTCACGTCGCCCTGAAGGACGCCGCCCTGAATGGCTGCGCCGTCGGCGACAACTTCGTCGGGGTTCACGCCTTTATGCGGGTCCTTGCCGAAGAATTCCTTCACCGTTTCGATGATTTTGGGCATGCGGGTCATACCGCCGACCAGAATAACGTCATCAATGTCGGCGGCTTTCAGGCCCGCATCTTTCAATGCGGCCTTGAGCGGCGCGGTCGTGCGTTTTACAAGGTCGTCCACGAGGGATTCCAGCTTGGCGCGGGACAGCTTGACGTTCAGGTGTTTCGGGCCGGAGGCATCCGCCGTCACGAAGGGCAGGTTTACCTCGGTCTGGGATGTGCTGGAGAGCTCGATCTTGGCCTTTTCCGCCGCTTCCTTCAGACGTTGCAGGGCCAGCTTGTCCTGGCGCAGGTCGATGCCCTGTTCCTTTTTAAACTCTTCGGCGAGGTAGTCGATGATGCGGGCGTCGAAGTCCTCCCCGCCAAGGAACGTGTCGCCGTTGGTGGATTTTACCTCGAATACGCCGTCGCCGATCTCAAGCACGGAGACGTCGAACGTACCGCCGCCAAGGTCGTATACGACGATGGTGCCGGTTGATTTTTTATCAAGGCCGTAGGCCAGCGCCGCCGCCGTCGGTTCGTTGATAATGCGCAGAACCTCAAGTCCCGCGATTTTACCCGCGTCCTTGGTGGCCTGACGTTGTGAGTCGTTAAAGTAAGCCGGAACGGTAATCACCGCCTGCGTCACTTTTTCGCCGAGGAAGCTTTCCGCGGTTTCCTTCATTTTCTGGAGCACCATGGCGGAAATCTGGGAGGGGGCGAATTTTTCGCCGTCTACCTCTACCCATGCATCGCCGTTATCGCCCTTGATAACCTTGAAAGGGGCCTTTTCGATCAGTTCCTTTGCTTCCGGGTCGTCGAAACGGCGGCCAATCAGGCGCTTGATCGCGTAAAGTGTGTTTTCGGGGTTGGTGACGGCCTGACGCTTTGCGGGTTGGCCGACAAGGCGTTCGCCGTCCTTGCCAAAGGCAACCATAGAGGGGGTCGTGCGCGCTCCTTCAGAATTTTCTACTACCCGGGGTTCCTGACCGTCCATAACGGCCACGCATGAATTGGTCGTACCTAAGTCGATACCGATTACTTTGCTCATATTTCATCTCCTTCATTAAGCAAGATTTCTGCCTTCCTGCTTTATTGTTTTCTGCGTCGTTGCTCGTCATTCATGTATGTTTAATACACTTCATTCCTCGCGCCTAGCCGAAAACAAAAATCAGTTTGGCAAATTAATGTCCAAAGCCCGTTTTGCACAGCACTTTGTTTCTTTTATTATTATATAAATCGAGTAATACAGATTGCAAGCTAAAAAGGGGACGGAGTAAAAAAGGCCGTTTTTACTCCGTCCCCTTTACATGGATTGTTTATTTGTGTAATTTTCGATCGATGCCAAGAACAGCGCGTATTATAAAGCCTGGCTTACCACACCACGTAACGCAGCGTGGCAATCGGCGCATGCCCGTCTTTTTCAAGTCTGAAGATTACGCCTTCTATCTCTACTTGTTAGAAGAGCAAGCCGCAAAATACGGCGTGGTGTTTTGGGCCTATTGCCTGATGGAAAATCATGTTCATTTTATTGCCGTGCCGCAAGACGGGGAATCTTTATCCTTGATGTTCCGTGAAGGGCACAGGCAATACACGCGTTATATCAACAAACGTGAAGATTGGACGGGGCATTTATGGCAGGATCGTTATGCCTCTTTTGTGATGGATGAGCCGTATTGCATGGTGGCGGCGCGCTATATTGAAAATAATCCGGTGCATGCGGGGCTGGTCGGGCAGGCTGAGGATTATCGCTGGAGCAGCGCAAAATTTCACATGGGTTTAAAAGCGGATGATTTGACTGCGCGCAGCTTTTTGGATGACCAGATCAGGGACTGGAAAAGCTTTCTGACACAACCATATGATCAGGAGCGGGAGAATGGACTGGTCGCGCAGCATCTGAAATCAGGCAAGCCGCTTCTGAAAGGGGACGGAGTAAAAAAGGGTGTTTTTACTCCGTCCCCTTTTTTAAGCTTCCGTATTGATGTTCCCGCCCGGCGTGGCGGGGCCGTTGTCCTCTGGCGGCGCTTCCCCGGATTCGCCCTTCGCCACACCCACGCGCGCGGGGCGCAGCAGCCTGTCCTTAAGCGTATAGCCCACTTCCATGACCTGAAAAATCGTGCCCGCGGGTTTGCCTGTGCCGGGGCTTTCGAACATGACCTCGTGGAAATTGGGGTCGAATTTTTCGCCCAGCGGGTCGAGTTTCTTCACGTGATTTTTCTCAAAGGCGGAGAGCAATTCGCGCTCGGTCGCCTCGATTCCCTCAAACAGGTTTTTGATGCGCTCATCGGCCAGCGCTTCGGACGGCGTGGCCTCTATGGCGCGGCGGAGATTATCGGCCACGCTCAGCAGGTCGCGGGAAAAGGCGGCGATGGAATAGCTGCCCGCATCCTCGCGTTCCTTGGCGGCGCGGCGGCGGGTGTTTTCCGCCTCGGCCAGCGCGCGCAAAAGCTTGTCCTTTGTGGCGTCCAGCTCGGCCTGCAGCGCGGCGAGTTGCGGGTCCTGTCCGGCGTGCGTTTCGGCGGGGGCGGCTTGCTCCTGCGCCTGAAGTTCGGGCGTGGGGGCCAGCGGGTCCTGATTTTCATCATCCCCGGCGGGCGTTTCATTTGGGTTATATGAGGGCTGTTCGGAATGGGTCATGCTCTTACCTATATAGAATTCGTCTTTACCGGGCAATATGGCGGCCAATATGATTGACAATTAATTGACGCGCCTTAAAGTGCCGCGCATAACCATATAGAAAAGGATTTACGGTATGACAAGACCTTCCGGCCGCGCCGCCGCCGCCTTAAGAGAAATAGAGCTTATCCCGCACGTGTCGAAACACGCGGAGGGTTCGTGCATGGCCAAATTCGGCGATACGCATGTATTGTGCACGGCCAGCGTTGAGGAAAAAGTGCCGGGCTGGATGCGTAATACAGGCGCGGGTTGGGTGACGGCGGAATACGGCATGTTACCGCGCTCCACTGGCCAGCGTATGGACCGCGAGGCGGCCAAGGGCAAACAATCGGGAAGGACGCAGGAAATCCAGCGCCTGATTGGCCGGGCCCTGCGCGCCGTTGTCGATATGAGCGCGCTGGGTGAGCGGCAGGTGCGCGTGGATTGCGACGTGATACAGGCCGATGGCGGCACGCGCACGGCGGCCATTACCGGCGGATTCGTGGCGCTGCACCTGGCGCTGCAGCATCTTGTGAAGATCGGCGCGCTGTCCGAAATGCCCGCGACGGATATGGTGAGCGCGATTTCCTGCGGTATCTATGAAGGCGTTCCGGTTCTGGACCTTGATTACGAGGAGGATTCGCAAGCCGATACGGATGCGAATTTCGTGATTACCGGGATGGGCGGGATTTGCGAAATTCAGGGAACGGCGGAGAAAGAGCCGTTTTCCGAGGCACAGTTTATCGAGCTTCTGGAGCTTGCGAAAAAAGGATGTGACGAGCTGACCGCGAAGCAAAAGGATGTTTTGGGGATATAGACCGCAGAGGTTCACAAGCACAGAGCTGTTTTATTATTGTCATCCCGGGCTTGTCCCGGGATCCATTGATCCGCAAAGTGAGGGCTTAGAAATGGATTCCGGCCTTCGCCGGAATGACGTCTTAACATAGACTTTTCGTTTTGAGAAATTAAAGACATGACTGATTTAAAAGAAAAAGAACTGGTGATCGCCACGCATAACAAGGGCAAGGCGAAAGAGATTGCCGAATTGCTGGACGGGCTGGTGGGGAAGGTTTACACCGCAGGTGAGCTGGGACTTTCCGAGCCCGTTGAGGACGGGGATAGTTTTGTCGCCAATGCCCTGATCAAGGCGCGCAGCGGCGCCAAGGAATCGGGCAAGCTGTGCCTTGCCGATGACAGCGGGCTTGCGGTGAATGCGCTGGGCGGCGCACCGGGCATTTTCTCCGCCCGCTGGGCGGGGCCGGAGAAAGATTTTAACGCGGCGATGGAAAAGGTTATGGTCGCGCTCAACGAGTTCGAGGATAAAAGCGCCGCCTTTATTTGTGTGCTGGCGCTGTGCTGGCCGCCTGATGAAAATGGAGAGGGCCGGGAAGAAGTGTTCGAGGGGCGCGTCGAAGGGCAGATTGTCTGGCCCGCGCGCGGCGATAAGGGGTTTGGTTACGACCCGATTTTCGTTCCCCGCGGCAGCCAGATGACCTTTGCGGAAATGGAGCCGGAGAAAAAGCACCGGATTTCCCACCGCGCCGCCGCGTTTAAGAAATTGAAAGAACGGTTTTTATGATTTTTCGCCGTCATCCTGACCGGGTTCTCATTTTGCCGTCATTCCGGCGAAAGCCGGAATCCATGGTGAGTTACTTTTATAGTGGAGGGATTCCGGTTTTCGCCGGAATGACGAATTAGGAGTACTTTCGTTGCGCACCGGCATTTATATTCACTGGCCGTTTTGCAAGGCCAAATGCCCGTATTGCGATTTTAATTCCCATGTGCGCGGCTCTATCGATCATGGCGCATGGCGGGAGGCTTACCTTAAATCCCTTGATCATTACGCTGCTTTATTGCCGGGGCGGCGTATATCATCGGTGTTTTTCGGCGGGGGGACGCCCTCCCTGATGGAGCCGGAAACGGTGGGCGCCATTTTGGATAAAATCCAGAAGCTTTGGCGGATCGATAACGATCTGGAGGTCACGCTGGAGGCCAACCCGACATCGGTGGAGGCGGATAAATTCGCGGCCTTTCGGCGCGCGGGGGTGAACCGCGTTTCGCTGGGGGTGCAGGCGCTGGATGATGATGTGCTGAAATTTTTAGGTCGTGAGCACAATGCGAAGGAAGCGCTTGAGGCGATTGAAATTGCGCGGGAAAATTTTGAGCGGTTCAGCTTCGACCTGATGTATGCGCGGCCCAAGCAAACTCTGAAGGAATGGCAGGAAGAACTTGAAACGGCTTTGCAATATGCGGGCGATCATCTCTCCCTCTATCAACTCACCATCGAGAAAAAAACGCCGTTCTACACCATGGCGCTGCAAGGGGCTTTTACCATGCCGGGGGAAGAGCTGGCGGCGGATTTTTATAATCTGACGCAGGATATTCTGGAGGAGGCCGGACTTCCCGCCTACGAGGTGTCCAATCATGCGCGGGCGGGGCAGGAGTGCCGCCACAACCTGATTTACTGGCATTATGATGATTACATCGGCATAGGGCCGGGGGCGCACGGGCGAATTTCCCTTCCAAAAGGGGACGGAGTAAAAAAGGCTGTTTTTACTCCGTCCCCTTTTGGGAAGCATGCCACGCGTGAACACGCCGCGCCGGAGGTTTGGCTGGAGCGGGCTCAGCGGCAGGGATGCGGCGCGCACCCGTTTGAGGCGCTGGGGCCGGAGGACGAGTTTCTCGAAGCGCTGATGATGGGCCTGCGCCTTAAAGGCGGCGTTACGCTGGACAATCTTCAGGGCCGGCTTGATGAAGCGAAATTAAAACAGGCGCAGGCGCAGGGCTGGCTGGCGCGTGAGGGTGATCACATCACGGCAACGCGCGAGGGCTGGCTGCGGCTTAACGCCCTTATTCCGTACCTTTTGCAGTAGGGGCGTCTTCCGGTTTCTTTTCAGGAATGGCAACGTCCGGTTTGGCCGGAGCAGGAGCAAAGATATTTTGCCCGTTAATCAGGATAGCGCCGTTTTTCTCCATGCTGAAAGCCAGTTCGTCGACCGCCCTTCCGTTTTTATCGGTCGCGGGTTTGGCGGCCTCCTTGAGTTTTGTCAGGAGGGTGAAAATATTCGGGCCCATATTTCCCGCGCGCCTGAGGATATTGTCAAAACCTGCGACCTGCGCTTTCCCGCTGGCGGTAAGACTGTTCATGGCCGTTACGTCGGCTTTGACGTTTGTGTCGAAATCAACACGGTAATCCGGTCCTTCCGAGAAATTGTCTTTTGCGGTCATTTCGCTGCCCGCTTCGGAGAGCAGGGCCGGGATTTTAAGTATAAAAACGGTCATCACGTTTTTCGTTTCCTCAGGGGGAAGGCCTTCGGTTTGCGCCAGGGTATTTTTTGCCAGTTCAATAATCTGGGGCAGCGGGATGCTGTCGATTTTTACATCTGCACGGGCGTTGATGGGAATCAGTGAATCGTTATGGGTGCCTTTCTTCTTTTTGGTGCCGGCATCCAGTCCCGCATAATTAAGCGTAAAATCGAAATCCGATTCATCCTCGCGCAGGTTAAGGCTTGCGCCGTCCAGCCGGAGAGCGTCGATTTTCAGTTTACGGCCCGCAGGCGCGGATTCCGCATAGTCCAGTTTTTCAAGCTGGTAGGTTAGTTTCAGATCGTCCGCGCCATCCGTCAGGGCTTTTTCCATGCGCTCAAGCGGAGTGGCTTGCTTATCGCCGTAAAGCATTTCCTTGTAAAATTCCGGTTTGAAATTGACGATTTCGGATTTCATGTAAAGGCGGCCGATTTTTGTCGTGGAAATTTCAGGGCGCGAGATTTCGAGCTTGTCCAGATTCAGCTCGCTAACGCCCGTCCAGCGCCCTTCCGTTTCGGTTCTGGTGCTGTCCATGCCCAGCATGGCATTGGGTAGGCGCATGAGGGTGCGTTTTTCCGCATCGTGCAGCGTAATGTTATGATAGCTGGCGCGCAGGGCGGTGAAATTACCAAGGTCTTCATCCCACACGCCGCTCATGCTTTGCCTGCCGATATCAAGCTGTGAAATCGTGTTTCCTTCGTTATCTATAAAAAGAATGGGGCTGGGCAGGGCGACGGCCATGTTCCATTGCCCTTCCTGTTTGCCGGGCGTTACGTTGACGACGATAATGCCGATTTTGGCGTCGGGGAATTCCTTGGATGTCAAAGTGACGTAAGGCAGGGTCACGGCGTAATATCCGTTCGCCGGCTCGACGGAAACCTCGCCGTCGAAAACGTAACGGGAATCGGCTTCGCTCCCTATTTTTTCAGCGTTGTGCACGCCCGCTTCGAACAGGGTTTTGAGCTTTTTGGCCCCTTCCTGGTTAATCTCTGCGGCGTGGGCGGTTGTAAAAAAGAAAACGCTCAGGCATAAAAATGCGGCGAGTACGCGAATGATAGACATGGACATATGACCTCTTTACGTCTTATATCTGAGAACTGTCGACGTAATCAAGCGATCATCCGGAGCTATGACCGAGAGTAAAACACCGTTGCAAAAACCCCGCCTTTCGCTCAGCGATGAGGGCCATATTTTCTGGCAGGCCGATCCCACCAACCCGCTTCCCGGCGAACATACCGGGCAGGTGGTCAAGGGCGAGTCGCTGCTTGCGCCCGTGGCCGAAGTTTCAGAGCTTTCCCGCGCCGGGGAAGTGCAGGAAGCGTTGCTGGCGCATATCGGCGATGTGCTTGCGCCGCTGGTAGCCCTGGAGCAGCAGGAGGGCGAGGGGCCGGTGGCGAAAATTGCCCGTGCGCTTTACGCGGCGGGCGGCATTGTGCCGCGCGAGTTGCTGGAGGATGAAATCGCGAAGCTGGATGCGGATATGCGCGGCGCCTTGCGGGCGCTTAAAATCCGCCTTGGCCCGATCCTTGTTTTTATGCCCGATCTGAACAAACCGGCAGCGGTGAAGATGAAGGCGCTGCTTTGGAATGTTTATCATGAAAAACCGCTGCCCGCTTTCGCGCCGCCCGACGGCGTGGTTTCAAAAGCGTTGCCCGAAGGCATGGAAGCCGATCCGGATTATTTCCGCATGATCGGTTATCCTCTCTACGGCGGGCGCATGGTGCGCATCGATATGCTCGACCGGGTGATCAGCGCGGTTTATGACGCGGCGGATAAGGGGAAATTCCAGGCGCAGCACCAGATGGCCGAATGGCTGGGCTGCCCGATTGCCGGGCTTTATGATGTGCTGACCGATATGGGGCATGTGAAAATCCATGATCCGGCGGAAGAGGCACGCAAGAACCCCGATGCTGCCGCCAAGGCGGCGGAGGCGGCAGCGCCAGAAGAAAGTGCGGAGGAAGCCCCGGAAGGGGAAACGGTTCCTGCCGAAAAGAAGGAAGAGAATATAAAGCCCGAACTGGCGACGTTCCGCCTGAAGAAGGGGAAGGCATCGGAGAAAGCCTCTGCGCCCGCCGCGGAAAAGCCGAAAAAGATTTCCGGCAAACGCCGTTCCCAGCCCAAGGTGAAAAACAAGGACAAGAACAAGGCGCGCGTTATGAGCGCCGGACCGGAGAAAAAACCGGAAGACTCGCCGTTCGCCATCCTGGCGCAGCTTAAGGATAAGAGTTAAGTTTTACGGCCCCATCACGTTCAGGATCCAGCCGATGAAGAGCACCTGCGGCACGGTGATCAGCGGCAGGGAAAATGCGATAGACCATTTCTTGGTGGCTTCGCGCAGGATCATGATTTCCGTGTAATCGGTGGAAACCCCGGCCATGAGGAAAGCGAAGGCGTTGCCCGGTGCATGGGCGCGGTTGAGCAGTTCCGCCGCGATAGGGGAGGAGCCTTCCGAGCAGACCTCGATAATTGTCGTTGCCACCAGTGTCAGTACAAGGCCGAGGATGCTGGGGCCGAACCATTGTGTGAACATTTCCGGCGACAGGAAAGTGCGGATGGATGCGGCGATGACAACGCCCAGCAGGAGCCAGCGGATCAGCATTTTTGCCTCTCCCCAGCCGCCGACAAAAACGTCTTTGAAAAACTGCTTGCTGAAGTGGAATTTTTTCAGCCGTGCCTTGGCATCCTGCATGAGGTCGAAATCTTTGCCGTTTTCCGTTTTGTTGGGGTTTTCCGGGAAAACGCCGCGCTTGGTCAGGGCAAGATAAATAAAGCCTGTAAGGATAGCGATTACCGCCGATCCGCCGATAAAAATCAACGTCCATTTCACGCCGACCAGCGCGAAGAGAATCAGCGTCATCGAGAAGGAATTCCACGGGCTGGCGATCAGGAAGGTCATGACCTGTGCCAGTGACGCGCCGCGTTCGTAGAGCTTGGCGCCGATCATCAGGATGCCGTGGGAACATAAATCGAGCAGCAGGCCCGCCAGCGCCGCGCGGAAGACGCCGCTGACCGTATCGCCCCGGCCCAGCACGGCGGCGAAATATTCGCGCGGGACTTTGGTCATCAGGCCGACGAAGGTCAGCCCCAGAACAACGCCCCACCACATTTTCCCGAGAAGGTCGATCGCGCCGTGCGCGAAATTATCAACATAAGGAATCTGCCAGTTCATCGCCTGCCCGAGGAAATGCACGGCAATCGCCCCCGCAATCACGGCAAGGCTGCCGTGCAGGATGGGGTCAAGATTAAACCCGGATTTATGGGTGTGTCCGTGTCCAGGGTCGCAGCAGCTAGACATTATGCGTCCTCGTATCGTTTGAAAAGTTCCTTGATTTCAGTGATCCGCGCGTTTTTTTCATCGTCATCGCCGTGCAGGATGGCCTCCGTCACGCATAACTGCAGGTGTTTTTCCAGCACATTTGATTCCACGGTGCGTAGGGCGGCCCGCACGGCGCGGAGCTGCGCAAGAATTTCCGGGCAATGACGGTCGTCTTCGATCATGCGCTTTATGCCTTCGATCTGGCCGCTGATGCGGTTGAGCTTAACCATTTCAGCCGCATGGTCGGGGTGTTCATGTTTCTTTGAATCGGTCATGAGCCTTTTCCTGCAATCGTTGATAACGGCGTTTCCATGAAAAGTAATATACCCCCGTGGGGTATGCGGTCAAGGGGGAGAGTTTCTAATGATCGCGGTTAACGACGTAGCCGCATAAGTCATCAAGAACGGCGCGCAGTTCGTGGTCGGGCGCTTCGGCCAAAGCTTCGCGCGCGGTTTCGGCGTAAGAGCGCGCGAGTTCCATGCTGGCCTCAAGGCATCCGTATTTTGCAAAAATTTTCTGCGCCGTTTCCAGGTCGCCTTCGTTCTGGTCCAGGTCGCTCATGACCCGGTTCCAGAATTTGCGCTCTTCCTCATCGGCCTTTTGCAGGGCGAGGATAACGGGCGCGGTCAGTTTGCCTTCCCTGAAATCATCACCGATCGCTTTGCCGAGCTTGGCGCGGTTTGCATTGTAATCCAGCGTGTCGTCTGCGATCTGGAAGGCGATTCCGAGGTTAAGGCCGAATTCCGCTATCGCCTGAACTTTATCATGAGGCTGCTCCGCTATCACGGGACCGACTTCGCAGGCGGCGGCGAACAGGGCGGCGGTCTTTGCCTTTATCACCTCTATATAGGTATCCATCGTGGTGTCGATTTTCCCCGCCGCGGAAAGCTGCATCACTTCGCCTTGCGCGATCACCGCAGAGGCATCGGACAGGATGCGAAGCACGTCGAGCGAGCCGTCCTGCGTCATAAGCTGGAAGGCACGGGAGAAAAGAAAATCACCGACCAGTACGCTGGCCTGATTGCCGAAAACGAGATTGGCGGCGTCCTGCCCCCGGCGCTCCTCGGAGCCGTCCACCACGTCGTCATGAAGCAGGGTGGCGGTATGAATGAATTCCACGCAGGTGCCCAGAAGCGCAGCGCGCTCCATATCACCATCATATATTTTGGTTGCCGCAAGGGTGAGGAGCGGGCGGATGCGTTTTCCCCCGGCGGCGATAAGGTAGCTTGCAAGTTGCGGGATCAGCGGAACGCCGGATTCCATGCGCTCGATGATCAGGGCGTTAACGCGTGCCATGTCATCCTTGAGCATGTCCGAGAGGCCATGCAGCGGCGTATTGTCTGAGTTCTGAGTTGTTCCGGTCATGGCTCAAGACTTAGAGTAGATTGCGCGGCGCGGCAAGAGCCAACAGGAGGCGCGCCGTAATAAAGTTATTTTGTTTGCGTTTGCTGTTCCGGCGTCTTGGCGTTTTCCGGCGGCGGGGTAATGACGCGGGTTTTCATCTGGCCGCGCTTTTCCTTGTTTTTGTAGTAATTGGCAAGGATACCCTGCAGCCCTATCGGGGCGGTGCCGGATTCCTGTTCATCCGTGGTTTTGGCGTTTTGCGCCGCCTCTGGGAGCTTTTGTTCCGGCTTTTTTCCCTGGAAGGAATCGCTTTCCTCTTCGGTGCCTGCGGCCAGCCCCTTGTATTTCTCCCATATCCGTGTGAAAGGCGCTTGCCGCGCTTCTTTTTGCTCGTCTTCCTGTTCCAGGTCGGGAACGGGGGCGATGCGCTTAACATGCAGGAATTTTTTACCGCTGTCCCGCTGCTCCTGTTCACGATCTTTATGTCCGATCGTGGTGTAGGACAGGCCGGAATGAGCGGACTCCGCCGCCGCCGGAAGCGCGACGACCAGCACCGCAAAAACCATGAGGAAGAGTTTCATAAAATGATCGCTCCGCGTGTGTGAGGGCCCTATACTACGCGACATGCAAGAACCGATACAACGTAAAAATCTGGTTATCCAAAAGGCCGATCCCCAAAATCTGGAAGAGTTCTGGAGGATGGCGGAAGAGCTGGGCGAGAGCAGGCATGACGAATATTTCGACGGCATGCTGGAGGCGCATAAGAGCGGGCGGATCGAGCTTATGCTTGCCACTTACGAGGGTGAGTTTTGCGCTTACGGCATACTGAGCTGGAGCCCGAAATACGGTTTTTTCAAACGCTTCGAAATCCCGGAAATTCAAGATATCAACGTGATGCCGTCTTACCGTCAGCGCGGGATTGCCACCGCCTTTATAGAGCATTGCGAGGAAAAGGCCCGTAAGGCCGGACGCACGCAAATGGGGATCGGTGTAGGGCTGCACTCCCGTTTCGGCCCCGCGCAGCGGCTATACGCAAAAATGGGATATTTGCCAGACGGGCAGGGGATTAATTATGACCGCATGCAGATCGTGCCCGGTGAAATCAGGCCGATTGATGATCAGCTCTGTTTGATGTTGGTGAAGGCGCTGGATTGATTAAAGCTCTAGAGTGTCAGATTCAAAGAGTGTTGGAATAAAATGACGTGCTAAACATCGTGGGTTTTGAGCTATTCCAAGCAGTTTTTGTCTTGCAGGAAAGCCGCCCACTAAAATATTGCGTCCCGGACTTTTGGAGGGTTTTCGAACATATGTCGCGGCATCGTCTCTGTGTACAAACAAAACTTCGATATCGGGATCAAAGCCATCAGTTTCTGTCCAGCCGGCCACAGCAACGCGCATACCTTCTCTGAATTCGCGTCTCGTTACCTCAAGGACTTCCTGTACGCTGAGGCGGTTCCATTCTTGCGGTGAAAAGTCGTGCTTGTATAATTTTTCCATATTTTCCGGTCTGTTTTTGGTGCGTATCTGTGACAAAATAGAATTTTAAAAATTATGTCAACAGATATGTTCCGGAAAGGGATTAAAAATAGGGCTTTCTAAATTTTTTAAGGGCAAGATCACCGTTTCATAATAGCGGCAGGGGCCGGACCGGAGATTGGATGCTCGGTTACGGTTACATCGTCTGTCCCATCAAAGGCCGGTTTTGAACCTGCAACAAGGCGATTAACAAATTCGTTGTCGACCGGAGGTGTTGAGGCCGGGGCCGTGCCGGAAGATAGAAACACCTTCATTTCTTTTTCCAATTCTGGGCCGGCGCGCTCGGCAAGACGCCCCGCAAAATCGTGTTTTTCAAGCTCTTTGGCAATCAACGGACTGTGTTTGCTATCAGGCATTAAATAGGGGTCGTATTGGAAACGACCGACGATATATTCTGCCAGTCCTTTTATGTCAGCGTCATCAAGCCCTGTTTGGGATAGATAATTTTCTATTCCCCCTTCCAGATAATAGGGGATACCATCCCAATCGGCCATCACGGCCCTGTCGTGCGAGTCAAAACTTTCGCCTTTTTGGTCAACATCTTCATAAGCTTTGAAGGCGGCCCAATAAAGTTGTTCTTTTAGTGAAAAAAGTTTTGCGATTTGTTCGTCGCTATACGCCCCCATTTCGGGGTTTGTAAGGCTGGGAGGTATGGTATTAGGGGCGTATTTAAAGCGTGCCTCAATATAATGTGAAAAGCTCTCGGCATTTTGTTCGTCCGCGGCGGTGTAATACAAATAACCTTCGACAGCATCTCTGAGAAGTTTTTGGTCGTACGCCCCAAGTTTGGTTTCTTCCCCGTCTTTGCCCGTGTATGCCTTTACTATGGAGGCTTCAAGCGCTTGTTTGTGTTCTTCATCCTGCACCGTTTTTACAGCGATTACTGCTACGCCTTCGACAAAACCTGTTTCGCTGAGAATTTTGGCAATCGAGGGGCTTCTTGTTTCGTCATCAGGGAAAAGATCCGGATGTGTGCTAATATAAGATTGCACATGCTCGAGCGCAGCCCTGGGATCGATAAGAGTTGCGTTTTCGCGCGGAAGATTTCGATCTTCCCTGTCCAGCCCCGCTCCTGTGGTATCCAGATAATCTTGCAGCGCGTATGTTAAAAAGAGTTCAGCGTCATCATATCCCAGATATTTATCCTGAATTTTCAGGGATGCGACCGCATCCAAAGCGACTTGATAAAGGGCTTCTGTTGTTATTAAACGTTCTGAAGTAGGAGCCATGGTCCAGCCTTTCCCAATTAGTTTGCATTTTAGGGAAATACTATTCTTTAAGTGTTAAGTTATGGTTAATGGAAGGCAGTGTTGTTCCGCACTTTTTCAGAATGCTATGTTTCTCCTGATTTGAGGGGTGGAAACTATTCCAAACTTGGCTTTTTAAACTTTTGACATCCAGTCAAAATGTGCTAAACCCTTACCCACACGGGCATTTAAAGGAGTTTTGAAAGATATGGCAAAATGGGTCTACAGCTTTGGTGCAGACAAAAACGAGGGTAACGCCACGATGCGTAACCTGCTGGGCGGCAAGGGATGCAACCTGGCGGAAATGGCTTCGCTGGAATTGCCGGTTCCTCCCGGTTTTACGATCACCACGGAAGTATGCACCTATTATTACGACCATGAGAGCAAATATCCGAAAGAGCTGAAAGCACAGGTGGAAGAGGCTTTGAGCGGCGTCGAGTCCTCTATGGGCTGCAAATTCGGCGATGCCAATAATCCGCTGCTTGTTTCCGTGCGCTCCGGCGCCCGCGTTTCCATGCCCGGCATGATGGATACGGTTTTGAATCTCGGTCTGAACGATGAAACCGTCGAAGGCATGGCCAAGCAATCCGGCGATGCCCGTTTCGCATGGGATTCCTATCGCCGCTTTATCCAGATGTATGGCGATGTGGTTCTGGGTGTCGATCATCATGAATTCGAGGATGTGATCGACACATACAAGCGGCAGAACGATCTGGCGCAGGATACCGGCATCACCGCCGAGGGCTGGCAGGAAATCGTCGGCCAGTACAAGAAAATCGTGAAAGACGCCACGGGCAAGCCGTTCCCCGCCGATCCGAAAGAACAGCTCTGGGGCGCTATCGGTGCGGTGTTTAAAAGCTGGATGGTGCCGCGCGCCATTACCTACCGCAAGATTCATGAAATCCCGGAAAGCTGGGGTACAGCCGTAAACGTGCAGTCCATGGTGTTTGGCAATATGGGCGATGATTGCGCCACCGGCGTGGCCTTTACCCGCGACCCGTCAACGGGCGAGAATTATTTCTATGGCGAATACCTGATCAATGCGCAGGGCGAAGACGTTGTGGCGGGGATTCGTACGCCGCAATCCCTGACCAAGTACGGCCGCGAGCGTGAGGGCAGCGATATGCCTTCCATGGAGGAATCCATGCCCGGCGTGTTCAAACAGCTTGACGAAGTGCGCGCCAATCTGGAGAAGCATTTCCGCGACGTGCAGGACCTTGAGTTTACAGTGCAGAAGGGCAAGCTTTTCATGCTCCAGACGCGCACAGGCAAGCGCACGGCCAAAGCGGCCCTGAAAATCGCCGCTGATATGGTGGATGAGGGGCTGATTACGCAGGATGAGGCACTGCTGCGCATCGATCCGCAGAGCCTTGACCAGCTTTTGCACCCGACGCTTGATCCCAAAGCGCCGCGCACGGTGATCAGCAAGGGGCTTCCGGCTTCTCCCGGCGCGGCTTCGGGTATTGTCGTGTTTAACTCCGACGTGGCCGAGCAGAAAGCGGCGGATGGCGAAAAGGTCATTCTCTGCCGCCAGGAAACCTCGCCGGAGGATATTCACGGCATGCACGCGGCGCAGGGTATTTTAACCTCGCGCGGGGGAATGACATCGCACGCCGCCGTTGTGGCACGCGGCATGGGCAAGCCCTGCGTGGCCGGGGCAGGCGAGCTGCATATCGATGTGAAGGCGGGCGTGATCCGTTACGGCGAGAAGGAACTGCGCGAAGGCGACACCCTGACGATTGACGGGGGAACGGGCGAGGTGATCAAGGGCAAGGTTCCTACGATCAAGCCGGAGCTTTCCGGTGATTTCGCCACGCTCATGGGCTGGGCCGATCAAAAACGCCGCATGAAGGTGCGCGCCAACGCGGAAACGCCGCTCGATGCGCAAACGGCGCGTGATTTCGGCGCGGAGGGGATTGGGCTGTGCCGCACCGAGCACATGTTCTTTGATGCCGGGCGCATTCAAAGCGTGCGTGAAATGATTTTCGCGGTGAAGGAAGCAGACCGCCGCGCGGCGCTGGCCAAGCTGCTGCCCGAACAGCGCGGGGATTTTGCCTCCCTGTTTAAAATCATGGAAGGGTTGCCCATCACGATCCGCCTGCTTGACCCGCCTTTGCACGAATTCCTGCCCCATGACGAGGCGGATATCGAGAGTTTTGCCAAAGCCGCGGGGTTAAACCGCGAGCAGGTTGCCCGCCGCCTTGCGGAGCTGCATGAAGCCAACCCGATGCTGGGTCACCGCGGTTGCCGTCTGGGTATAACATACCCGGAAATCTATGAAATGCAGGCCCAGGCGATTTTTGAAGCCGCCGTGGAACTGGCCAAAGGCGGCCAGGAGGTCGTGCCGGAAATTATGATCCCGCTGGTGGGAACGCGCAGGGAGCTGCAACTGATGCGCGATGCGGTTGAGCGCATGGCAGAAAAGGTGTTCAAGGACTCCGGCCAGAGCGTCGAATATAGCGTCGGCACGATGATTGAGCTGCCACGCGCGGCGCTGACCGCCGATGAGATTGCCGAAAGCGCCGATTTCTTCAGCTTCGGCACCAACGACCTGACCCAGACGACGTTGGGGATGAGCCGCGATGATGCCGGGAACTTCCTGCCGGAATATGTCGGTAAGGGAATTTACGAGCGCGATCCGTTCTCCTCCATCGATGTCGATGGCGTGGGCGCGCTCATGCGTATCGGCTGTGAAAAGGGCCGCGATACCAATGCGAAGCTCAAGCTGGGTATTTGCGGCGAACATGGCGGCGACCCGGATTCCATCGCGTTTTGCGAATCTGTCGGGCTGGATTACGTGTCCTGCTCGCCTTACCGCGTCCCGATTGCGCGCCTTGCGGCGGCTCAGGCAACCTTGCGCGGCCAGCAGGCCCAAAAGGAGAGCGGCCTGGGAAAGTCTGACGCGGCCGCGGCGAAAAAGGCGGCCTAGCCTGGATTTTTATTGACATAATTGTTAAGCGCTCTTAGTATCCCTCCTGTTTCTAAAAACGGGAAGAGACTGATGCGTTTAACATTTTCTAATGCTGCGATCGGCGCTGTTGTTCTGGAAGAGCTTACAGACCCGGCAACAGGGCAGCCTTTTTGGGCTTTGACGCCAGAGGCCGAAGAGCTAAAGGCGTTTCTCGATACGGTTGAGGATGCTCCTGCTCCGGAACCGTTTAGAGATGACCAAAGAAGATCGAAGCTGTATTCCCGTGTTTCAGGAGCTAGAGAGTTTTTTGCCGCCGCGTCTCATTATCTTGCTTATAATGCAAAAGGGCACGGCCGGGCAGAAATTGATCGAAACTTAGAAGTGATGGCCGGTTGCATCATTAACAATCCATTTCATGATGCGCCCAAAGCTGATTAAATCGCAGCGTTAATAGAAGTTGATCAGAGAGGAATAATCGTTGCCTGTTGTTGTTTTTGGCCCCGCCTTTGTGAAGGCTGTGATCTTTTTTTGCGGAGATGATATGACCCCAAGGCAGGTCCAAGATTTGACATCACGGGCTGAGGGGCTGCAAGCAGTGCACGAGCTTGATGATTTATTGCGCGAACATAAGCAATTAAACAGGCAGACAAAAACTGTCCTCTCAGGACTTATGGAGATACGAGAGCCGAAAGGCGATGAGTATATTATGAGATATGATCCCGGTTATGTTTCCCCTAGCGATGAATCTCTGGAAATCCTTATAAAAGGATGGCAGTCTCGAGACGATGGTTATAGACCGCCGCGCCCGCGCCCCCCTTCGTGGGACGATTAAATTCCTTTGATCGCCTTATTCCGCAGCCGCGGCGCTTTTGACGCTTATCTTGTCGCGCCAGTAAGAAGCGCCCAGCCACAGGCAGGGAATTCCCAGCAGCCCCACGGTGATGATATTTGAGATCAGCGGCGTTTCAATCCATTCGCTTGCCACGTGGAAGCTTATATTCGCGTCATCGCCGATGAGGGGGATGAGGTTCATCTCGCTAAGCTCATGCATGCCGTAGAAGAAGAGCTGGATGGAAAACAGGACGAGGAAAACCCCTGTTACCTGCAGGAACAGGGAAAGGTTTATCTTCTGGCTCTGGGAAACCCACAGGTAGCCGATAAGCGCGACAAGACCCAAGCCGACAGCGGCACCGGCATACATGGCCAGGGGATGCTCCTGCGCGCTCATGGCGCCGAGCATCAGCGCCGTTTCCATGCCTTCACGGGAAATCATCAGGACGGCGAAAGCAAACACGGCGATATCGGCAAGCGCGCCATTATGGCTGGCGCTTTTTTCAAGGCGGCCATGGATGTCATGCTTGATGGTTTTGGCCGTTCTCATGATATAGGCAGTGAAAGAGGCAACCAGTATTCCCGCAATG
>CAZBNG010000031.1:0-4745 GCA_964493095.1 uncultured Pseudobdellovibrionaceae bacterium
GCGGGCCGTATGCTGAAAAAAATTGAAGGCTTGCCGCATATTGAATTCAGTTTGGAAGAAACGCTTTATCTGGATCCTGCGCAAACGCATGATGATTTGATTCGTGCAATTCAGGAAAACCACAGAGAACATGAAAAAGACCTTCCTTATATGCTGGATCAGATTGAACAATACCAAACGTCTGCAGCCGGAACCTATGCTTGTAATGGCGACTACATCTTTTTTTATAACTGGCGCGGCAATTTGTGCATTACGCATAACCACAGCGCTGTGCGTAGTCTCTTTGAACAAGCGCAATATTCTGAGATGCCATACTTGGCTTATCCTCATGCAGAAGGCAACCTTGTATCTCTGGTTCTTCAGCCGAAACTGGCAAGAGAGCCGGGCTTTGCGCAAGAACTGGAAGAAATGAGGGCGCAGGTTTTAGCCGCCTTAAATAACATAGATCCCAGAAAGAGGCCGTTTTTGGAAGCCGGAATTAGCTTTGATGCTTTTGTCGCAGAGAATAGAGACGCGGATCGCGAGGCAGCGGCGCGCAATGCTGGAGGTAAAGGTGGCGAAAGGTTTGCTGATCAGGGGAGCGGGATTGAAGTGCCTTCATCGGTTGTTGTTGAGTTTCCTTCGGGAGCGCCGCAATTACAATGGCCGTTGCACGTGTCGGCGCGTTTTGGTGCCGGTTCGCCGCAAGCGCCGGTCTGGCCCGCCGCAGTAGTGCCGCCAGTTCCCGTTGTTGCCACCGTCACTATGCCCGTGCCGCCGCACCCCCGACAGGAAAGAACCCCCGAACCTGAACCCCTGCCAAGGACGGATGATTTAGGGGCTGGTGACAAAGAGCCGCCCTTTCCTTCGCCGCCCGAGGTGTTCGCAGGTAGCCCGGCTAGCCGCTGGGGCCTGGTGGCGCTTGCGGGGGCGGGTGCTTTCGGCACGGTCATGACGGCGGCTTCCGGCACCAACTCCCTTGAGGGCGAGTTTTTAGCCGCGTTAAATGCGGAGGCGCTGCAAAGGCAGGAGGCGGCAAGAATAGCAGGGATTTCAGAAGAATCGCAGCGCCAGCGAGGCGAGTTTTTGACACAGATAGAAGCAGCACAGCGCCAGCGCGATGAATTGCTGAAACAGATCGCACGCCTGCGCGCAGGTAATGCGGATCTCGCCGGGCGCCTAGCCGAAGTGAATGCGAAGCTTGCGCTGACGGAAGGGCAACTGGCGCAAATGGCAAACGATGCCGGGATGAACGCGGCGGAACTCAATGCTGCGCTTGATGCGCTGCGCGTCAAACAAGCCGAGCAAGGAATTGCTATTGCGCAGGTGCAGGGCTTGGTTACGCCCGAGCAGTTACGCGATATTCTGGCGCGCCTTGGCGAGGTTGAAGGACAGGGCAGTGTGATCGGTCGCCTGCGTGAAGAGCTTTCAAGGCTGGGTCAGGGCCGCGTTACGCAGGATGATCTGGAGCGGGTTACAGCGGAAATTCTGGGCGCGGAGGAATTGTCCGCCGGGGAAATCCGCGAGCTTGTGCAGGGCGTGCTGGGGAAAAACAACGCGCTTTCGCGGCTTCTTGAAAACGCTATAGGCCGCATTGAAGCGCTGGAGCGTCAGCTTGAGGATCAGGCAAGGGCGCGCATGGCGCAGCAAAAAGAAATTCCTGCACGGGGAACATGTGGAAACGACCCTGTGCGTTGCGCGTCCGAGGCCCGCTTCTTCGCCGACACATTGTTCCACAGCAGCCCGGCGCTGGAAGAGGCGTGGGCGCGGATTCAGCGCATCAATATCAGCAACGGTCTTAATCCGCTCACCGAGCCGATTTTGCAAATCCGCCTGACGCCTAAGCAGTTTGCAGCAATTCAGGGGGGCGCGAACGGCCTTATAGACAGGGTTGGACCGGCTGGCGCAAAGCTTGAGCTCGGTTCGTTCAAGCAGCCTGTGGGGCGGAGGAACGGTTTCGAAATTCCGCTGGAAGCCTTTGATTCCGGCCTGCTGTTAAACCTGGTTAAAACAGGGCGCGTGGATATCATTCTTGAAAATAAAAATCCGGCAAAGCCCGATGTGCGGCTGGTTTATAGCCCGCATACAGATCAGGTCGTTATGGAGCGCGGTGAGCAGGAGCTCAGCCCCGCTTTTTCCGGGCCTTAGGCTTTCTGGGCCGCTTTCACGGTGTTTGCCAGGAGGCAGGCGATGGTCATCGGGCCGACGCCGCCGGGTACGGGGGTGATTGCCCCGGCCACGCCCATGGCTTCCTCGTAATCCACATCGCCGCAAAGCGTGCCGTCGTCAAGGCGGTTGATGCCCACGTCAATCACGATCGCGCCGGGCTTGATCCACTCGCCCTTTACCATTTCCGGGCGCCCGACGGCGGCAACGAGAATATCGGCGTTGCGGCAGATCTCCTCTATATCGCGGGTGCGGGAATGGGCCTGTGTCACTGTGCAGTTTTCAGCGAGTAAGAGCTGCGCCATCGGTTTTCCGAATAGCAGCGAGCGGCCGATCACCACGGCGTGCAGTCCGGTCAGGTCGGCGCGTACGCTTTTAATCAGCGCGAGCGCACCCTGCGGCGTGCAGGGCGCAAGGCCGGGCAGTCCGGCCACCAGCGCCCCGATATTGGGCAGGGTCAGGCCGTCCACATCCTTGGCGGGGCAGATGCTCTGGATCAGGTCGTCGGCGTCCAGATGCTTTGGCACGGGAAGCTGCAGCAAAATGCCGTGCACCTGCGGGTTGTCGTTCAGGTTCTTGATGACGTGGCGCACATCTTCCTGAGAGGAATTTGCGGGCATGCGGTGTTCATAGCTTTCAATGCCGACATCTTCGCACGCCTTGATTTTGTTCCTGACATAAACCTGCGAGGCCGGGTCGTCGCCCACCAGGATAACCGAAAGCCCCGGAGGGGTTTTCATGGCTTTTACTTCTTCCGCCAGTTCTTTTCTTAAGGCGGCGGCAATGGCTTTGCCGTCAATAACCTGAGCGGCATGGCCTGATTTTTGAGCGGTATTCATTTTCTATCCATGGAAAAAGAGGGGGATTACAACAAATTCGGAAATGAAAGACAGCGTAATAATAACCACCAGAGGGGTTAAATCGATGCCGCCAATGGGGGGGATGAACCGGCGCAGGGGCTCATAAACGGGGTCCGTTGCTTTTCTCAGCAGGATGATCAGCCTTTGGGCGGCGCTGTTGGCGGGGTTGATGATATTGAAGCTGACCAGCCAGCTTACGGCAACCTGAACGATAATAATCGTAACGTAAACATTGATTGCAAGGTTAAGAAGAGAACCAACCATATACATATGAAATCCCTCGTAAATTGCCGAATTATAACTATGTCGGGCAGAATTGCATGAAAAAGCCGGAAAAACAACAGTAATGACCATTTCTTTACGATCTTTCGGAAATTTCTGGTATAATAAAAAGAGTGTAAAAAAGGGGTTTTTCTAATGCCTGGCATTGATCCGCTTACGATTTCATCTTTGCTTATACTGGCGGGCGGCAATCCTGTATGTTCCCAGCCAAAGCCTACGGAAATCAACGTTGTTCCCGTGGCCGCGCCGCTGGAGCGCGAGTATACGCGCACCCTTGCCGAGCTTCAGAAAGAACAGATAGACACCATAAACCCCTATGGGTTTCACGGTACCAGCATTACCAACGGTTTTTCGACCAGCCCGATCAGTATCGAGCCGAAAGTCTCCATGGATTACAAGTTCAGACCGGAGCTTAATTCCTATTGCCTGTGGTACGACACTATTAACATCAATATCGAGGTAAAGCCGAAAATCACGATTGCCAAGGAAATCGTCGCCGACCGTTGCAAGCACAAGGCGGTGTTCGAACATGAAATGAAGCATGTGCGGGTGACCAAGCAGATCGTGAACAAATACGCCCAGACCATGGGCAGCAAGGTTTACAAGGCTCTTCAGCAACGCGGCTTTGTCGCCGGGCCCATCCCCGCCACCAGCGCGCAGGCCATGCAGGAACGTATGGTTCAGACGGTGCAGCAGATCGTGGAGTTTGAGTTCCGCAAGATGCAACTCGACCATGAAGAGCAGCAGCAGGCGGTGGACAGCCTTCAGGAGTATGAGCGCGTGAACGCCCTGTGTCCCGGCTTTGATTATTCCAGCGCGCTTAAGGCCCAGATTAAGTAATTTCACGTTTTTATTCCGCTATTTACCCGTTTTTTATCGCCTCCAGTCGTGATAAACTGTCCTTCCGAATTATTCACACTATCTCACTCCCGAGAGGCTTTTCATGACACGTACCGGCCAGGACACCTTAAAGACCCGCAAAACCCTCACCGTTGAAGGTAAGGAATACGATTATTTCTCCCTGAAGGCGGCGGCGGCGGAAATCGGCGATATTTCCAAGCTTCCCTATACGCTCAAGGTGCTTTTGGAGAATTTGCTGCGCTTTGAAGACGGGCGCACGGTGACAACCGGGGATGTGAAGGCGGTCGCGCAGTGGCTGAAAAACAAAAAATCGGATCATGAAATCGCCTACCGCCCCGCCCGTGTTTTGATGCAGGATTTTACCGGCGTTCCGGCGGTGGTGGACCTTGCCGCGATGCGCGAGGCGATGAGCGCGCTGGGCGGAGACCCGCAAAAAATCAACCCGCTGGTGCCTGTTGATCTCGTGATCGACCACTCGGTGATGGTGGATGAATTCGGCACCCCGCAGGCTTTCCAGCACAATGTGGAGCGGGAGTTCGAACGTAACGGAGAGCGTTACGAGTTCCTGAAATGGGGACAGGGCGCGTTCCGCAATTT
>CAZBNG010000031.1:4755-24176 GCA_964493095.1 uncultured Pseudobdellovibrionaceae bacterium
CCGCGTCGTGCCGCCGGGCACAGGTATCTGCCACCAGGTGAACCTGGAATACCTGGCGCAGACGGTCTGGACGGATGAAGACGAAAATAAAAAGGGGCGGCAGGTCGCTTATCCCGATACGCTGGTGGGCACGGATTCCCATACCACCATGGTCAACGGTCTGGCCGTTCTGGGCTGGGGCGTTGGCGGTATCGAGGCGGAGGCGGCCATGTTGGGCCAGCCCGTTTCCATGGTCATTCCCGAGGTGGTCGGGTTCAAGCTGACCGGCAAGCTGAAGGAAGGGGCGACGGCGACCGACCTCGTGCTGACGGTCACCAAAATGCTGCGCGAGCATGGCGTGGTGGGTAAATTCGTGGAATTCTACGGCGCGGGGCTGGACCATCTCTCGCTGGCCGACCAGGCGACGATTGCCAATATGGCGCCGGAATACGGCGCGACTTGCGGTTTTTTCCCGGTCGATAAGGAAACGTTGCGCTATCTTGAATTTACGGGCCGCGACCCGCACCGCGTCAAGCTGGTGGAAGCGTATGCGAAGGAGCAGGGCATGTGGCGGGATTCCGATACGCCGGACCCGGAGTTTACATCGACGCTGGCGCTGGATCTGGGCGATGTCATGCCCTCGATTGCCGGGCCGAAACGCCCGCAGGACCGCATATTGCTGGCCGATGCCGCCAAGCAGTTTATCGCCATGATGGGGCCGCAGCTCGACGCCGAGCCGGTCGGCGAGGAAGGCAAGCTGCTTTCCGAGGCCGGGCAGATGCCGCCGCATAAAATCAGGGAAATGGAAGAGACGATGCAGCACAAAGCGCCCGACGCGCCGGAGCTTGGCTTCAAGCTGAAGCATGGCGACGTGGTGATTGCGGCGATTACCAGTTGTACGAACACATCCAACCCCGCCGTGATGGTGGCGGCGGGCCTTGTCGCCCGCAAGGCGCGCGAAAAGGGCCTGAAAGTGAAACCATGGGTGAAAACCTCGCTGGCGCCCGGGTCGCAGGTGGTGACCAGCTATCTTGAAAAAGCCGGGTTGCAGGAAGATCTTGATGAAATGGGCTTTGACACTGTGGGCTACGGCTGCACGACGTGTATCGGCAATTCCGGGCCGCTGCCCGCGCCGATCGCCAAGGCGGTGGAGGACGGCGACCTGAACGTCGTTTCCGTGCTTTCGGGCAACCGTAATTTCGAGGGGCGGATTTCCCCGCACGTGAAATCGAACTATCTTGCCTCGCCGCCGCTGGTGGTGGCTTATGCGCTGGCCGGTTCCATGCGCGTTGATTTGTTCAACGATCCGCTGGGGCAGGACAGCAAAGGCAATCTTGTGTACCTCAAGGATATATGGCCGAGCAACAAGGAGATCGCCGATACGGTAGCTTCCTGCTTGACGCCTCAGATGTTCCGTGAGCGTTACGCCGACGTGTTCAAGGGGCCGAAAGAATGGCAGGCCATCGGCGGCAGCGCTTCGGGTCAGACTTACGAATGGCGCGATGATTCCACCTATGTGCAAAACCCGCCTTTCTTTGAGGGAATGAACACCACGCCCGCCGATACGTCGGATATCGAAGGGGCTTATGCGCTGGCCATACTGGGGGATTCCGTGACAACCGACCACATTTCCCCCGCCGGGGCGATCAAGAAGGATGGTCCCGCCGGGGAATATCTGGTCAAGCACGACGTAAAGCCGGTGGATTTCAACTCCTACGGCTCACGCCGGGGCAACGACCGCGTGATGACGCGCGGCACCTTTGCCAATATCCGCATCAGGAACGAGATGCTGGACGGCGTGGAGGGCGGCTACACCAAATACGTGCCCGGCGGCGAGCAGATGAGCATTTACGATGCGGCCATGAAATACCGCGAGGCGGGAACGCCGCTGGTGGTGATTGCCGGGAAAGAGTACGGCACGGGGTCCTCCCGCGACTGGGCGGCCAAAGGTACGCGCCTTTTGGGCGTTAAGGCCGTGGTGGCGGAGAGTTTCGAGCGTATTCACCGCTCCAACCTTGTCGGCATGGGCGTTATGCCGCTGCAGTTCAAACCGGGTGACGATCGTGCCAGTTTGAAACTGACGGGCGCGGAGACATTCGATATCAAGGGCATTGCCGGGGATATCAAGCCGCAGCAGGACGTGGTGATGACCGTGCATTACGCGGACGGCACATCGAGTGATGTGACGCTTTTATGCCGGATCGATACGCTGGATGAGGTGGAGTATTACCGCAACGGCGGCATCCTGCATTACGTTCTGCGGCAACTGGCGGCTTAGGGGCTTATGATGAAAATGAAAAAGGCACCAGAGGGTGCCTTTTTTGTTACTCTGTGTCCTGTTGCAGCGGGCGCGGGCCGAGCAGGCGGCGGGCCTTTTTCTCCGAATCCTCGACGATTTCCTGGAACTCGGGGCGTTCGGGGCGGTAGCGGACTTCGTAGACGTTTTCCAGTGCGTTGACTTCGGCACTCAGCGCGCCCAGGCGCTTGCGCGCGGCTTTGGTCTGTTTTTCCTCTGCGGAGTCCTTGGGAATGATTTCGCGCAGGATTTTTTCGTTGTTCATGCCGATCAGGAAGGAAAGCTGGATGCCTTCCAGCAGCGCGGCCCCGGCGCTCAGGCAT
This sequence comes from uncultured Pseudobdellovibrionaceae bacterium, assembly GCA_964493095.1. Lineage (GTDB taxonomy): Bacteria > Pseudomonadota > Alphaproteobacteria > Micavibrionales > Micavibrionaceae > CAYXSX01. The sequence continues at coordinate 7,354 of CAZBNG010000031.1, forward strand.
TGGGCGATGTTAACGGGTGGGCCGTCGCCGCGCATGGCGGTAAAGTTAAACGTTGAGGTGCGGTGGGCGCGGCGCAGGATGAAGGCGCATTTGCCTTGATCTTCTTCGAAATTCACCACCATCGCCACGTTGCAGTTGTAATTCAGTTTAATGTCCTTGCCGGTCTTTTTGAAAGTTTCCTCGGCGATGCGTACGGAGTTATCGTAATGATCCTCGTTGGTGTGTTCGCATTTCTCGATCATGTCCAGCAGCGGATGATGCTTGCCCCACTGATAGACGAGCTTGCCTTCGGCATAAATCGCGGCCCAGAGTTCGGGGTGATAGGTCTGGTCGTAATCCTTGATAACGCCTTCCCAGCACTCGTCCCAGTCGAAGGGTTGCTGGCGGCTGAGCAGCACGCCGCCGCGGTCGAACGCCTGAATGATGCGCGCCGCCATCCGCACACAGGTATGCATGCTCTGGGTGCGCACAACAAAAGTTTCGGCGACAATGCCGTTTTCCCCGACAAGGGGGATCACCATACGGTTGCTCAGGGCCACGAAGGCGGGTTTGGATTTTTTTTCATCGGAATCCGGCTCCCGGATGGTGAACCTTTCCCGTAGAAGTGATGTTTCAAATTCGATCATGTCCGATCCGTGTCGTCGCGCTGGGTTACAAGGCGGGTTATTTCTTATTCCCTTCAGTATTATAACCTGCTTTGGCGCAGAATAAACAGGGGATTTCTGGCGGCGGTGAAAATTACGCGGCCAGTTGCAGGGTTTCCAGCTCCCGCGCATAAGCTGCCAGGCTTTTCTCTATTTGCATGCGCAGCGGCAGCGAGGCTTTATAGGCGTTTTCGGCATCGCAAGGCGCGTTGTTAAACATGTTGCAAATGGTTTTGTGTTCACCCAGCCCGTACGTGCCCTTGCCGCGTTTTTCCTGCTCGCACCTGTCTTCGAGATAGTCGCTGACGATATCCGCAATATCATCCGCACCCACGGCGGCCATCGCGCCCGGCAGGCCGTTGTCGTTGGAAACGCCTGCGGGAAGGGCGGCGCTCATAAAATGCTGGAGGAGCATTTCGCCCCACATGCCGTCATGGTCGCCTGCCAGCTTGATGTTGTCGTTTTTGTAGAGGAAATGAGGGCCTTTTTGGGCGGGACGCGCCGGGTCGGCGGGCAGGGCGTTTAATTGCTTTAGTAGTGCAGTTAAAGCCCCTTTTACTTCATATTTTCTTTTATCAAAAGAAGTATTGTTTATCATGTTTACCCCGTTTGACTTCATCTTATGAAGTCGGGGTAAATATCTATTTAACTATACATAAAATTTTATTTGATTGTATTTGTGTAAAATTTTAGATATTTCATGATTACTTCTGCTCCAAAAAGAAAACCCCCTGTTTTCAGGGGGCTTTTTCAAAATTTATAAGGGGGCTGGGGCCTTGGAATTAGTCAGAAAAGACCGTTTTTTGAATTTTGCGCTGAATTGTCCGGGGCTGCCGCCTTCGGGGCGGCCACGGGAACGCTTTCACGATGGCATGGGGGAAGGGAGCATAATAACGGTTGGTTATAGATCCGGGAATTAAGCGCCCTTTTCGCCGTCCTGAGAACCGAACAGGGCATCGATATCTTCCTGGCTGGCGGCCACCATCTTCGTTTCACCGGGATCGGGCGGCGTGATGGAAATACCAAGGCGGTTCAGCGTTGTGCTGAGCCGCTCCTCGATATGCTTGAGGTTATCAAGGGTTTTGCGGATGCGCTGGCCGGTTATGTCCTGGAAGGAACAGGCAAGGATAACCTCGTCAACGTCCCGGTTTATGTTTTGCAGCGATTTTTCCCGCGCTTCGGGCGTTTTCCATGCCCTTTTGTCCTTGGTCAGGGCGCTGATGCGCGTGGCGGCGTCGATAATTTTATTGGCGGCTTCCTCCGTCATGTCGACAACGGCATCGAGCTCCACCCCCGCATTGGCCGGGGTCGTGCCGTCACCGGAATAGGAGATCGCGCTTAAGACCTCCAGGATTTCCGTGAAACGGTTGATGATGCCTTCCTCGGCCATGTCCACCTGTTGCGAGGTTGCGTTGATTTCCATGGAGATTTCATCGAAGCGCCGCGCGATGAAGGTTTCAATCGCGGCGAGCTGGGTGGCGATATGCTCGACGGCGGTAAAACCGTCATGGTTGTTGTCCTGTTGCGCTTGTTTGGCGGTTTTTTCGGTCATGTGAGATCCTGTCGAAAGGCCCTGAAAAGCTGAAGGCAATTATACGAAATTTACCTGAGAATACTAAAAAAACGTTAGAAAGGAAAAACGATGCCCGGGCACGTTTGATAAACTATGCCACAATTTTATCCATTTTTATAGAGCTCCAGGACATCGATAATCGAAAGTATGAGTTGCAGCTCCTTTTTTCGGCGCAGGGCGTCCTCATGTGAGGCAATAGGAACGTTGATGTGCGAAGGCTCGAACAGGTCCTGGGCGCAGGGAACGGTTATAAACAGGTACTTTCCACCGAAAAATACGGCGCGAACGGGCACGTTTCCAAAGGTTGAGGATATTTCCCAAAGCTCTTTCAGAAGCGGTTCCGCCGCCAGGTCTGACAGGTTTTCCGGCCTGTTGGAGAATATATGAAAATCTTCAGTATTCCGGTATTCCAGTCCGTTTCTTTCCCCGAGGGCGGCGGCAAGTATTTTGTCGTTGGTGATGACCGTGCGGCCCTTGAAACGTTCGCCGGGAACTTCAAGCAATGTAAAAATGCCGTCAAATACGAGTTCTTCCGGGTTCTTCCTGTCTGTCAGGCGCGCTTCGGACATGATGACCTTGACCCCCTTGTAGCGGCCTACGAAACAATCCTCGGCCCGGTAATCCTTATGGGCCGGCACGATGCCCGACTGGTTCAGAAATTGCTCGCTGACGCCGCGTTTCGGGTGATATTTCAGGTTGCCCAGCGCCCTGGCGATAGCGGGCACGACTTTTGTCTTATAGGATTTTCGATAGGCAATGACCGGCCGGTGGGCCCATAAATAAAACAAGAAAGGTGCGGCAATGGCACCGATCAGCGCAAGAAAGGCCTTGTAGAGATTTTGTTTGACCAGGAAACTCCAGCCGAAAGCCGCTCCCCCAAAGACGGCGCAAAACAGCATGAAGAGTACGGCCGCTAAATCACGTTTTTGATAGATGCGCATGTGACGGATGCGCATGGCTTCGGCTTTTGAGAGTATTTTTTCCAGCGCTTCGGAGAATTCGGCATCGGAGGCCGGGGCGGCGTCATGATGCTCCGCGCTTTGCTCTTTTGTTTCGGCATGATCGCTGTTCATGACATACCCTCCCACAGGAGCGGGCGCGGTGGCAAGTTTTATAAACCGTGCAGCGCTTTGATGTGTTCCGGGCCGATACCGCAGCACCCGCCGATAATGCTTGCCCCCATATCCAGCCATAGCCGGGCATGGGTTATGTAGCAATTGGGGATCAGGTCGTCGCGCGCGGCGTTCAGCCCTTCATTGGACGCTACGGCTTCGCGTACCGGGGCAAATGTATTTGCATAGGCGCCAAACGGGATGCCGGGCGCGCGGGTGGCAATCTCGCGCAGGGCGATGAGCGTGTCCTCCGGCGTGTTGCAGTTCAGAAGAAGCGCCCGCGCTTTTGTGCCGTCGATAAAATCCATGAGATGCGCAACGGTTTCCAGCGAGCGCAATTGTGCGGGTTGCCCTGCCTCCAGCTTTTCCTTGAGGTTAAAAGAGAGCCATAATTCTTTGGAATCGCTCTTTAAAGCCTGTGTGACGATCTCCGCCTCCGGCAGCGAAGAGAGCGTTTCACCCAGCCACAAATCAACGTAAGGTTCCTGTGCTTCGATCAGGGTTTGCAGCAGGTTTTCCGCCCGCGCCGGATCGAATAAATCGGGACGGTAGGAGCCAAATAGCGGCGGCAGGCATCCGGCCACCTTGACGGGGCGCCCCGCGCTCTCCGCTGCCTCGCGTGCCAGCTTTGCTGCTGTGCGGGCAAGGGCGAAGCCCTGGTCGCGGAAACGCTCTTCCCCGATGTGGAAGGGAACAACCGCGTAGGCGTTGGTGGTAATCACATCCGCCCCGGCTTCGATGAAATTGCGGTGGGCCTGCAACACATGCGCGGGGGATTCCATCAGGGCAAGGGCCGACCATTCCGGCTGGCGGAACGGCGCGCCGATCCGCTCAAGCTCCCGTCCCATGCCGCCGTCCAGAAGTGTAAAACGCTCACGCATCAGGCCGTTTATCCCGTTACGGCTTGAGGATGGCGCGCGCCGATACGGTCAGGGTGATGGTGGTTTCCCCGGCTTCGGCCACGGGCGCGGCCATGTCCATGGCCATGGTTTCCATTTTTGCAGCGCGGGGCATATAGGGCCTGGGGTAGGGCATGTTATCGCTCTGCACGCTCACATCACGCAGATCGGCGCCGGATTTCCCCAGCGCGGCGGCGGCGCGGTTTGCGCGCTCCTGCAACTGTTTCAGCGCGGATTCCATCAGGCTGTCCTGCACTTTTACCGCTGTTTCCGGGTCAAGCGTGTAGGACAGGCCGTTCATCGTCAGGCCAAGTTTTTGCAGCTCCCCGGCGAGGTCCAACAGCGCCTTCGTATCGCCGGATTTAAGCGTCAGGCTCTGCTCGCCCCGCCAGACGCGTTCCTCCGTGCGCTGCACGGTGGTCTCGTAAACCTGGTAGGCGCCTGTGCTGATCTTGACCTTATCCTGCTTTTTGGCAATTTCCACCGCCCGGGCCATCACGGTATTGATATCGTTTTGCACGACGCCGGCATCGCGGTTGGTCACCACGTAAGAGAGTGTGCCGACCAGCAGGTTCTGTGCGACCTCTTTGCGCTCGGTGGCGGAGATGCTCAAAATCACCTGCCCCTCGGGAAGGGAAAGCAGCGGGTCTTGCGTTTGCGCGCGTGCCGCAGCTATGGGCAGGGACAGGGCTGTAATTAAAATAAAGGATAAGAAAAATCTGGTTATATTCATAAAACTCTCCTCTCGTTAGTAGATTATTATTAATCCCTGAACAACGCTAGATAACGTTCAAAGACATAAATTTTGTTTCTTTTCTGGTTCGTTACTTCTATTAGAATATTCTGTTTTTCCAGTTCTTTTATCAAGCTGTTGGCGGCTTGGTGTGATTTTAAATTTAATATAGAACGCGCTCCGTTTACAGTAATTGCCGGACGTTTATAGAGCCGGTTGATGAGAATTCTTGCTTTTTCCGCTCTTTGGCCAAGCTGAATAATTGTCTGATCGGTCTGATTTTTCAGTTCCAAAAGTTGTTGAAAGGTGCTCTTCCCTTTTTCAGCAGTTGCAATAATGGCAGTTAGAAAAAATTTTATCCAGTGGGCCAGGTTATGTGACGATCTTACCGTTGTAAGGGCATCGTAATATGCTCCTTTATTCTTTTCCAGATAATCCGATAAGTAAAGCGAAGGCTTGTTAAGGAAGCCTTTGTTAACCAGATAAAGCGTGATTAACAACCGCCCTATGCGCCCATTTCCGTCCTGAAAGGGGTGTATGGTTTCAAATTGATAATGGGCTATAGCTATGCGGATAAGATAGGGAACATGTATGTTTTCATTGTGTAAAAAGTTCTCTAGATCACCCATTAAGCTTTCCACTTCTTCATGTATGGGCGGAATGAAAACAGCGCTGTTTATTGACGTTCCTCCAATCCAGTTCTGAGAACGCCTGAATTCTCCCGGCCCTTTATTCTGGCCGCGTACGCTTTGTAACAGCAAATTGTGCGTTTGTGTAATGAGACGCGAAGATATGGGGAGTTTTTCGAGTTCTTTTAAGGCGTAGTTCATTGCTTCAATATAATTTTGCACTTCCTGCCAGTCGTCCCGTTTTTCCGGAGCGATCTGATCGATGTCCTTGATGGCGTCTTCCATATTGGTCTGAGTGCCTTCAATCCGGCTGGAGGTGTTCGCCTCTTTTGTAATGTGCATTGATATAAACATATCAATGTTTGGGACGATGTAGGAAAAGGCGTTGAGTTCGCTGATTTCCTGTGTCGCCTTTTCCAAAAGGGTGTTTATGACTGGGTCCTCCCAGGTCCATTCTTGGTTTACAGGGGTGGGGCTAAAGCTTTTATATTGGTATTGTTGTTTATATACGCCGGATATAAATTCTTCGATTTTCATTATTTTCTTACATTCAGGGTTTTATATGTAATAGTTTTATGGTTTTTGTTACATATAAATGTTTGTGTGTGAGTTGTCTATAAAAAACTGTTTATTCATCCCTCATTTTGAGGAGGGACAAAGCCATGACTTATGCCTTCCCCTCCCCTCCCTCTTTCACTGCTCAAAATTGGACGTTGATAAATTATCGTGCTAGTTTTGGGCATCTTACACAAAACACAAAGGGTGAAAGCCATGATGGAAATTATCAAAGATCTTCCTGACGGGGTTGTAGGTATTGCCGCGAAAGGAAAAATTACACACGAAGATTATATTCATAACGTTATTCCTGCTGTTGAAAAGGGGCTGGAACACCATGAGAAGATAAATTTTCTGTTCCATATAAGTGATTTTGACAGCATGGAGCTGGCCGTGATGTGGGATGATACCAAATTTGGTCTTTCACACTGGACGGACTTTTCCAAAATCGCGCTGGTAACGGATGAGATTTGGGTCAAAAATATGACCGCGTTTTTTGCATGGATGATCCCGGCCGAAGTGCGGGTTTTTAGCCTTGATGAAGCTGATCAGGCACGGGCATGGCTGGCTCTTTCCGGGGAACAAAAGGCCGCGTAAGGCCCGTTTATTCATCCCCCATCTTAAGCGCAGCGATAAAGGCTGATTGCGGGATTTCGACATTGCCGTACTGGCGCATCTTGGCTTTGCCCTTTTTCTGCTTTTCCAGCAGCTTTTTCTTCCGCGTGATATCGCCGCCGTAACATTTCGCGGTCACGTCCTTTCGCAGGGCCGAGACGTTTTCCCGCGCGATGATCTTGCCGCCGATGGCCGCCTGAATGGCGATTTTGAACATCTGGCGGGGGATAAGATCTTTGAGTCTCTCGCACATCTGGCGGCCGCGGTATTCGGCGCTGGCGCGGTGGACGATCATGGCCAGCGCGTCCACGGGCTCGTCGTTGACGCGGATTTCCAGCTTCACAAGGTCGTTCTCGCCATAACCGTCCAACTCGTAGTCAAAGCTGGCGTAGCCCTTGGAGATGGATTTCAGGCGGTCGTAGAAATCAAACACCACCTCGTTGAGCGGCAGGCGGTAAACCAGCATGGCGCGCCCGCCGGCATAGGTCAGATCGAGTTGCACGCCGCGGCGGTCCTGGCACAGTTGCAGCAGGCCGCCAAGATATTCATCGGGCACGAGGATGGTCGCCTTGATCCACGGCTCCTCGATAGAGTTGATTTTTACAACGTCGGGCATATCAACGGGGTTGTAAAGATCGATCTGTTTGCCGCTGGTCAGATTAATTTTATAAACCACGCTCGGCGCGGTGGGGATGAGGTCGAGATCGAACTCGCGCTCCAGCCGTTCCTGTATGATTTCCATGTGCAGCAGCCCGAGGAAGCCGCAGCGGAAACCAAGCCCGAGGGCCTGCGATGTTTCCATTTCAAAATGCAGCGAGGCGTCGTTCAGGCGCACCTTGCCAAGCGAGTCGCGCAGCTTGTCGAAATCCCCCGCATCCGCCGGGTAGAAGGAGCAAAACACCATCGGGATGGAGGGTTTAAAACCGGGCAGCTTTTCAGCGCAGGGTTTTTTGTCATCGGTAATCGTATCCCCGACATTGGTTTCGCTGATGTCTTTAATGGAAGCGGTGATAAAGCCCATTTCGCCGGGGCCGAGTTCGTCCAGCAAAACGTGCTTGGGCGTGAACATACCGACGCGGTCGATCTCGCGGGTCCGCCCGTTGCTCATGAACTTGATTTTCTGGCCCTTGCGCAGGTAACCGTCTATCACGCGCACCAGCACGACAACGCCCAGATAGGTGTCGTACCAGCTATCCACCAGCAGGGCCTTGGTCGGTTTCTCTGCGGAATTGGGGACGGAGTGACTCACTCCGTCCCCTTTATGATCTATGGGGGAAGGCAGGCGGGTGACGATGGCTTCAAGCAGATCGGGGATGCCCGCACCCGTTTTGCCGGAGCAGGGGATGGCATCGCTGGCGTCCAGCCCGATTACGTCTTCGATATCGCGTCTGGCGGCCTCAATATCGGCGGCGGGCAGGTCGATTTTATTGATCACCGGCACGATTTCATGATTGTTGTCCAGCGCCTGATAAACGTTGGCCAGTGTTTGCGCCTCCACCCCCTGCGTCGAATCCACGACCAGCAAAGAGCCCTCGCACGAAGCCAGGGAACGGGACACTTCGTAGGAAAAATCCACGTGGCCGGGCGTATCCATCAGGTTGAGCTGGTATTCAATGCCGTCCTTGGCCTTATAGGCAAGGCGCACGGTCTGCGCCTTGATGGTGATGCCGCGCTCGCGCTCGATATCGGTGTTGTCCAGCACCTGCTCGGTCATCTCGCGTTCTTCCAGCCCGCCGCAGGTTTGAATCAGGCGGTCGGCCAAGGTAGATTTCCCGTGGTCGATATGGGCGATAATCGCGAAGTTGCGTATGTGCTTTAACTCTTTTGTCATGGCCGATAATCAATAGACACAGATTGCGGGAAATTCAATCCTCTGATACACAAATAAGCATGAGCGACGACAAAGATCCGCCGGAACGTAAAACCCCTCCCAAAGACGAGCTGAATTTCGCCGCGCCGGGCAGCGACCCCGTTACCCGCTGGACCGTATACCTGCTTCCTCTCGTTCTGGCATTTGCCGCGATGGTGCTGGCGCGTAATATCGTGCAGGAGAAAAAAGCCGAACCGCAGGAAATCAACCGTTCAGCGGCTTCATTTTGCGATTTTCGCGACTGGGTGGGAAAGCGTGTGGAGGATACGGATCTGGAGGCGCTGGAGCGGCCTTACCGCATTATCAAATATCAAGACCTGGGCCGGGAAATGCCCGTTCAGGGGCGTATCAATATCAGGCTGGATGACGGTGTGATTAGCGATGTCTGGTGCGGTTAGGAAAAATCTAAAGTTTCGGCTTTGAGCCCCGGCTCGTCAGACGGGCTGCTTGATATGCTGAGTCTTGAAGGGCTGACGTCTAAGGCCGCACTACGCGGCTCCGCATGGGTGATGGCCCCGTCAACATGGAAAAGCGCTCTTTGCGCGAATTGATTTGATAAATCGCCGGAATTGCTTAGTGCCATGAACTATACCTTTTTATTGTTTTCTTTAAAAAGCGTCTGTTGCCTAGATACGGTGTATGATTAGCGGAACGTATCTTCCTTCAATCGCTTCTCCAGTATTATTGTCCATGAAAACAGTTAAGATTTGGTAACTATTCTGCATATGTTTGGAAATTTGCGGCGCGATTTTCATCCCTGCATCGCGGATTTGGCCATCATCCAGAATGAAGTCCAGCTTGCTGGAAGAAATTTCATATTCAAACCAGCTTAGTTCTTTTTTGAATCTTTTATCGTGAAAAACGACAACGCGCCCTTCGTTGTTGACGCCGATTTCTATATCCAGAGGATTGTTTTCATCAACGCCTTCGACAAAGTCGACCAGCGTACCGACAGGCGGACGGTCTATGGTTTCGCTTTTAATGTTTTCCGGCTGTATGTCGTCCATAGCTATGTTTATACACTATTTTGCGCTTTTATGCACAAGAGGCACGATAAAGCCTTCAATAGCCTCTCCGTCTTTGGTCTGTACGATGCTGATTTCCTTGGCTTTTGTGAAATAAGGGCGCACCAGCCATTGCACTTTTACCCCCAGATCCATCAGCTTGCCGTCTTTTTTCACCACCGTAATGCTGTGGTCTTCCGGGTCGTATTCGAGGCGCTCGATATCCTGCTCTACGGGTTTTCCGTGGAAAATATACGCCTCCAGGGTGACCTTGTTCACAAACAGGTCCAGTTCGTCGGGGAGGAACAAAGGCTCCAGCGCCCTCTTTCCGGCCGGTGTGGGCGTTCCCGGCGCAAAGGCCGATTTAATGCTGGTTTTCTCGTCTTTTTCGTTATCTGCCATTGTATGAACGCCTGAAACGGCATGAGAGGTGTGTTTTAACAAGCCAGCGGGAGCGCGAAGACACGGCTTCCCACACCGAATCATACCATTTAGCTTGAAAAGGATAAAGAGTTAGGTTCGCCAGCGCCTTAGCCCAGTACAACTTCCGGCAGGTCGTCTTCCTGATCTAAGCCCAGAATGTCACGGCGGTAGTTAAGGACGGGGGTCGCTTGTTTGAGTCTGTGGTCGGCAAGAACGACAATGTTGCTATTGCCGCCCTCGTTGGGAACAGCTTCGAGTTTTTGCGGTTCTTCATCGTCATCGTTACCGGCTGCGCCTTTGGGCATATGACGGAAGCCTGTAGTGGCCACGGCGTTGATAAGGGTGGGCGATACGAAGCTGCAGGAGCCTTGTGCCACGCAGTCCGTGCGGGCGCCCGTTGCCTCGCTGGTGCGCGGTGCGGTGTCGTTGGACGGGTTCATAATCTGGGCCAGAGCGGCGCCTTCGGCGCTGTTACCCTGCAGCACCACGACCTCTTTCATGCCACCGTCATGCCCCGTGAAATTCGCCACGGCGGGGGTTTCGAGAGTGTCTTCGGCCTGGCCGCCGGCGGCTTTGTCCGGCCCTGCGTCTTCGTCGCCGCCTTCAAGTTTATCGTTGCCTTCACCGCCTTCGAGATTGTCGTTTGCCTGGCCGCCAATCATGGAATGTTGGCCTGTACCCTGACCGAGCCAGTTGCCCATCATTTTTCCGGTAAACAGCGCGCCGGCAACGGTCAGCGCAGCACGGGCAAGAGTTCCAACCAGCGGGATTTTTCCGACCCAGAGTCGGTCTGTTACCCATGCTGAAAGCGGTCCCAGGAAGGTTACCGCCGCTAAAAGACCGGCTCCAAGTTTCAGCAGCAGCGGTCCCCAGGCGCCCATAGAGCCGTTGGGAGTCTTCATATCGTTAAAGATATCGACGATTGTGCCTCCCACATCGCCCAGGGCGCTCTTTGCCCAGGCGGCCATATGATTGAAAGGACCTTGCAGAGCGCCGCCCTTGAATTCATCGGGTGTCAGGTAATCGATAATCGATTCCCCTGCGCTCATGGCCTGATCTCTTGCGGCGTGGACACTCATGTAAGTGTTGTAGGCAGTTTGCAGGGAGGTAACCTGCGTCATGTTGGCGTGCTTGCCCTTCTGAACTTCCGCACGGGTTTTGGCCAGCATTTTGAGCATGTCTTCTTTTGTGAACAGCTGGCTTTGCAACTTGGCGTCTGCCGCGTTCATGATGCCAGCCACTTCTTCGTGGGATTTAATGGCCTGGATTTTCGGAACCAGCGTATCGATGATGGCCGTGTTGTCTATAATCAGCTGTGCCGCCGCCGCTGCCGGATCGCCGGTGTAAGCCGTTGTGCTTGTGCCGCCTGTTCCTCCCGTGCCACCCGTACCGCCGGGGCCTGAGCTACCGGGGCCTGAGTTGCCGGGGCCTGAGCTGCCGGGGCCTGAGCTACCGGGGCCTGAGCTGCCGGGACCTGAGCTACCGGGGCCTGAGCTACCGGGGCCTGTACCCGCGTCATCGGGGGGTGGTTTCGGGGTTTGTAAGGATGTCGCCGCTGCGGCTTGATCGTCTCCCCTGTCTCCAATGTATTTTTTATTCCAGCCTATGGGATCGAAATATCCTTTAAATCCTTTATCCAGACTGAAATCTTCGGGCTGCAGACCTGTGCCCAGAATGCTGTCCGTTCCCAAGACAAGATTTGTTCCCCATTTAAAAGCGCTTAGGTTCCATCTGATTGGGGCAATGGCATAATCTACGGCTGTTAAAGCGCCGCCGACCCCAAAACGTGAACCAATATCCATGTCAGCTCCGCCTATTACCGGAATGGCTTTGGGAAATATCAGGTTGCTGTCACTATCTGTAAACCAGGTGTCAGGCCCAATAAGATGTTCCAATCCTTCTTCGGCCCCGGCAAGTGCCAGGCCGCCACCTAACATAACGCCTGAGGCAGTTTGAAATTTGCGGCTTGAGAATATGTATTTTGTAGCAACATATCCTGGATAGGCGGGAAGGGTGCTTACATTCCAGATTACCCGTAAAGGCCATTTAACAGCTCTTTCCCAGACATGGTGTTTGATTTTTCCAAGAGTTTTGGTGCCTTCTGGGACATCGGGAATAAATTTCCATTTAGTTTCGGGTTTACCATTCTCCTTGTCCACAAATTCAACGGTCCCCCCTGCAATTCGGGCGAGTTGCCGCATTTTAAATTTATAGACAGGATTAACCCAGAATGTATCGTTAAACGGCGTTGAAAGTGGGCCGGTTCCCGGGAATCGTCGTGCGATCCTTGGGTGAAAAGTGCCATCGGCATACATTTGCAGAACGTGGCGTTGGCCGTATTTTTGGTGATTGTGTTTAATGGTGGCAGCAATGGAGGTCGCGCTTTTAACAAACTCGCTGTAATGAGGATCAAAAGCTACGCTATCGTCAGCTTCGCTGTTAGGTTTGTTCTTTATTCGCGCTGTAAAGTCTTGAGGGATGGTGTCATCTCCACGTCCCGTTCTGCGCATAAGCTGACGAAGAGCATATAATGTTTCCCATTCTTCCCCGGCACGGTAGCCGTTTTTAACCAGTTCAGCTAATTGTTCTGCTGTCCCATTTTTAAGATCGAATTTCTCAATTTGTATGTCCCAGCGCTCGGAGTTTGGCTGGTCATCATTTTTTACAATCTCTGCCGTTCTTTTGAAACTGTTGTAGTAGCCAATGTCAAACTGGCGGAACAATGCCTCTGTATCCTCGAGTTTGAAATTCCTGCGGGCTTGCAGTCCGCTAAAGGCCTTTCCTATAATAGGGATTCCTGGTGCAATGTCTTTCCAGTTATTAAGCCCCTGGTCTGCAACGCGCATCCTGGCTTGTGTTCCGAGTCTGGAAAGTTTTTCGATATCCGTTCTGATGAATTCCGCAACAACGGCATTACCGCCACTTTTTCCCGTATAACGGTCGAATTCTTTTTCAAAGTTTTCTACGAACTTGAAAGCGGGATCGCTGAGCTCTGCAGCGCTTTGCTTCAGCTTGCCAACATAACGGATCATGGCTTCGGCTTGCCGTACTTCCAGATGGAATTTGTGTTTACCCCCTGTCGCCGCAGTTTCTACAAGTGTACCTATTTGGTCTGAGGTGAATTTATATCCAGTGTCGTTGACATATCCCCTGAGAAGATCAAAAACTTTCTTCCCGGCAGCGTTATTAACAATAGAATCTTTTGTTTCCTGAGATAGGCTAATATGAGTGCCGGCTTCGAATTGTTGTATGCTTGCTTCGGCTTGTTGCTTTGCTTGTGTGGAGGGTTTAAATACGCTTTTACCGGCGCCGAGCTTAACGTCTACATCGTCAGCATCAACCAGACTTTTCCGTGCATCGGTTATAATCTGTGCGACGTCTCTTTCAAACTGCAACTCCCTGAGGATTGGATCGAGGGATTTTGAAAAAGTCTCCATCCCGGTCTTGTTGCGCGTCATAAAGGTTTGGATTGTGCTGATGCTCTGTGCCTTGGCGGTGGCCACATCAATTTCGCTGGCTTCAAGTTTGGCGGCAATTTCATTTAAAGAGTTGTAAAGCTCTTTCGTCATATTCGGGAATTTGTGGTCCAGAATACGTTTATCTATGGCCTCGATTACGGGATAAATAAATTTTCCTCGTGCCAAGTCATTGGGTAAAGAATCGGCAGGGTTACGCTTGCTTCCTGCCCATAGATTTGAATCGAGCCATATCAGCGGGTTTCTATATTTATTAAAGACAGTATGCCACCAACTTGTGGCTGGCAGAGGAATTACCTTTTCAATATTTCCAGCATTCTGACCACCTGCCGCACCACCAGCACCGCCGCCGGGAGGGGTGGGGGTTGCAGGGCCGCCCGGATTTCCGGGGTTGTTTCCGCCGCCGTGGGCATTGCCTGGATTCGGGCCGGGATTGGGACCGGGGTTATTGGCATGGCCGCCAGCGCCCCTTGCGTTTCTCGGGCGGCGGAAGGGCTGCATAATGGTGCCGTCTTCTCTTGCCAGTTTTGCGCGCCGCGCTTCTATTTCCTCGGGCGACATCGTTGCCACGCGTTCTTCCATGGCGCCAACAAGTGTGTCCGCGCCTTCCCTGTTTGATCCGGCATTTTGACGTTGTTGTTCTGCTGCGCGTTTTGCGTTTTCCCCGACCCTGACCGTTGGACCTTCCGCGCGGGGCGGGCGCGGGGCTTCAGCATGAGATGCAGCATCACCCGCCGCATCGGCTGCTGCGGATGACGGTGCTTCATGCGGTGCGTGTACCGTGCCGGGCGTAGCGGCGCCGGGAGCAGAAGGGCCGACGCCGTAATTGATGTTGATCGTGTTGCCGGAACCTGATGAACTAACGTTGATGGATCCGGGTCCGCCCGCGCCGTTAGGCATCATCGGAGATGCCGGGGGAGCGCCGATAATGGTTTCGTTTGCGGCGCTTCTGTCCGTGAAGGCGGGCGCGTCCGGATTGTCTTTTGTCGTTGCGCGGCCCCATTTCGCATCGCCCGCTTCGACCAATTTTTTCAGGGCCGGGTTTCCTTTCGCCAGATCGCTTAGGGTGCCGCCCTCATACCTGTTGCCGGATGTAAGGGCGCCCTCTGCATTATCGACAAAGGTAGAAAAGAATTTTTTGTTTTTCGCAGACAGGTTGCCGAGGGTTTCGAGCGCATTGCCAAACCTTTTATCCTGCAGCAGGTTCATAGCGCCTTTGGTTTTAAGCTCGTCCACGTTCATCAGGGCATCGGCGTACCAGTCATTAACTTTGCCGTGAGCCAGTTTCTCGGAGAAATCTTCGCCCAGAACCTTAACAATTTTGATAAGAGCGTTTCTTTCGCTTTTGCTCAGGCCGGGAAGCAGGTTTGAAAGCACCAGCGTGGCAATCTCGCCGGCGGGATTGAGCGTCGGCGCGGCAGCGCGCGCACGTGGCGGCGTAACGCCTTCTTCGGCGGCTGCGGATCCGGAGCCCGTTGTTTCATCCCCTGTTCTTGTCGCGGGGGGAGCATCATGTGCGGTCGCGGCGGCAGGCTCCCCGGTAGCGTGAGGAGCTTCCGGTCCGGCAGCGGTGCGCGTCGTGGCAGCGCCTGCCTCTGGCACATCCATACGCTCGGCAGCGTTTAGCGCGTGGTCGATCCGCGTGCTGGCCTCATCGACCATCTGTGAAATGGAGCGAAGCCGTTGTGAGAGAAGTTCGTTGCTTTCGCCGCTGGCTACTGCGTCTTCGAAAGCTTTAACGGCAGCGGGGAAATTCTCCGATACCGGTCCCCAGTATGATTTTAAGGAATTAGCCTGTTCTTCGAGGCCGCGGATCATCGCTTCTGTGGAGGCAATGTCCTCATCACTTAATCCTGTTCTAAAGCCAGGGTCATTCGTTTTTGCCTTAAGGGTGGCTATTTCGTTTTCCAAAGAACGGATTTCGGAATTGAACGCCCGGTTGGTAGAAGGGAAAATGTTTTCTTTTATAAAATTCAAATGCTCGGTAATTTCAGAGGCGTTATAACGGCCTTCTGAGAAAAACATTGCGGCTTTTTCCAGCGCAACGCTGGAATCACGAATATTTTTTACGGGAGAATAGAGGTCAGTTGCCAGAAACTCCAAGCGCCTGCCAACAGAAGCAAACAGGTCGGGAAGCGGAAGATCGAAGAAAGGTACCCTGTTTTCGATGCCCAGCGCGCTGTCCATCCGGGCGCTGGTTTCGTCGGTAATATGCACAATATCACGCAGCAAGCCAGATATGACGCGGGGAGTGGAGCCCTCTGTTTCTACAACATCGGCCAGAGCCCGCAGGTCTTTGAGGGGGCGTGAAAGCGCATGGCGCATCGTTTTCCATTCATCCTGCAGCGATGCGATTTGTGTCTCAAGCTCCGCGGCCTGTTTTTCCATCGCCTCGATTTCCGCTTTGCTTAGTTCGCTCCGGAAGGCTGGTTCTTCCGTTTTGGCCCGGAAGGCGGAAAGCTTGGTCTTAAGTTCCCTGATTTCGTTGCGGAAGGCCCTTGTTATTTCCGTATATTCCCGGCGTTGTCCCAACAGCGCTTCGCGCAGATTCTCATGGGAAAACTGGCCGTTTTCGATGCGGCGGATCGTTTCCGCTGTTTTTTGCTTGAAACTGTTAAGCGCATGTACCGGGGAGCCCTCGGTGATCATAGAATTGACGTGTTCTCTTAACGGGGCGAAGGCTTCTGTCACCATTTTGGATTCGGCGCCGCTGCGGAAGATGCGTCTTAATCCCTTACCGCCCACAAAGAACGTGCCGCCCAGAACTACGCCCATCCCAAATCCCCAGGCGGCGCCTGTTGCAACGTTGCCCCAGCGGAATTGTTTATGGCCCGTGCTGCTTTCTATGGATTCAAGAGAAGCCGTATGCAGGGCGGCACCCAGAGAAGCATCCATACCGCTGGCAATCAGCGTTCTTCCCAGAGTGCTGGTGGCCGCCCGCGATAGCAGGCCCAGCGCGCCCCGGCTGGCAACCATTCTTGTTGCAACGGTGCCGAGCCCAACGGGAATTGAAAATCCGCCGGTAAAGAAACCTGCTGCAAGTGAGCCGCCCAGAAGCGCGACGTTTTCAGGGCTGACAAAGCTTTGATAAAAGCCTTTCCATGTGCCTTCGGCGGTCATGCCCAACTGTTGATAGGTGCGTGTCAGGTAGATAAGGGCGACTTTTTCCTCATCAGACGCATTTTCCATTGTGACAAAGTTGTTCCAGCCGGCAGATGCCGTGTTGTTGTCGATCCAGTCCAGGAAATCGAGGGCCTTGTTGGAAAGGGCTACTTGCTCCGCATCGCTTA